>DATINV010000172.1:0-11004 GCA_035473775.1 Chthoniobacterales bacterium
TTATTACGAGATCGAAGCCGCCGCGGTGCGCTTATTGAAAACGATTGAATCAGCCGGTCCACGCGGTCAGAAACGCGTCGATTAATTCCGGCAAATCCTCGCTGTAGCCGCCTTCGAGGATCGCGCCAGTGGGAATGTCGGTCTCGCGGAGCCAATCACCGAATGTCGCGAAATCATGGCGCTCGAGCGTCATCTGAACAAGCGGATCTCCCACATAGGCGTCGAATCCCGCGGAAACCAGAAGGAGGTCCGGCTTGAATCCGATAAGCTTTTCCAGGGCGCGCTTGCAAACCTCGACGTGTTCCTGCCGCGGTGTCAGCGGCGCGACCGGATAATTGTCGATATTGGCAAACGATTTTGCGCCGGTGCCCGGATAAGCGTGGAACTGGTGAATGGACGCGAATCGAATTCGGTCGTTATGCGCGACAATGTCTTCGGTCCCGTTACCGTGGTGGGCGTCGAAATCCCAAATCGCGACCCGATTGGCGCCATTTTCCAAGGCATCGAGCGCGGCGATCGCGGTGTTGCTGAAATAACAGAAGCCCATTGCCTGTATCCGGGTTGCGTGATGTCCCGGCGGCCGATTCAAGCTCAATGCGCGCTGGCCTTTTAGAGCCGCGCGCGCGGTTTCAATCGCCGCACCAGCCGATTTTCGCGCGAAATTGTCGATCTTCGGATATGCCGGTGTGTCAGGATCAAAATCTCCACTGGGATTTTTGATTCGCCGGACGTGCTCCTGCGAATGCGCCCGGAGTAATTCGCTGTCGGTAGCTCCTCGCGGTTTCTGCCACGTCCATGTCGGATGATGTTCCTTTAAGACTGGCACCGTGCGGGTAATACGGGCGGGCCGCTCGGGGTGACCAGCGGCGGAGTATTCGACGCACTGGGGGTCGTGAAGAATGACCACGGGGGAGTTTGTAACATGTTTGTATCGAAGGGCGATTGCAATTGACAGTCCGGCGCTCGAGTCAGATCTTGCCCTACAAAACAGTTCACTTAAACAAATCCGAAAGGGAACCAAAATGAAGAACACAAGATCGAAGTTGTTGATTGCTGTCGCGTCGAGTCTGGCCCTGGTTGGCTGGCTAAAGGCTGGTCCGCCAACTGAAAATGACGTGGGCGATCCGGATTCGTTTAAGCAGGGTGCCAATTATCTGGGCGTAGGCAGTGGCTTTATTTATGTAAATAACTGTCCAGCGACGAGTCCAACGCCTGCTCCTTCGGTCGCGCCAAACAATAATAGCCCCCAATGTTTTACGACCCAGGCGTGTCCTGGGACGGACAGCTTTGATGCGTATAACATCGCTGCGATCGTGTTACCGAAAGACGCTACTCGCGACATCATTTATCCGGTGTTGAATTTCTTCCACGATTTCACCCTGGAAAACACCAGTGGATCACCACAGAACAGCGTTTTCTTTCAATACACCGCCGATATAACCATCGAGAGCACTGTCCTCAATGATCCAAGCTGCACCGATCCCAACACGGGCGACCCCTGCGGTGGAAAACTCCAGTTCCAATTCGGTGATAATCGAATGCGTGAAGATCGCTCGATGAATCCAGGTGACCGGGAACGGCAACATCTCAATTACAGTCGTGCTGGTAACCTTGGTATCACTAAACGCTCATTGGTAGAAAGCGGGCTTTCCCAAACCCTGGTTGATAAACTCTTCCATAGTCAGATGACGCTTCGCTTGAATGTCCACATCCAGACGAGATGCGTAAATCAAACCGCTCCGCCCCCGATTACTACTATTATTGCGAACATGCGTCTGTTCGGCGATTAAGATCGGCAATAGTTCGAAACTTCGACCGCCGCTCTGGGCAACCGGGGCGGCGGATTTTTTTGCAACGATTACGCTTCCGCTAGCTTGCCGAGCCGTAACCTTTGGCGAAGGCTGGTCTATCAATCATCTGCCTGACTTGAAGATTACCGCAGAGCGGTAGGATTCGGACTTGATGAAGGCGGCGCGAATGGAGATGGTGCGCGTCGAGAAATGTTATACGGCCAGAAAATTGTCGTCGTCATGCCGGCTTATAACGCCGCGCGCACTCTGCAAAAAACTTACGATGAAGTGATGGAGCAGGGGATCGTTGACCTCGTCATTGTGGTCGATGACGCCAGTCACGACGAAACGGCCGCCATTGCACGGACGTTGCCGAACGTGCAAGTGGAAGTGCACCCGGAAAACCGCGGCTACGGTGGCAATCAAAAAACTTGTTATCGGCTGGCGCTGGCGGCCGGCGGCGACATCATCGTCATGATCCATCCCGATTATCAATATACCCCGCAGCTTCTGCCCGCGATGGCGTCAATGGTCGCGAGTGGACTTTATCCCTGCGTGCTGGGGTCACGCATCCTCGGCGGCGGCGCGCTCGATGGCGGGATGCCATGGTGGAAGTACGTTTCCAATCGTTTTCTCACGGCGGCCGAGAACGTCATGATCGGCGCCAAACTTTCTGAGTATCACACCGGCTATCGCGCTTTTGCGCGCAGTTTGCTCGAACGGGTGCCGATCGAGAAAAATTCGAACGATTTCGTGTTCGACAATCAAATGCTAACTCAGATTGTCTGGCTCGGGTGCAAAATTGGCGAAGTCACTTGTCCGGCGAAATACATGCCTGAAATGTCCTCGATTAATTTTCGTCGAAGCGTGCGCTATGGCCTCGGCTGTCTCGGAACCGCTTTACGTTTTCGTCTGGCGCGTTGGCGATTGAGTCCGCCTCCGGTTTAAAAAGATGCCGACAGCGCCGGAGTTGACGAGTCCCCGACAGGATCGCCGGATCACATTCGCGGTTTGCTTTTTTCTCACGGTCGCGATCTGGCTGGTGTTTGGACAAACCCTGAACCACGACTTCATCAACTTCGATGACGACCGATATGTTTACCTAAATACCGAAATCAGTCGGGGGGTGACCGTCGATGGACTCAAAGGTTTGCTAACTCGAAGTCACGCCAGGTTGTGGCATCCGCTGACAACGCTGACCCATATGATCGATTGTCAGATTTACGGGTTAAAAGCAGGTGGCCATCACCTCACAAACGTCCTCTTTCACAACATCGCAGCCGTGCTTTTGTTCTTGGTCGTTAGCGCCATGACCGGCCAGATTTGGCGAAGCGCGTTTGTCGCGACGATTTTCGCGATCCATCCGATGCGAGTGGAATCTGTGGCTTGGGTCGCGGAGCGGAAGGACGTACTCAGTGGCCTATTTCTCGCACTGACGCTTGGCGCATATCTTCGTTACGTGAGAGCGCCCGGCGTCTGGCGTTACGTTGTGCTGTCGATCGCGGCGATGGGCGGATTAATGTCGAAAGCGACGTTTGTCACTGTTCCCGTGGTGTTGCTGTTGTTGGATTTTTGGCCCCTCAAAAGATGGCGCGGACCAGGGAGCGAGCTAGGAGCCGTCTCAACTCCTCCCCTGTCCACCGTAGCTTTAGCGAAGGAGGAACATCACAACCCCTCAACTTCCATTAGTCGTCTTGTACTCGAAAAATTGCCGTTGGTTGCACTGTCACTGACCGCATCGGCCGTTACGGTTTTTGTGCAAACAGCAACAATGGCGTCGCTGGACCAGTTAGCGTTTCTGCCGCGCCTGCAAAACGCTGCTGTGAGTATTGTCATTTATCTTCGGCAAATGTTTTGGCCAGTCGATCTCGCCGTCTTTTATCCTCATCCGCGCAATCAACTGAATAGCGGGATCGTTCTGAGTTCGGTCTGCTTGATCGTGGCAATTACCGTCCTGGCAATTGTCCTGTGGCGGAAGCGTCCTTACATTTTCGTCGGCTGGTTCTGGTTCTTGATTCTGCTTTTTCCCGTGCTCGGATTTTTTCAATCAGGCCTCCAGGCCAGGGCCGATCGTTTCACTTACCTTCCCCATATCGGAATTACTATCGCAGTGACGTGGACGATGGCCGATCTGACGCAGCGATGGCGCTATCGAAGCGCGATTCTTACGCCGATCGCGACCTGCGTAGTGCTTGCCCTGGGGATTTGTGCGTGGAAACAAACAACCTACTGGCGCGATAGTGTCTCACTTTGGAAAGAGGCGATTGCGGTCACTTCCAACAGCCAGATCGCGCACCAAAACTTGGCAGCCGCTTTGTGGGCTCGCGGCGAAACTGAGGAAGCCAAGATCCAATCGCGGATTGGAAACATCATTCACGCTGAAGCGACCGTGAGAGACTTTCCGTTCAACGTTGCTGCGCGCGACAGTCTTGGAGCTTTGCTTGTGCAAGACGGAGATGCCCACCGCGCGATTACTGAGTGGGAAACGAGCTTACAAATCGATCCGAATGATGGAAACGCGCGTAACAATCTGGCCTGGGTCTTTGCCACTTACCCGGATGATTCAATCCGGAATGGAAAGCGAGCTGTCGAGCTGGCGGAATCGGCATCGGTGCTTCCTGGCGGTCACACACCGATCGTTCTTCGCACATTGGCTGCGGCCTACGCCGAGAACGGCGATTTTCCCAAAGCGACAAATGCAGGGCAACGCGCCGCGGATTTAGCGATAGAGCAACGGAATGGTCCACTAGCCGAGACGTTGCGACACGAACTCGAGCTGTATCAACAGGGCAAACCTTATCGTGAATCGCCGGGGAACTGACCCGCCGTTTTGGATTCGATTTGCGACCAGCGCCGCAATCGTCGCGCTCATCTGGATCGTCTTTGGGCAAACGCTTTGGCACGACTTCGTCAACTACGACGACAAGGTTTACGTTTACGGAAACGCGTTGGTCAGCGCCGGGTTGAGCGTACATGGAATTGCGCACGCTTTCGTCGACACCTACACGAAGAACTGGCATCCGCTGACGATGATTTCGCACATGATCGATTGTCAGGTGTTTGATCTCAAACCGGGTGGGCACCACTTCAGCAACGTTTTGTTTCACAGCATTGCAGCGCTGGCGCTGTTCGGGTGGCTATTTGGTCTAACAAACAGATTTTGGAGCGCAGCGTTTGTCAGCGCAATATTCGCGATTCATCCGCTTCGGGTAGAATCGGTCGCCTGGGTCGCCGAACGCAAAGATGTCCTGAGCGCGGTTTTCTTTTTTCTGACCCTTATCGCCTACACCCGTTATGCGCGCTCTCCTTCATTCGGACGCTACGTGACGGTGGCAATTTTGTTTGCCTGCGGATTGATGTCGAAATCGATGCTCGTGACAACACCGATAGTGTTACTCCTGCTGGATTACTGGCCACTCCGCAGATGGCAGGGAGCGGGGAGCGTGGAGCAAGATGATAGCGAAACGCAAAACCGCAGGGCGGTCATCTCAACCTCTCAACCTTTCAACTCTTCAACCTCCGTAGTTGGGCTTGTGGTCGAGAAAATCCCATTGTTTGGGCTGTCGCTCGCAACTTCAGTCGTCACCTTCTTGATCCAGATCAAATCCTCTGAGTCGATCGCGCAATTGCCATTTAGTTGGCGCCTGCAGAACGCGATCGTGACCTACGTCACTTACGTCTGGCAGCTCTTCTGGCCGGCCAAGCTCGCCGTGTTTTATCCGCATCCGGATAACCGGTTGGCCGTCTGGCAAGTCGCCCTCGCTGCTGTTTTCCTCGTCGCGGTGACATGGACAGCCTTTGCGGTCCGCAAACGTCATCCTTACCTCATTGTCGGCTGGATTTGGTACCTCGTCATGCTTTTGCCGGTAATCGGCATCATCGAGGTCGGCCTTCAAGGTCACGCAGATCGTTATACCTATTTGCCGCACGTTGGCCTCTATATCGCGTGGATCTGGCTTATTGCGGATCTTTCGGCTTCGTTTCGCGCGCGCAAACAAATCCTTGGCATCGCAGGTGTCGCGGTTGTCACGGTGCTGACGGCGTGCTCATGGAAACAAACGAGTTATTGGCGGAACACGGAAAGCCTTTGGGCCCACGCCCTCGCTGTTACCACCGACAACGACGTTGCCCTGACAGACCTGGGCAACTTTTATATGGAAAGCGGGCGGTTGGACGAAGCGCTGTCCTACCTGCAACGAGCTTTGGCGGTTCGTTCCGCCAGCGAACAGCAGCATTACACCCTCAGTCTTGCCGTGATCGAGGCTACGATCGGCAACGTCTTGGGGCGGATCGGACGACTCGATGAAGCGCTCAGCCACTTCCGAAAAGCGATCGAACTTCGGCCTGATTTCCCGGATGCGCACTATAACCTGGGCGTTGCTCTTGCCCAGAAAGGGGATCTAGATGGAGCGATTGAACAATGGCGAGCCACGCTGGCGTTGCGTCCGAACGATCCCGGCACCAACACCAGTTTAGCGAATGTGCTCGTTCAGAAGGGTTTTTTTCGCGAAGCCGTAAGTCATTATGAGATCGCGTTGCGATCGGAGCCGGATTCTGAGATGCCCTTGAATAATATGGCATGGGTACTTTCTGCTGCGCCCGATGACTCAGTGCGAAACGGGCCGCGGGCAGTGGACGTTGCGCTGAGATTGAGTCGCGTCACTCAGAACAAGAATCCATTTTATATCCGAACTCTAGCGGCAGCGTATGCCGAAGCAGGCCAGTTTGATAAGGCCATCGAAGCCGGTGCAACCGCTTCGGGGCTCGCCGATGCTCAGCAACAATTCCAACTTGCGGTGAAAATCGAGGACGAAACGAAACTCTACCGGCAACACCAACCGTTCCGCGATCCGACTTTGCCGAATGGGCAATAGAAACCGCTGGACCATCGCTGGGACTTGCGCGGGACTTGTTGCGCTCGTCTGGTTTGTCTTTGGCCAGACCATCCGGTTTCCATTCATCAACTTCGACGATCCCGAGTACGTTTACGAAGTTCCCGAAATCAACAGTGGCCTGACCTTCCACAATTTGAAGTGGGCGTTCACCCATTGGCCGTCCACCAACTGGTTTCCACTCAAGAACGTCTCGCACATGCTCGAATTCTCGTTCTTCGGTTCAAATCCGGGCGCGTTTCACATGACGAATCTGGTTCTGCATGGTGTAAGCGTCGTTCTTTTGTTTTTGGTGCTGCTGAGATTGACTGCAGGGGAAGCCGTTGGCTTCCCGCGGGACGCTAACAGCGTCCGCTACAGGCTCTCACCACCGATTTACGTTTGGGCATCAGCGTTTGTCGCGGCGATATTCGCGATTCATCCGCTGCGCGCCGAATCGGTGGTTTGGATCGAAGAACGCAAAGACGTTTTGAGCGGGGTGTTCTTCATGCTGACGCTGGCGGCGTATTTCCACTACACGCGCAAGCCGTTGATCGGTCGCTACGTGGCGATGCTGGTCCTGTTCGCAGCCGGATTGCTTTCCAAACCGATGCTGGTGACGACGCCGGTCGTCTTGTTGCTACTCGATTATTGGCCATTGGGCAGAAGTCACAACTCACATGTCACATGTCATATGGTAGGAGACCGATGCAGCTGGCCGAAACTGGCTATCGAGAAAGTTCCGTTGCTGATTGTCGCAAGTGTTGGCGCTTTTTTGAGTTCGAAAGGGATCGCGTCGGCCCATAGTGCCGCTGATCAGCTGCCATTCCGTGCCCGACTTGGGAACGCTCTTGTCAGTTATGTCGTTTACATCTGGCAAATGATTTGGCCGGCGAAACTCGGCGTTTTTTATGCGTATCCGTCAAACGGTTTGCCAGTTTGGCAACCAATCGCCGCCGCTGTCACCTTGCTTGCGATCACGCTGCTTGTTTTCGCTCTGCGAAAATCAAGACCATACCTGCTCGTTGGATGGCTTTGGTACGCCGTGATGATGCTGCCAGTCATCGGCATTATCCAAATCAATCTCCAGGCCCACGCCGATCGTTATACATATCTGCCGCAGATCGGCCTTTACATCGCGATTGCATGGACAGTCGTGGGTCTACTGAAAACGTCGAACGCCGAACGTCGAACACCGGACGTCGAACGAACAACCCCGCATTCGGCATTCGACGTTCGGCGTTGGACGTTAAGTGCTTTCTTTATTTTGACTGTTGGTGCTCTCGCAATCACCGCCCGCGCCCAGGTTTCTTACTGGCGCGACAGCGAAATTCTCTGGAAGCACACCATCGCGGTGACGAAAGACAATTATTTCGCTCACGCCAGCCTGGCCGACCTGCTAATGCGACGCGGTCGTGTTCCGGAAGCGATCGAACACTCCAAGGAAGCGTTGCGGATTCGGCCTGGCGATGCGAATGCGGAAAATAATCTTGGTCTGGCATTGTTGCAGACCGGTAACACTAAAGGCTCGGTCGAGCATTTGGAAAAAGCTTTAGAGATCGATCCGGGTTTCATGAATGCGGAAGTGAATCTCGCCTGGGTGCTTGCAACTTCGTCAGAAGATTCATTTCGCAATGGTCCGCGGGCCGTTCAACTCGCGGAAGACGTAGCAAGTCGCGCCGGTCATCCGAACGCAATCGTTCTTCGCACCCTGGCCGCCGCTTACGCGGAGGTTGGTCGCTTCAACGACGCGATTGGCGTGGCCCAACAAGGAATCGAAATCGCCAAAGCAACTAACAACGACGGATTAGTGAGCGACCTTGAAAAAAGCATGGCCGCGTTTCAGCAAAACAAACCGATCCGCAGCGAGCATTAGTCACAAATTGCTTCCCTCCTTATGCGATCCAGATTGTCTTGGCGTTCATGAATTCGCGGATGCCGGCGTAACCGAGCTCGCGGCCGAACCCAGAGCGTTTAGTTCCGCCAAATGGCAGTCGAGGGTCGGATGCGACCATGGAATTGATGAAGACCATGCCGCTTTGAAGTTCCGACACGAAAACTTCCTGTTCGTTCTTATCGTTCGTCCATGCGCTCGCGCCTAATCCAAACGTGCTGTCGTTAGCCAGCTCAATTGCTTCCTCGACGCTACGCACGCGCATAACTGCCGCCACTGGACCGAATACTTCCTCACGAAATGCCGGCGCTTCGCGCGGAACATCGACCAGCACCGTCGGCTCATAGAAAAATCCCGGACCGGCGATTCGATTTCCACCAGTCAACAGTTTCGCGCCCATGGCGATCGACTTTTGCACCTGATCGTGGACGCCTTTCAGAATGTTTTCATTGGCGAGGGGACCGATCTCCATGGTCTCATCGAACGGGTCGCCGACTTTTAGCGATCTCATCTTGTCGACGAATTGATCCAAAAACTTGTCGTAAATTTTGTCGGCGATGAAGAATCGTTTGGCCGCGATGCACGATTGCCCGGTGTTCTGCACCCGCGCTTTAACTGCGGTGGTGACTGCAAGCTCGAAATCAGCGCTTGGCATGACGATAAACGGGTCGCTGCCGCCCAGTTCGAGCACGCTTTTCTTGATTTCGCGCGCGGCGAGACTGCTGACAATGCTGCCAGCCCGATCGCTGCCCGTTAGCGTGACCGCTTTGATCCGCGGATCGACGATTACTTTTTCTGCTTGTTCGGCTTCGATGAGCAAGGTTTGGAAAATTCCGTCGTCGAAACCAGCGCGACAAAAAATCTGCTCAATGGCAAGGGCGCATTGGGGAACGTTGCCAGCGTGTTTGAGAATTCCGACGTTGCCGCCCATCAACGCAGGGGCAGCGAATCGGAAAACCTGCCAGTACGGAAAATTCCACGGCATGATCGCAAGAACGGGCCCCATCGGTTCGTAATGAACGTAGGAACGGCCCGCGCTGGTCTGGGCAGGTTCATCTTCGAGGAAACGCTCGGCGTTCTCAGCGTAATAGGTGCAACCGCGCGCGCATTTTTCGATCTCAGCGACGCTGTCGCGGAATAGTTTTCCCATTTCGAGGGTGATCGTGTGTGCCAGTTCCTTTTTCTCCTGCTCGAGCAACGATGCCGCGGCCATCATCAAATCGGCCCGTCGCGAAAACGGCTCCCGACGATGTTTTTCAAACGCGGCAACGGCGCGCTTCAAACGTTTCTCGATCTCCGCGTCATCGTGCGCGGAAAATTCCTTTAGCTTTTCGCCGGTGGCCGGATTAATCGACGCGATCGCCATAACGCTACTGTAGCGGCGGTCTATGACCGTCGCATAATGTTTCTGCCTCGAGGTTTACAGGCGCAGTCCCTTTGGAATCAAAACGCGATCGAGCAGATCGAAAAACAATTGCACGAGCAGCGCAAGGATCGCGGCCGGAATGGCGCCCTGCAAAATCGTCGCGTGATCGTTCAAGTCCAGCCCGCTGATGATTGGTTCGCCCAAGCCTCCAGCGCCGATCAATGCCGCGAGTGTTGCGGTTCCAATGTTGATGACCGCGCTGGTCTTGATTCCGGCGAGTATCGATCGCGAGGCCATCGGTAGATAAATCTGCCAAAGCTGTGCGCCGGAACTGAGACCGAGCGCGACAGCCGACTCGCGCAGCGCGCGCGGAATATCCTGCAAACCAGTCGCGGTGTTGCGAACAATCGGAAGCAATCCGTAGAGAAACAGTGCCGCAATCGCGGTCCGCACACTGATTCCAAAAAATGGAAGCGGCACCAGAAGCGCGAGTAATGCGAGGGACGGAATCGTTTGCACGATGCCGGCGAATCCGAGAATCAGGTGACCAATTGCGCCGCCGCGACTCGCCCAGATCCCAAGTGGGATGCCTACAATGATGGAGAGTAGTAACGAAAATCCCGCGAGCTCAAGGTGCCGCGTAGTCCAGCGCGCGAGCTTGTGCCAAAAACTTTCGCCGAAGCGCGGTCCGTGCGCGCTTGCGTTTAAGGCGAAAAACATATTAGCCGCTTGCGCGTAGTCTTTTGTCCGCTCCGCTTCAGCATTGAGTCGGGTCATCGTCGCCTCATCGATCTTGCCCTCCAGTCCGCGCAAGGCGGCGACCGCTTTTTCTTCAAGCGACAAGCGATACAAAAACACGGCGTCATAGCGTGGAAAGAAATTTTGATCATCCTCGAGCACGGTTAAATCGTACTGCGCAATCTTCGCGTCCGTCGAATAGGCATCTTTCACGTCGATTTGTCCGTTCCTGAGCGCGTCGTAACCGAGCGCGTGTTCGATTCCGGCCACGTTTGACGGACTCAAGCGATATGCGGCAGCCAGCGGTTGCCAGCCGTCCTGTCGATCAAGGAATTCATGAGTGAG
>DATINV010000173.1:0-8437 GCA_035473775.1 Chthoniobacterales bacterium
AATCGAAGGTCAACTCAGAGTTTTTGTCACCAAAACGGAATGGGATAATCTGCGCATGTCAATCTTGCTGGTTCGAACCGCGGCGGCACTTTGTTTTTTGGCGGTGGCGCTCGGCGCGTTTGGTGCGCACTGGCTGAAAGCGCCGCTGGAGGAACGACACATGGTTGACGTTTGGAAAACGGCCGTGCTGTATCATTTCATTCACGCTATCGCGCTGTTTGTCCTCGCATATTTCCGAACCACCAATCGCGGCGCGTGGTGGTTGCTATTCGCGGGCATTATCATTTTTAGCGGTAGTTTGTACCTGATGAGCTTGACCGGTGAGCGTTGGCTAGGTGCGATAACACCGCTCGGGGGTCTTTGTTTTCTCGCGGGGTGGGCCTGGTTGGTGATTTCGCCGCCGAAGTTGTAGAGGCAGCGGGGTCGGCCGCTTTTTGACGCTACAACCCTCGACTTCCATGGCGGGTGTGGCCTTGTGTATAATCAGGCCGCAATGGACGTCGCGAATTTACGATCAGTTCCAATATTCTCCTCGCTTGATTCGAAAGCGACGGCCGAGCTGGGCAAGTATTTAACCATCCACGATTATCCGCGGACGGCGACGATCTTTCGCACGGGCGATCCCGGTGACGCAATGTATCTGATCGACGTCGGCAAGGTGAGGATCAGCATCACCGATGCAGATGGTGCGGTTGTCACTCTGGCGGAACTCGGCCCTGGCGATTTTTTCGGCGAGATGGCGATGCTCGACGGCCATGGACGTTCCGCAAACGCCATTGCGGTGGAAGATGCGCGATTGGCCAAACTGACTCGCGACGATTTTCTCTCGTTCATGCGGAGCGATCCGCATGTAACTCTTGAGTTGCTGACCTCCTTGACCGCGCGGCTGCGGCGTACGGACGATCTCCTCCGGCACCGCGTTTCGCGCAATGTGAACCAGGAAGAGAAGGCGCAATTAACGTTCGCCGATCGGGCGGCCGATAAAATCGCAGAGTTCGGCGGCAGTTGGAAATTCATCATTGTTTCGATCTCGTTGTTCGTCGTCTGGGTGGCGACGAACACGGTGCTGCTGACGCGAAAACCGTTTGATCCCTTTCCGTTCATTCTTTTGAACCTCGCGCTCAACATGATCACCGCTCTGCAAGCGCCGATCATCATGATGTCGCAAAACCGGCAAGCGCATAAGGACCGGCTTCGGGCAAACCTCGATTACCAAGTGAACTTGAAGAACGAGTTGCTGCTGAGTGACATCATTCGACGCCTGGACGAATTAAAGAAGAAATCGTCTGTTTAGCCCGCGAGCCGAGAGCAGCTACAACGCTTGTCGTAGCCGGCTTGGGGGAGTATGATGCGCAGCGATTAGCTGATGTTCGCCATTTTGTTCGACACACAGCGGGCTGCGCTCACCGTTGGCGCTTTTATCGGAACGTTTTTCGTCGCACTGACATTTGGGCGATTGCTGAAACGCGGCGCCGGCGTTCAACTCGGCGTTCTTTATCAACTCTTTTGTCTGACCCTCGCGTTTTACGCGGCGCTCGCGGTTTACGGCGTTAAGGCCGACTGGCCCAATCACATTGGTGCGGCCGCAATTTTACTGAGCACAGCGCTAGCTGTTGCCCTGGTTAATCGTTACGTTTGGGATTGGTATTTCGAAAAGCGAAAGCAAACTCCGATCCCGCATTTCTTGCGCGAGGTGTTCGGGGGATTAGTTTTTCTTGTTGCGTTGTTGTTGGTCCTCAGCGTCGGCTATCACGCTGAGAGTCAACTAAAGGGGTTGCTCGCGGGTTCGGGCATCGCGGTGATTATCCTTGGCATCGCCGGCCAAAACCTTTTCGGCGGCATCATCGCCGGCATGTCCCTGCAAATTAACCGGCCCTACAAGGTCGGCGACTGGCTCAAGGTTGGGGATACCTACGGCGAAGTTCGCGAGATCAACTGGCGCTCCACCAGGCTCTGCACGAACGACAACATCTACCTGGACATTCCGAACAACGAGATGGCCCAGCACACCATCACGAATCTCAGCTACCCAAACCGGACGCATTTTATGCGTCTTTCCATCAACGTTGAGTATGGCGTGCCGCCTAACCGCGTGAAAGACGCGTTGATGCGCGCCACCATTCAGGCCCCCGGCGTGGAAAAGGATCCGCCGCCCCAAGTGTACCTGAGTGAGTACGGCGATTCGGCAATCGTTTACCAGATCAAGTTCGCAATGAAAACTCACTCCGGCTACTACGAGGCGCGCGATGGCATTTACACAAATGCTTGGTACGAATTAAAACGGCAACGAATCAGGATTCCATATCCGATTCGCACCTTGCAGTTGGAGCGGCGCGGGCCGTTGCCGGTACCGGAAGGTTACCAAGAAGCGCGGGCCATTTTGCGCGGCGAACCGCTGTTCCAATATCTGTCCGATGACCAGATCGACAACTTGGTCAAGAAATCGGAGCTGAATCACTTCGGACGCGGCGAACGGGTGATCGAAGAGGGCGCGGAAGGCGATTCCATGTTTATTCTTTTGCATGGCGACGCCCAGGTCTCCGTTGCCAAGAATGGGTCGACGATTCCGGTGGCGAAATTGCGTTCGGGCAATTGCTTCGGCGAAATGTCGCTCTTAACTGGCGAAAAGCGCAGCGCCACGGTGCTGGCGGAAGGCGACTGCTATGTCATGGAGATCGGCAAAGACGTGATGGGCGAAGTGATTCGGGAATCGCCCGATTGTTTGAAACAGTTGAGCGAGCTGTTGGCCCGGCGAAAAATGGAAACTGAGGGTATTATCAAGGACGCTGCTTCTTCCAGCGTCGATCAAGCGGAGAAACATCGCGAATACACCGCAAAATTCCTCAACCACCTCAAGACCTTCTTCGCGCTGTGATCTTAACGCCTGGTCTTTAACAGCCGATTAGTGAGGGTCCGCTGTAGCTAGTGTCTCGAAACCCAGAGAATTTTGCCAATCCGCTCGCCTCAAATAGGCTTTGCCACAGTCGGAAATCTTCATAGAGTCGTGCGCTTTACCGCTCGAAAACTATGGGATTTCTTGCTCTAAACCTTCTCGATTCCGGCGTGCAGCTGTCGATGGTGTGCGCCGCCATCGGACTAGTTTTTGCCTTTTTGCTCGTTGCGATTGTCATCCGGGCGCCGGCTGGAAATGAGCGGATGCGGGAGATCGCTGGAGCGGTGCAAGAAGGAGCTAAAGCATATCTCAACCGCCAAGTGGTCACGATCAGTGTCATTGCGATTATCATTTTCGTTCTCCTGTTTTTCTTTAAGGATCATCCGACGGCGATTGGATTTCTGATCGGCGCCTTCTGTTCGCTCTCCGCCGGCTTCATTGGCATGCGGGTGGCCGTTATCGCGAACGTGCGGACGACGCAGGCGGCGATGACCTCGCTTACCCGTGCGCTCCGGATGGCTTTCAATGGTGGGGCCGTTACTGGTTTGCTGGTGGTCGGCCTGGCGCTATTAGCGGTTTCGATTTTTTACCTCGCCGCGGGCAAAATGGTTGGTCACGACATGGCCGTCCGGAGTCTGGTCGGCCTCGCTTTGGGTGCGAGCTTGATCAGCGTTTTCGCCCGACTCGGCGGCGGCATTTATACTAAGGCGGCGGATGTTGGCGCTGATCTCGTCGGCAAAATCGAGCAAGGCTTTGAAGAGGACGATCCCAGGAATCCGGCGACGATTGCCGATAACGTGGGCGACAACGTTGGCGATTGCGCGGGAATGGCGGCGGACGTGTTTGAGACCTACGCCGTCAGTTTGATCGGTGCGATTCTTGTCGGTGCGCTTACCTTGGCCGGAAACCCCGCTGCAATCACCTATCCATTCGTCCTCGGCGGAATTTCCGTGCTTGGTGCGATCTGCGGAGTGGTATTTGTAAACGTTGCGAACACGAAACCCGGGTCGGCTCTTTTTGGCGGCGTTTTAACCAGCGCGATTATCTCGGCAATTCTTTTCTGGCCGGCCACGCATTATCTCTTCCCAACCGGGCTGACAATTACCGGCGTCCTGCGAACGCCCACCCAACTCTATTTCGCTTCGGTGATCGGCTTGATCATGACCGCAGTAGTCGTCGTGATCACGAATTACTATACGTCGATGCACTATAGCCCCGTGCAAAAAATCGCGCGCGCGTCCGAGACTGGTCACGCCACCAACATCATTGCCGGATTAGCCGTTGGGCAACACGCGACTGCCCTGCCGGTCGGATTTATCGGCATCGCGATCCTGCTCAGTTTTCATTTCGCCGGTCTTTATGGAATTGCGATCGCGGTGATGTCGATGTTGTCGATGGCTGGCATCATCATCTCGCTCGACTCGTTCGGGCCAATCACCGATAACGCAGGTGGCGTGGCGGTAATGAGCAATTTACCAAAAGAAGTGCGCGCCGTGACCGATCAACTCGATGCGGTTGGCAACACGATGAAGGCCGTGACGAAAGGTTATGCAATCGCGTCCGCGGGTCTCGCCGCGCTCGTTTTGTTCGGCTCGTATGTTGAAGAGCTGAAGGCGCACGTAACCCGCAATGGAGAACCGTTCACGTTTCAATTTTCGCTTACGGAACCCAAAGTAATCATCGGACTGTTCCTCGGCGGATTGCTCCCTTTCATCTTTACCGCGTTCAGTATGGATGCAGTAGGGAAGGCGGCGGGCGCGGTGGTCCGCGAAGTGCGTCGGCAATTGAAAGCGAAGCCGGGAATTTTGACCGGACAAGACACGCCTGAATACGGCACTTGCGTCGATATCGTCACCAAAGCGGCATTGCGTGAAATGATTGTGCCCGCGCTGTTGCCGATCGTTTTTGTCGTGGCCGTGGCCATTATCAAACCACTCGGTCCAGTTGTTCTCGGCGGACTGCTGGTTGGGACGATCGTGACTGGATTGTTCGTTGCCATTGCCATGACCTCTGGCGGCGGCGCCTGGGACAACGCGAAGAAATTTATCGAAGAAGGAAATCTCGGCGGCAAAGGCTCGTTCGCCCACCAGGCGGCAGTGACCGGCGACACGGTTGGCGATCCTTATAAAGATACGGCGGGTCCGGCGATCAATCCGATGATCAAGGTCGTGAACATCGTGGCGATCTTAATCATTCCGATTTTCTTCTAAGACTGGCCCGGCCTCTTGCCGGTGATCTTTTCTAAACATCGGCTGGAAGCCGAGGCGTTGATTTGGTACAAGGGCGGAAATGGAGAAGGAGCACGATTTCCAAATCACTCGGCGGGAGCCGAGCGAACCTAGAACACGCGCCCTGGCAAAGCCGGATGCGTCTGCGACGCCGTTCAAAGTCGTGATCGATCCGAAAGTGCGGCTCGATCTTCGCCGCGCGTTGGTGGATTTGATCGATTACCACGACGAAGCGCTGGCCGAGCATTTCGCACAGGGGAAGCTGGCGTTGGATTCCTATAAAGAATACGTGGAACTTTTCGCCCGCAGTCTGAAAGAAACGATGGAAAGCCGCGAAGGTGTTTCCTATTTATTGCGTTCCGTCGGCTTCGATGTGTCTCCGGATGAGATCAATCTGCATCCGGAGTTACGGTGGAAAAAGGGTCCAGAGCCGTTTGGAGTCAGCCTTCTTTAACCGAGGTCACGGTTTCGTCCCGGAGTCGCCTTCGATCAACGCGCGCTCTTGAGTATTCAACTGGTCGCGGGGGATAGTTGCGATGATTCGTTTGGCTTCGTCATTTCGGTCGGCGCCGAGAAGGGCCGCGGCATAAACCGCGCGCCAGGACGGCTGCGTTTGCTTCCAATCTATCGGGACCGGGCCGTTGAATTGGGCAAGCGCTTCGGCTGCGTTGTGCTGTCGAAGATAACCGAGCGCGGTCGTAACGCGATAGGACAGCCGGTCCGGGTATCGTTCCGCCAATTTTTTCGCTACGGCCAGGTTCTTTTCGACGTCCTCATTGAGAAGCAAATTGAGATAGGCGAACTGGTCTGCTGCATTGGGGTCATCCGGTGTCCTCACGGTAATTTTCGACATCGCTGAACGTTGGGCGGTAATGTCGCCACTCTTCAGGCCAACGCGTTCGATTCCGCGATATGCCAGATCGGCTTGCTCGGGAAAGCGCGCCAACTGCTCGTAAGCTTTAAGCGCGATCGCAGGGGCACGGCTTTGTTCGGCGAAATTTGCGACAAAGCGCAATTTAAATGGATCGCTGGCAGCCAGCGAAATTGCATGGCTCCAATGCACCTCGGCGTCCAGGGTCGCATTCCTTTCTTGCGCGGTGCGAGCATGAAAACTCTCGATCACCGACGGATCGAGCGTGACTTCAGATTGGCCAAGGATCTCGTCGATGTCATTCCAACGTTGCAAAATGGCCATCGCATCAAGCCGAGTCAGCAGAAGCTGATTGTCCTCGAACGAGCGCTCGACCGGATAAGAGGAAAGAACCAGTTCGGGCTGTTGATGGATGTTGAGCCAACGAGCGAGCTGAATCAGCTCCTCGGTAGTGCCGCTTCGCCAGCGCTCCGTTGTCTCTTGATAAATATGCGCTGCCTCGTCTGGTTGGAGCTGCAGTTTCAGATCGGCCGCGAGCAAATCGTCTTTGACTGTTTTCGGATTGATGACAGACAATTCCTGCACCAGCCGGCTTTGTTCCACCCCGGTTAAGTGCGGCGCGGCGGCCAGGGCTTCGATCGCAACTTGTCTGTAGGCGTTCGATTTTCCGGCCAAGACCCAGAGAATTTTCCGCGCTTCGGCCTGTTCGGCCGGATTTGTGGATTCCGCCAACAGATCTGCCAACTGAAACCGGGTTGCATCATCTTCGGGCGCGCGCTTGGAGGCAATCCGCATGAACTCCAAAGCTTTCGCATTTTCCCCCATTTTCGCGGAATAGCGCGACGACAGACGTAGCGTTCGGATATCGGGATTATTTTTGAGCAAAGGACCAAGTATTTTCTCCGCCAGCGCGAGGCGGTTATTTTTGATCAGGAGTTCAGCGTAGTCCTCGCGGTCCTGGAGGGTTGATTTTCGCATTTCTATGACCTTCTGCCAGAGTTCGATCGCTTCCGGTCGATCGGCCTCGGATGCCAGGCGAGCAGCGCCACTTAGGGCATGATAATTGGTAGGATCTAATTGCAGCGCCACTCGGTACTGGATGGCCGCCTCATTGAGCTTCTTGGCCTCGAGGAGAGAGTCGCCGGAGGATGCAAATTTGTCTGCTCTGCGCACCTTTAACCACTGGTAGCCGAGGACTGCGGCGACGACCAAAACCACCAAAATGCCCAGGGCCAAGAGCCATCGTTTGGCGCCTGTTCTTTGCCCCGGAAAATGTCCTGGCCGCTCCAGCTTCGGGCTTTCCTCCATAAGAGCCTAATATTGAGCGGACAGTCGCCTCCGCCACCGCAAATTTGAGCGAATGCCCCCCCCGGCAGCGCTCAAAATGCCCCCAGGATCCCGGATTTTTAATCGTTGACTGAGGGGCCGCGTTTAGCTCAGAATCGGCCAACCTCACAAGATTATGAAAAAGGCGCTTATATTAGGGTTGGTTGCATTTGGGACGAGCATCTTTGTTGCGTATGGCGACATCATCCCGTCGTTGTCGAATATTACGGGATCGGCTCCGAATTTTTCATGGAATTATTCGGCCAATGTGACCGTGGACGAAACGGTGAATCACAATGACTTTTTCACCATTTACGATTTCAGCGCGATTATGCCGACGACTACGACCCAACCAGCCGGCTGGACATTTTCAACGGCACTGATCGGTCCCACTCCGGGTAAGGTCCTTCCCACCGACAATGCGAGTCTTTGGAACCTGACGTGGACTTATACCGGTACGACTGCAATCCCCGGAGCCAGTGCACTGGGTATTTTTTCTGCGGTGACCGGCACCGACCAGCTCAAGACTGGACAGTTCACCGCGGAAGCTACCCGCAGCAACGATCCAACCAATACGAAGATCGACAATATCGGCAGTGTCAATGTTCCGGTTCCTGAGTCGACTTCCTTGTTGCCGCTGATTGGTGTTTGCGCCGCCGCGTTGGTTTTCGCGCCGCGTCTGCGCCGTCAACGCGCTTAGCAAATTTCACTTCCTGTTTCCCTTAGGCCGCCCCGAAGCAATTCGGGGCGGCTTTTTTTAGGGCGAACAGCCTAACGAATTGAAGCGCTCGTGAAAACTCTTGGTTTCGCGGCAGTTACCTGACAAACTTGCCGCCGGTTTATTATGTCCGCGTTATCGGGATCGTCTACGCGCATCAAACTGTGGGGCGTTCGCGGATCAATCCCCGTCCCTGGTCCGGGGACAGTACGTTACGGAGGTAATACGGCTTGTGTGGAAATCCGCGCCGATGACGAACTCATTATTCTCGACGCCGGCTCTGGGATTCGTGAGCTAGGTCTTGCCCTGGAGAAAGAATTCGGTTCCCGGCCGATCAATCTGAGCTTGCTGATTACGCACGCTCATTGGGACCATATTCAGGGTTTTCCGTTCTTTGTGCC
>DATINV010000174.1:0-9680 GCA_035473775.1 Chthoniobacterales bacterium
AGGATGGTTTTGCGGACCGCTTTCTCGGTGGTAATGGGGATTGGCTTTTCCCGCTTCGAGAGCGCGATCGAAACTATCAACCACAACACAAAAAACCCGACTACCCCCCAAATGATTTGTTTACGGCGGCGGGCGCGGGCCTTGCGCGCCGCTTGAGGCGACGTCTCGGGCGTGGTCAGGGCTTGGTGCATGGCGACTCAGAGAGCGGGAAACGTCGGAAATTACCTCACTTTAGACCTTTGCCAACGAAACGCGTTCACTGGTCACTAATGGGATGCAGGAAGCGCCCTCGTTGGATTCAACAACTTGCCCCTTATTCCCCAGTCGCTGACGAATCCGTTGGATCGCCCAGTTGGCATGTTCGGCGATTAACGGTTCGGGATCGGTCGCAGCGCGCTCGAGTGGCGGTAAATCCTCTTGCGTTCCGACATTGCCGAGTGCGACGCAAACATTCCGTAGAAAACCGCGTCGTTTGACACGCTTGATGGGCGAATCACGGAACAGATTTCGAAATTCCGCGTCGGTCAGTCGCAGATAATCGCGTAGTGCCGAGGCCATTGTGTTGGATCCTCGCGAAGCGAAGGCCGCCTCGCGCGAAGCTTGCGCAAAACGATTCCAGGGGCAGGCATCGAGACAATCGTCACAACCAAAAATGCGATCCCCCATCAAGGGGCGCAGCTCGAGTGGGATCGGGCCTTTCAGCTCAATCGTCAGATAAGAAATGCAGCGCCGCGCGTCTAGTTTGTGCGGTGCGGTGATCGCGCCGGTCGGACAAGCGGTGATGCAACGCTCACACGTCCCACAGCGATCGCGCGCCGGCGCATCCGCGGGCAGTTGCAACGTAGTCAAAATTTCCGCGAGGAAAAACCATGTCCCGAGCTTTTCGTCGATCAGCATCGTGCTCTTGCCGTGCCAGCCGACCCCAGCTTCGGCGGCATAATCGCGTTCCAAGATTGGACCGGTATCGACGTAACATTTTTGGGTTCCACCGAGCTTGCCAAGAAGCTCGTCAATTTTGTTCAATTTGGCGCCAATGACGTCATGGTAATCTTTACCCCAAGCATAACGCGCGATCTTTCCGGTGGGTGGAGGGGCGGCCGCTCTTTTGTCCGCGGGCGCCACGCCCGCCTCTACACCCTGAAAATAATTCAGCGCCAGGACGACAATCGATTTTGCGCCGGGTAAAATTTTTTGCGGATCGCGCCGCTTTTCTTCGCCGCGCGCCATGTAATGCATTTCTCCGTGTGCCCCGCCCTCTAGCCAATCGCCGAATTCACTCGCGTGGGCTGGGGGGCTGCAGGTCGCGATGCGACACGAATCGAAACCAAGTTCGTGCGCGAAATCAATCAACCGCGCTTTCAGGTGCGTTGTTGTAGTTGCTGCTGCACTCACCGGCAGGTCCGTGGCCAGGCTCATCGCGCTGCCAATTCCTCCATTCTAACCAAAATAACTTCTGCCACCTCGTCGTGAGTCCGTTTGGAAGTGTCTACTTCAAAATCCGCCGCGTTCCGGTAGAGCGGCGTTCGTTTGCTAAGGAGTTCGGAAAAGATCTCACGCGGATTTTGGTTTTGGAGCAGCGGCCGCGTGTTCCGTCGCGAAGCGCGCTCGAACAGCGTCTTTTCCTCGCCGTTCAACCACACAATTGTGCCCAGCCGCTTCAAACATTCGACATTCCCGGGGCGCAGTACAATTCCGCCTCCAGTCGTGATGATCGTCGCCCGGTCCGGTGCGAATTTACGAAGAACATCAGTTTCGGCGTCGCGAAATTTCTCTTCGCCTTGTTCTTCAAAAATTTCCGCAATCGACGTTCCAAATTTTGCCGCCACCGCGTCATCCGTATCTAGTCGAGCAAGGCCCGTGCGCCGCTCCAGCGCGCGGCCGACCGACGATTTGCCGACGCCCATCATTCCGATGAGGACGATCGATCTGGCGCCGTTCACAGCGTAATATCACATTAACATCTGGCTTCAGCCAGGTGCCTTCGCATCTCCCAGATCGGAAAGCCGTTTAAACGGCTTCGTCGCCAGCTAGCGATCACACCGCGCTAAAGTGCGGTGTTACTGACAACACGTTTGAAAAGAAGTTGCGACAAAGCGATGACCGACCAAACTGACGTATGGCTGAGCCGAAACCGTTAGTCGCAATTATTATGGGGAGTAAATCGGACTGGGACACGATGCGGCACGCCGCTGAAACACTCGACGAGCTCGGTGTGCCTAACGAAGCGAGGGTGCTTTCGGCCCATCGCACGCCCGAAGCGACCACAGAATTTGCCCGGACTGCGTCCGAACGCGGTGTTCGCGTCATCATTGCCGGCGCTGGCGGCGCGGCCCATTTGGCGGGCGTAATCGCCGCGCACACGATATTGCCTGTCCTTGGCGTGCCGATTCAATCCAAGTTACAGGGACTCGATTCGCTTCTATCGACCGCCCAGATGCCGGGTGGAATTCCGGTTGGAACCTTGGCGATCGGCGATGCTGGAGCGAAAAATGCGGCGCTCCTGGCGGTTGCTATTCTCGCCACCAGCGACAAAAAACTGCGTGATAAATTGGAAGCGTTTCGCAAGAAACAATCCGAAGCAGTTCTTTCTGCGAAGCTGCCGCGGTGACTTTTTGTCATCCGGAGCGAAGTCGAAGGATCTCACATTCGGAGCGAGCGTCATGCAAGATAAAGAAGCGTGATCAGCACCTTGTGAGAGGTTCCTTGCTTCGCTCGGAATATCCGCCATGAAAACGGAGATTCATTCCACTTTTGAGGATCGCGATCGCTCAAAAGCAGTGGACGCGGCAGTTGTATTGCTGGGCAAAGGCGAAGTCGTCGCACTGCCGACCGAAACCGTTTATGGACTCGCCGCTGACGCGCTCGATCCGATTGCGGTGGCAAAAATCTTCGAAGCGAAAGGCCGTCCGCGATTCGATCCGTTGATTGTTCATCTTCCGGATCGCGATTGGCTTGAGAGAATTGTCGACGTTCCAAACCAGGATCGAGGACTGATTGGAAAGCTTTCAGAAGAGTTTTGGCCGGGACCCTTTACTGTAGTCTTACCGAAGCGCGATATTGTTCCGGAGATTGTGACGGCCGGATTGGACACGGTCGCGGTGCGAATCAGCGCGCATTCGGTCTTCACTGAAATTGTTGGCGCGTTCGGAGGAGCCTTAGCCGCTCCGAGCGCAAATCGTTTTGGCCGAATCAGTCCGACCACCGCAAAGCACGTCTTTGACGAGCTCAACGGTTTGATTCCGCTGATCATTGATGGCGGACCAACCACCCATGGAATCGAATCGACGATTGTCGCGGTTCGCGATGGCAAGATCGAAATTCTGCGGCGCGGGCCAATAACTTCGGATCAACTATCTGAATTTGGAAAAGTCGAGACCGCCGCAGCAACAAATAAAATCGCAGCACCCGGACAATTACCGTCGCATTATTCGCCGAAAACGCCGCTACGGCTGGTCGATAATGTGAAGTCGTTCGAATCAACCGAGCGTTGCGCGTTGCTCGCTTGGAAGCCGGTCAAGAAAGACGACCGCTTCATTGCGGTCCGAAATCTGAGCGAGAAACAAGACTTGCGCGAGGCGGCCGCGAATCTATTTCGTGATTTGCGCGAGCTCGACCAGCTCGGCGCTGATCTTATCGTTGCAGAACGAGTTCCTGATCAGGGGCTCGGCGCTGCGATTTTGGATCGGTTGACGCGCGCTTCGCACTCTTAGGATCAAAGGCGAGCGCGGCCTCAATGAATCCGCGGAACAGAGGGTGCGGTTTGTTCGGTTTGCTTTGGAATTCGGGGTGATACTGGCAACCGACAAAATACGGATGATCACGGAGCTCGATTAATTCCGCGAGCGTTCCGTCCGGAGAAGTTCCGGAAATCACAAACCCTTTTTCGTTCATCGCGTCCCGATACTTCATGTTGAACTCATAGCGGTGGCGATGGCGTTCCATGACATCGTTCGCGCCGTAAATTTTTTCAGCAAGGGTTCCTTTGGCAATTTTTGTCGGCCAGGTCCCAAGCCGCATGCTGCCACCTTTGCTGTGAATCTTTTCGCGTTGCTCCTCGAGCAATGAAATCACCGGGTCGGGTGTTTCGGGATCGAACTCCGTGCTGTTCGCTTTTTCGATTCCGCAGACATCGCGTGCGAATTCGATCGTCGCGACCTGCATTCCCAAACAAAGGCCGAGATACGGCAGCCCGTTCTCGCGAGCGTATCGGGCTGCCTTAATTTTCCCTTCGACGCCGCGTTCGCCAAATCCGCCGGGAATCAGGACCCCGTTCACATCCTGGAGCTGGGTGCCGACTCGATCCTGGAGCGTTTCGGCATCCACCAGCTTCAACTCGATGCCGCAGTCCTGGCTCGCTGCCGCGTGAGTTAGCGATTCATAAATGCTCTTGTAGGCGTCCTGGAGGTGAATGTATTTGCCGACCACGGCGATTTTCACCCTTTTCTGCGGGCTGACCACGCAATCGACGAATTTTTTCCAGCTCGTCAGGTTTGGCTCCGGTGTTTTGAGCTGAAGCAAATCGCAAACCAGCTTGTCCAGGCCTTCGGTATGCAACATTAGCGGCACTTCGTAAATCGTGTGTTCGACATCGCGCGCTTCGACCACGGCTTTCTCGGAAACGCTGCAAAACATCGACAGTTTCTGCCGCAGTTCGCGGTCAATCGGTTTTTCGCTTCGGCAAATCAACACCTGCGGCTGCAAACCGATCTCGCGCAGTTTGGCCACGCTTTGCTGGGTCGGTTTCGTTTTCAACTCAGCCGCCGCCTTGATGTAAGGAACGAGCGTAACGTGCATGTTGACCACGTTTTGTGGACCTACTTCGAGAATGAATTGCCGGATCGCTTCCAAAAACGGCAGGCCTTCAATGTCGCCGGTGGTTCCGCCGATCTCGGTGATTACGACGTCGTATTTCGATTCGTCGGATATTTCGCGGATGCGATCTTTGATCTCGTCCGTGACGTGCGGAATCACTTGGACGGTTTTGCCGAGATAGTCGCCACGGCGCTCTTTGAGAATAACCGACTCGTAAACCTGGCCGCTGGTCAGATTATTGTGGCGCGAGAGAACGCAGTTCGTGAAGCGCTCGTAATGTCCGAGATCGAGATCGGTTTCCGCGCCGTCGTTCAAAACGTAAACTTCGCCGTGTTGAAACGGATTCATCGTTCCCGGATCGACGTTGAGATAAGGGTCGAATTTCTGAAGGACAACGCGCAGACCGCGCGCTTCCAGCAACGTCCCGAGCGAGGCCGCGGCCAGGCCTTTGCCTAACGAGCTAACCACGCCGCCGGTGACGAAAATGTATTTCATCGAGAGATTCTCCGCCGTTTCGCGCGAGCCAACTTCCGCTCCAGCGCTTTTGCGTCTGCCGGCGTGTCCACGCCTGGCGATCCATGTTTCGTGAGAAGCACATGAACCGTTACACCATTTTCGAGCGCGCGCAATTGCTCGAGCGACTCCGCGCGTTCCAATGGCGTCGGTTTGGACCGCACAAAATCGAGCAGCGCCTGGCGCCGAAATCCGTAGACCCCTTGATGGCGCAAATATTTGATCGGCACCTTGCGATTACGGGGGAAGGGGACCGCGTAACGTGAGAAGTAGAGTGCGTTGCCATCGAGATCGATAATCACCTTCACTTGGTGCGGTGATGCAGCCTGAGCGGCGTTTTCGAATGGATGCGCAGCCGTGACGATCCGGACGTCGGGATCTGCCCGCAGCGTTTCGACAAAACGGTTAAGCAGGGCGGGCTCGACCAGCGGCTCGTCGCCCTGAATATTAAGAATCAGGTCAAACTTCCGGCTCTTCCGGACTACCTCAGCGATTCGATCGGTCCCGCTTTGGTGGCTTTTCGACGTCATAGCAACCTCGGCACCCCAATCAAAGGCTGCTTTGGCAATCCGCATGTCGTCCGTGGCGATGATCACCGAATCCAAGCCCTTCGCGCGGCAACATTGCTCCCAGACGTGACGGAGAAGCGGCTTGTTTGCAATGAGATGCAATGGTTTTCCCGGGAAACGCGTCGAACTCCACCGCGCTGGAATAATCCCAACTGCCTTACTCATTGGTTCTATTAAGAATGATAGCCGCCGCCGCCGGCAAGTCCTCCGCCACCCAATCGGCGCAGCTGCCGTCCGTCATCTTGTCGAAGCCTGTTCGAACACGGATCGCGCGCACGCCTGCGTTGTGGGCGCATTCGGCATCGATCTCCTTGTCGCCGATTAAGAATGATTTCGAAAGATCGAGATCGTGCTCGCGTGCGGCTTGCCGGACCATTCCCGGGGCCGGCTTTCGGCATTCCGAGGGTTGACCCGGAGCGTCCGGACAAAAATAAGTGGCGTCGATCAAACCATTTCCAAGCTGGCGCGAAAGCTCGGCTTCGACGGCGCGATATTCCTTTTCGGTGAAAAATCCGCGTCCGATCCCGCTCTGGTTTGTGATCACGATAATCTTATAGCCGACGCGTTTAAGCTGCCGCAATGCACCAGTGGCGCCGTCGAAAACTTGGACCTGATCCGGGCGGGAGCAATAATCGGCGTCGTGCATGAGGGTGCCATCACGGTCGAGGAAAATTGCAGGCGACTTCAAGCTACTTGAAGTCATGCTCGAAGCTCGCAATCAATTCGTCTCGTGTAACCGTAGCGGTTCCGAGCTTACCGACCACGACAGCGCTGGCGTGATTCGCAATTTGCGCTGCTTCGAGTGGAGTGGCGTTGCAAACGAGCGCCAAAGTAAAGATCGCAATTGCCGTGTCGCCGGCTCCGGAAACATCGAACACATCGCGGGCCTTCGTCGGAATGTGATGCGGATGCTTTCCTTTTTCGAAAAACATCACACCATCTTCGCCGAGTGTAATCAGGAGATGTTGCGTTCCCCATTTTCGCATCAGTTCCTTCCCGGCCCGGACAAGCTCGACATCCTTGTTTGGAGCAAGATCGGCATCGCGATTAGGAACTCCTGCGGCCAGGAATGCTTCCGACCGGTTCGGTTTAACAGCCGTGACCCCGCTCCAATCAATCAAGTTGTGCGGATTGGGATCGGCCGTGACAATTTTCTTAGCCGCGCGCGCGTCACGCGCGATCTGCGAGACGAGGTCGGCTGACAGAAATCCTTTGCCGTAATCTTCAAAAATAATCGCATCGAAATCCTTCAATCGTTTCCGAACCGCGCCGACCACCTTGGAGATCTGCTTTGGCGCCGGCGCCGCGATTTTTTCCCGATCCACGCGGACGACCTGCTGGTTACGAGCAATAATCCGCGTCTTCACAATCGTTGGGAACTTGTTGTCTTCGATGGAATCGGAGACATCGATCTTTCCCTTGCCCAGCAGCTCGCGCAGTTGCTGGCCGCTACGGTCATTTCCGATAAGACCGATTACCGAAACGCGGTCGATAAATTCGCGAAGATTGCGCGCGACGTTTGCAGCGCCGCCAGGAAAGAATGTTTCATGAGTAACGTGCACAACCGGGACTGGCGCTTCCGGCGAAATCCGGCCGACTTTGCCCCACACAAATTCGTCGAGCATCAGATCGCCGATGACCAGGATGCGCTTGCCAGGGGCGCGGTCGAGAATTTGCCGAAGCCTCTTTAAGTCCATAGGTTTGTCCAGGCGCGATGTTGAGCGGACGAAAATAGTGTCAAAATTGTTCGGCGCAGGTATTTGTGTGGAGCCAAGGTTCTGCTTACAATGGCCTACTAATCCTGAATACGAAGCCGAAATCAACAGTCCAAGCTGCCGATGATAGCCTTTTCTAAAACTTTAAAGATCAGCGCGAGCGCGTTCCTCGGGGCTGCGCTTTGCGTCCACGCCGCCCAGGCCCCCCGCCAAATCGACGTCCAGAAGATGTCGAAGCAGGTTGAGAACGTAGTGGTGCCACTGCCGAATGAAATTTTCGGCGCTCTGAACAAGCTGGGTTCAGTCAACTGGCGTGAATACGTCCGCACCGAAAAAACCAGCAATTTTACGGAGCGGCCGCGCATTGCGCTCCTTTTGGGCACCGTGATCGCCGACGGCTTCATTGCCGTTCAGGCGGAAGACGCCCCGGCAGTGAAAGAGATTGGCCAGCGCGTGCTGAGCTTGTCCAAGGGTATCGGCGTCGGCAATTCGATCACTCCACACGCCAAAGCCATCACAGAAGCGGCTGACAAGCGCAAGTGGGAGGAAGTCCGGCAGGAGCTGGATCGGACCCAAAGCAGCGTTCAGGCGGCGATGAACGAAGTGCATGATGAGAAACTTTCCCAATTGGTGAGCCTTGGCGGCTGGTTGCGCGGCACGCAGGTTTTGACCTCGGTGGTTACTAAGCGCTTTTCGCCGGACGGCGCGGAGTTGCTTCATCAACCTGATTTGCTGGTTCATTTTCAAACCCAGCTTCAAGGCATGCCCGAATTTAATTTGCCGATCATTCACGACATTCAGAGTGCGCTCGGCCAAGTGAAGCCGCTGGTCGACGTCGGCCCGTCGCATATTTCGGCGGAGTCGGTGCGAAAGATTAACGACCTGACGACCAAACTTGATAGCGGGATCGTAACGAGGAATTGAAACGCTTCCTATGAACCGCTTCATGAAATCCAGCCTTCGGATCGGTCTGATTCTTCTGATTTGTTTGATCCTGCCGCACCGCGCCGGCGGGACAGTGGATGACGCGCAATCGTTCGCGCTTCAAGCGGCCGAGCCCTACGTCAAAGAAGGTTTCCAGGTCCGGGAAGACTACTGGGGCGGTGATCTCGGCTCCGGCGAGAAAAAGGCCGTTCGGCAGCAATTATTTAAGGGCAACGAATATTGGTTCTGGCTCGGAACCGAAGTCGAACGAGCAAAAATCTCCGTTCACATCTATGACGCCGAAGGAAAACTGGCCGAACAGCAGGACAGTTGGGAGAAGGGACATTTCGCGGCGGCCCACGTGATTCCCAAAGCGACCAGCAGTTATTTTATCATCGTTGCGGTGGAAGAATCGCCCGAGGAACGCACGCACTGGGCGCTGGTTTACGGGTTCCGCTAAACGCGATTCGTGATGCGCGCTCCCAGATGCGCGATTCGCTTACATTCCCGTATCGCGTATCTTCCACCTCGCATCTCGCTACCCCATGACCGAAACGCGAACGTTGCATTTCGATAACGCCCGTCAGGTTCAATCGCTCTACGCGAACGACCTTCAGCTTTTGAAGCGAATGGAGGATTCGTTAGGCGTGAAAGTTACGACCCGCGAAGGCTGGGTTAAGATCGAAGGCGAACCGGAAAAAATCGAGAAAGCGCAGCGTGTGTTCGATCAGCTGGAGGAGGCGCAAAAGAAAGGCGTCCCAATCCAGAAACATGAATTTCAATACGCGTTGAATTCGGTCAACGAGGCCCGCGGCGACGATCTCACGGACGCGGTCTCGATGAAGATTACGACTTCGCCGCGCAAGCCGCCAATCGTCGCGCGCTCGGCCGGTCAGCGAAATTATCTGGAGGCGATTGAGAAACACGACATTGTTTTTGGAATCGGACCCGCTGGGACCGGCAAAACTTATCTCGCGGTGGCCATGGCGGTCTCCGCACTCAAGAAAGACCAGGTAAGCCGGATTATTTTGACGCGGCCAGCGGTTGAAGCGGGCGAAGCACTCGGGTTTTTGCCCGGTGAGCTCGAGCAGAAAATCGCACCCTATTTGCGTCCGCTTTATGATGCGCTTCGCGATATGCTTGATCC
>DATINV010000175.1:0-14320 GCA_035473775.1 Chthoniobacterales bacterium
CAAGCCGAGATGCTGAACCAAGCTCATGATGCCATTATCGTTCGCAATTTCGAAAATCGGCGAATTATCTTTTGGAATCGAGGCGCAGAACGTTTGTACGGCTGGAGCGCCGGCGAAGCCATGGGGCAACAGATTGGAATGATCCTGTCCAATCCGGAGGAAATTACTTCGATTTCAGGAACGCTGCTCGAAACCGGCGAATTCCGCGGAATTCTCAAGGAAATCACCAAAGAGGGTTGCGAGCTTTTTGTCGAAGTATGGTCGACCTTGATCAAAAACCCGGATGGCACGCCGCGTTCGGTCTTGTCGATCAATAACGACATCACCGAGCAAAAGAAACTCGAGATGCAGCTTTTGCGGACGCAACGGCTCGATAGTATCGGGACACTGGCCAGCGGCGTGGCGCACGACCTGAACAACATTTTGACGCCGATTCTCATGTGCTCTCAGGTTATTCGAGCAGCCACCACCCAAGAACAGCGCGAGCAGGCCATCTCGATGATTGAGGAAAGTGCCCGGCGCGGTGCCAGCATCGTAAAACAAGTCCTGACTTTTGCCCGCGGCGTTGAAGGCGAGCGCGTTTTAATCAAGCCTGCGCATCTGATTGATGAGATGATCGAAATCGCCAAGAAAACTTTTCCAAAAATAATCGAGATCAGCAGCCGATATCCAGAAGACCTTTGGACAATTAAAGCTGATCCCACCCAGATTCATCAGGTTCTGATGAACCTTTGCGTGAACGCACGCGACGCCATGCCGAACGGTGGCGCGCTCGTCATTTGGGCAGAAAACTTGAATGTCGATGAAAGTTACGCGGCCATGGCCGGTGACGTAAAACCGGGCGCGTATGTTGGGTTCCGAGTGAGTGACACCGGACTTGGCATGCCGCCAGGCGTGGTCGAAAAGATTTTCGATCCGTTCTTCACCACCAAAGAACTCGGCAAGGGAACAGGTCTCGGCTTATCGACCGCGCTTGGAATCGTGAAGAGCCACGGTGGTTTCATTTCGGTTTATAGCGAGGTCGGCAAAGGCACGACCTTTAAGCTCTGCCTTCCGGCTGATGTGTCTGACGAAAAAACCGGTTCGTCGGAAACATCCGCGGAGATTTTGCAAGGCAACGGCGAGTTGATCCTGGTGGTGGACGACGAAGAGAGCATTCTGCGCGTCACAAGAATGATTCTCGAGACCAAAGGGTATCGAGTAATTGCTGCCCACGATGGTCCGGAAGCGGTCGCCATTTTTGCGCGCGAACTGAATTCGATCGCCTTGATCCTGACCGACATGTCTCTCCCATTCATGGATGGCCTGAGTTTGATTCGCAGTCTGAAAAAATTGAAACCGGCGATGCGCTTTATTGCCTCAACTGGCCAAAGCCGGCATGCTCACGAAGAAGAATTAAAGAAGCTCGGTGTCGATCTTTTACTGACCAAGCCGTACGACACCCAAAAATTGCTTGAGATGCTGCGTACTGCGTTGACGACCGCGTAATCTGTCCGGCCGGCGATTCGGAGCAATTTCGGTATTTCTTGCGCGTGACACCGCTTTCGCTTGTCATTTCGACCGAAGTGGTGGCAGTGGACCTGGTATTTTAAGCTGTTTTTGAACTCGTTCTGCTCGGATACAGCTGTTTGCATTCGGCAATCGAAAATCTAAGATCTAAAATTCCAACGCCAGGGTGGCGAAATTGGCAGACGCGCCAGACTTAGGATCTGGTGGAGCAATCCTTAGGGGTTCGAGTCCCCTCCCTGGCACTAGATTGTTGAGGGGTTGAGATTGTTGAGCAGTTGAATCGACTGCCACCTATTGCGGCTGAGGGACGATTCGGATGTAGGGCTTCGGTTCCTTCCAGCCTTGCGGGTAGCGCTTCTTCGCTTCCTCATTTGAGACCGAACCGGAAATGATCACGTCGTCGCCCGGTTTCCAATTCACCGGTGTCGAAACTTGATGCTTCGCCGTCAGTTGGAGCGAATCGATTACCCGTAATACTTCATCGAAGTTCCGGCCAGTCGTCATTGGATAAACCAGAATCAGTTTAATTTTCTTGTCCGGGCCGACGACGTAAACGTTGCGGACGGTTGCATTGTCAGCTGGCGTGCGCTTCTTGGCGTCACCAGCAACGTCTGCCGGCAGCATGTCATAAAGTTTCGCCACCTTAAAATCGGCGTCACCGATGATCGGATAATTCGGCGCGTGCCCCTGGGTCTCCTCGATGTCTTTGGCCCAGCCTTTATGATCGCCCGTCGAATCGACCGACAGGCCCATGATTTTCACGTTCCGGCGATCGAACTCCGGTTTGATCCTGGCCATATAGCCAAGTTCAGTTGTGCATACCGGAGTGAAGTCTTTAGGATGCGAGAAGAGAACCGCCCAGGAATTGCCGATCCAATCATGGAATTTGATTTTGCCTTCGCTTGATTCTGCTTCGAAATCAGGTGCTGTTTCGCCGATTTTCATTGGGCCTCCCTGGTTAGAGTTAGACTGAAATTCTCCGACCCGTTGGGCGAAAGTCAACGTTTCCGAAGTCGCCATTCCTGCCATTTTTCCTGACCGAAAAAGATCGACAATGAATCGGCGACCGGCTCGCTGGTTTGTAAATCGAAACGGTCACCGAAAATTTCGGCGGCCTTCTGTTCGGTCAGCGGGTAGGGCGGCGGCTCTGATTCTTGTCCGTAGAAAAAGATACCAGCCAGCAGGCCGCTTGGAAGGAGCAGCTGGGCGACGCGCGCAGCGTAATCTTTCCAGAGTGGCGGCGGAAGCGAACAAAGGAATGTCCGCTCATAGATCAGGTCAAAGGGGGCAGTCTTGAAATCGTGGGTGAAGAAATCTCCCAGCACTAAGTGATCCTCGATTTCCGCAAGCGCTTTCCGGGTTGATTCGATCGCGATTGGAGAAAAATCGATCGCGGTGACATGATGACCGGCGCTGCGAAACGCCTCGATAGTCCGAAAATCCCGGCCGCAGCCAGGGACCAAAATGTTACGTCCAGCTTTGAGCGAGTTGATAAAACCCGTTGCTCGCGCTGGGACATGATCAAGCTGCCACGGGGTTTTTCCGCTGGCATAACGTTGTGACCAAAAATCCGGTCGGGCGCAGCCTCCCTCGTTATTTTTCTCGTTCAGAATATTGTCAGGGTAAGCATTTCACAGGGAATTGCGCAATCGCGAGCCCGTTGCCGCCAATTGTCAGTTTTGGTGCGATATTCTTAAGGAATGGGAAAGCAGCGCAGAACAAAATTTCGCTTCCGGCATTTTTACTTCCTGGTGTTTTGCCTCTTTCTTGCGAGCAATCTTTTCGCGCAGCAGCTCACTGCGATTCGAGTGGCATCGGGCTTGAGCTCGCCGCTCTTCGTCACCGCGCCACCGGGTGATTTCAATCGTCTTTTTATTGTCCAACAGGGCGGACAAATCCGCATTCTGAATCTGACTACCGGGGTGATGAACGCGACCCCATTCTTGACCGTGGGCAACATTGTCACCGGAGGCGAGCAGGGCCTGCTTGGACTGGCATTCGATCCAGCCTACGCCAGTAATGGAAAATTTTATGTGAAATGCACCGCGCCCGGCGGCACATTTAACGCGGGCGTTAATCAAATTCGCCAATATCAGGTTTCAGCAAATCCGGACGTTGCTGACACGACACCGGCGAACATTAAGACAATGCTTTCAATCGACCAGCCGGAGACGAATCATAACGGCGGTTGGATTGGATTCAGCCCGCGCCCGGGTGACGATCACAATCTTTACATCGCGACGGGGGATGGCGGCGCATCAAATGATCAAGACGGCGACGTTGGGCACATCGAGCCCGGCGGCAACGCGCAAAATAAAACGACTTTACTCGGCAAGATGTTAAGGATTCATGTCGATCCAACGACTGGCACCTACACGATTCCAGCAGACAATCCGTACGCGAGCCCGACTCCGGCGCCGTCGCCTGCGCCCAAGCGAGAAATATGGCTGCTCGGCTTGCGCAATCCTTTTCGTGACAGCTTCGATCGTGCAACCGGTCGGATGTTGATCGGGGACGTGGGCCAGGACACCCGGGAAGAAGTCGACGTCCAGCAACCAACCAATCCGGGCGGGGGCGAAAACTACGGATGGCGGGACCGCGAAGGGTTTATTCAGAATCCGGCCTACCCCACGCCTACGGCCGCGCCAACGCCGACTCCGAATCCGCCGCGCGTCGATCCGATTTTCGATTACTCGCATGCAATCGGGCGAACGATAATTGGCGGTTACATTTATCGCGGCGCGCAATTTCCCGCGTCACAAGGCGTTTACATTTTTGGCGACTATCTCGGTACGAGCGCAGCCAAAGTTTTCACGTTGAACTATGACGGCACCACAGCCTCGGATTTTCAGGACATCACTAGCCAGCTCTTTCCTATTCCCACCACCAGCGGCAATGTTGCGCTGGCAAACCTTTCTTCGCTTGGTGAAGACGCCGCGGGCGAGCTTTACCTGACCGACATAACAAACGGTAATGTTTACAAGCTCTCTCCGATGCTAGTCGGGGCGGCTTCGCGAAAGGTGCATAGCTCGACTGCGCTCGATATCAATCTTCCGTTAATCGGAACGTCCGGTATCGAATGTCGCACGGGCGGTGCAAATGGAAATTTTACGATGGTTTTTCGATTCGCGTTTCCATTAAGCAGCGTTGGCGGTCGGACTCTTACCAGCGGACTAGGGACAGTGAGCAGCAGCACCATCGGCGCCGACCCTCATGAGTACATCGTCAACGTATCCGGTGTGGCGAACGCTCAGTATCTGACCGTGACACTGACTAACGCGACTGATGTCGTTGGAAATACAAGCAGTTCCGTTTCTGCAACAATGGGAATTCTGCTCGGGGACACCACTGCGAACGGGCTGGTTAATTCTTCCGATATCGCGCAGACCCAGTCGCAATCCGGTCAGCCGGTCACGGCTAATAATTGTCGCGAAGATGTGACCACTGACGCTGCTATCGACAGCTCCGACATCGCGCTGGTGCAATCACAGTCTGGGACAGGGTTGTCCACTTCGCAGAAGGAATCGGTTTCGCTTCGCTCCAAAACGGATCGCAGGGGCAGTCTCAGTTCGCAGGGAAAGAATTAATAAATCTGCCACTTCCGCTTGCCGGTGCGCGGATTTTTCTCCCAAAGACGCAACCCCCCGAGAAAAGCATTTTCATTTTCGCCGCGTTCAATTCCTTTCGGCAGCCGGCGGAAGCGGTGCACGTTGCCGCCGCCCAACGCCACATAGTCGGCAATAAACGATTTTTTCAACTGAGCGACCGCGAATATGACTTCGCGTTTCCATTTTTTGAGGCCGAGCCGTTTGATTCCGGGAATCCCGAGGAAATTTTCGATGATGTCGCGATCGCGATAGGGAAGATCGCCGAGCTCGAGCGGGAATAACAGGTTTTCGAGCAAGAGAGCGGACCCGAGTCCGGTCCCGAGCCCGAGAAACAACATTCGCCGGCCGCGATAACTTCCAAGCGCTTGCATGGCGGCGTCGTTGATTACCCGGACCGGTTTGCCAAACGATTTGCGAAACTTAAAATTGAGCCAGCCTTTGCCCAGATGTTTGGGAGTGCGAATAATTCTACCTTCGCGGATCGGCGCGGGGAACCCGATGGAAATTTGATCAAACTTCCAGTCACGCGTGTTCGCTTTCAGACGCTTGAGAAAATCCTTCGGACCCATCCGCGATCCGGAGTCGAACGCGCGGCGCTTGTTGCGCTGCATCATTAGTTTCACGTGAGTGCCGCCGATATCGACGACCAGAGTCTTCTTCATCCCGGGCCCCCACTTTCCCCGTAAACGTGTTACTCCCCGAGGCCGATGGCCTGACCGAGCTTCTGGAAAATACCTTTTTTGTCCTGCCCCCCGGTGGGCGTGGGCGACCAGCATTCAACTATTTCAAGCGCGAGAAATCGAAAAAGGGTCACGCTTGCAAATTTTAAATCGAGTCGAAGATTTTTTGCGATCTGCTGGACCGATCGAACGCCATTGAATTGGGAAGCGAACTGAGCTTCGGCCACTGTCAGCCGAAGGTTTTGGATACGCTCAAATCCGTCGCGAGTATAAGCCGGAATGGAGGTAGGATCGTAATACGCGCGACTGCCGAGTTGCGGGAACTGGACGAAGCGCAACGTGGCCAGGGCCCATTGATCGACATCGGAATCGCCCGGCAGAAGAGTCGCGTAAGTTGGAAGATTTCCTTGTTGAAACGAGAAGCGAATACCCGGCGCGCTCCAAAGTTGAGCGAAAAGTTGCTGGCCGTGATGTTGCACCAGCTGGGTCGCGGGCTCGTGCAAAATCAAATTCTCCTGCATCAGGCTGATGAACAGGGGACAACCGCTCTCCTGTTGCTGCGCGCGAGCGGCCTGAATTCGGTCCGGATCCACATTACTTAGAGTGACTGGTGCCTCCGGGCAGTACAATTCGGGATCGCGCGAGGTAGCAAAAAGAACCTGCCCGTTTTGGACGAGGAGTTCCACCGGAGATTTATCCCAGAAAAGCTGCAACGTACCGGTCAACTTCTGAACGGCGATGATCTGAAGTGCGCGATTAAGCGAAAAGAAACTCGTGTCGCCGCAGAAAAGTGTTCCACCGGTGACCGATTCGTCCGGAGCGGCGGATTGTTGGGCGACCGGTTCAAAAACGGCGGGGGCCTCGGCTTGGGCGGGGGCCGGTGTCCACCAGGGCGTTTCCGAGGATTGTGACATCTCGGGACCAACTTCGGTTGCCTCTTGATAAGCTGGCTGATGTTCCTCGGGGAAATCGGGCTCGGCCTCGACCGGTTCGGTCGGCTCCGCTGGCAAGTACGGTTCGGTTGGGTGCGGCTCTTCCGGTTGTCGAGGCATATGCGTCTCTACAGTTTTGATAAGCAAATCCGAAGTGAAGGGTTTATTCAAGAACCCAATCACATTGGAGTTCTGGCCCTGACTTGCCTGTAGTTCGGCGCCGTACCCGGACATGTAAACCACCGGAATTCTGGCAGTCCCCGGATTTTCGAGCAGCCGCCGGCAAACTTCGTCCCCCTTCATGTCCGGCAGAATGAAATCGAGGAGAACGAGGCTCGGCAGATCCGCTTGGGTTGCGCGCACCGCTTCCTCGCCGCTGGAGGCGGTGCTCACTTCATAACCAGCGTCGAGCAAAACGTCCTTTACGAAACTGAGCAGCATCAGGCTGTCGTCGACGATCAACATTTTTTTGGAATTACTCGCCTTCGGGGCGGTTGATGCGGCCGGCATTTCGTCTGCTTGGCGCACCGCTTCCATCAGCAGATGCTGCCAATCCATGTCGATGGTGCGGGGACCGGTCCCAGCACCTCTCACTTCGGATACAGTACCGCCTTTCCAGCGGACAATTTCGTTGAATGCCGCCATTCCCTGGCGGCCCGGCGCGGTCGCGTGACGGACCTGACCGCTTTCAAAGAAAACGCGCGCTTTTTCGCCGTTCGGTCCTGTGAACTCGACCACTGACGTAGCGCCGCTCATACATTTCAGTTGGATGATGTCGGTGAACTGAAGGTCACTCAGCGTGCCTTCAAATTTCTCGGTGGCCCCGCGCGGCTTGAGCAGCTGCTCGACCAGGTCAACAAATTCCCACTGGGTCAAAGGCTTCTCGAGAAAATGAATCGCACCCAGGCTTGAAACGTTTTCGCGTTCTTCCGGCAAATGCGCCCCAGTCAAAATAATGGCGCGCGCATTCGGGTGGCTTGTGCGAAGATCGTAAAGAAAATCCTGGCCGAGGTCATGCGTTGCATCGATGTCGAGAACGAATAAATCCGGCCTCACTCCAAGCACGATCTTCTGCGCTTCTTCCAAACTTTGAGTGAGCTCGACCAAAGCGCTCGGCGCCGCTTCCTGAAGTGCAGATGTGATTGCCAAAGCCAGTTGCTCGTCAGGCTCTAAAACTAAAATTCGCGTCGCTTGTTTTGATTTTTTGTTTTTCATCGAACCTCAATCCGGAGGCGGCGGCTGTTCGCTCTGGGTAGCAATGCCCGCTTCTGAGCAAATGACAAAGAATTTTTGTGGCCGCCCGCTCTGTCGGGCGTTCATTACCAGTCATGGCGACAGAGCGCCGTGGCTACAACGTGAATCGTTTCGCCAAGTCTTTACGGCTTATTTTTCCGCGCTCGTTGGCTGGAATTGCGGCAACAATGAAAATTCGTTTGGGAACTTGCCATCCGCTCAACGATTTACGGCAAGCTTCCACTACGGCAGGTTCTTCGAGGCCAGCATCACCCACGACGCAGGCTGCGACCTCCTCGTTGCGTAATCCCGCGGCCGCGGAGCGTCCGAACGCAACAGCCTGACGGACACCGGGAACCCGCAAGAGCGCGTCTTCGATTTCGGCCGGATTCACTTTTTTTCCGGCAATGTTAATCACATCCGAAACGCGACCGACGATCTGGAATCCCTCTCCGCAGCGCGCGAGTAAATCGTCAGGAACAAAAACTCCGCTGCCCAATTTCTCTTGTTCGGCGTCGGGGAAGTAACCATCGCCGACTGCTGTGCCGCGGACACGAATTTGGCTCGAGTCGGCGCCCGGATCGATTATTTCAACTTCAACTCCCTTCATCGGCGTTCCGACATAACCTTCGACGTCGACAGTTCCTTCGCGGTCGTAGCAGATCCCGCCGCACTCAGACGCGCCGTAAAATGAATGAATTGCTAATCCAAATTTTTCTCGAAACTTCTTCGCAATTGCGAGCGGCAAGGGCGCTCCGGCTGAAATGCACAGCCGAAGCTTGGGAACAGGCGGCACGTCTTCCATTTCACAAAATGCCTGATAAAAAACCGGCATTCCTGGAAACACTGTCGCTTTTGTGCGCGCGAGATCGTCAAGTACGGCGCGCGGCGTGCGATCCCGACTTATCACCATCGGCACGCCGCGCGCAATCAGCGGCGTAATCAAGTTGCTGAAGCCGTAGGAGTGCGAAACCGGAATGACACCGAAGTTAAGGTCCGCATCGGAAATTCCTTTCGTTTCGCAAATCTGGTCGCAATCAGCGAGCAGCTGCTCGCTGTGGAAAGAAATTGCACGCGGGGCTGCGGTTGTACCGGAAGTGAGTTTTAGGAGTGAAGGTGGGTTGCTAGGCCAAGGCGAGGGGGAGTCGAGCTTCCTGACGGTGTCGAACTTGTTCACGATGCCGCTCGCGCGACAGATTCTTAGGGCGGCCTCGGATTGCTTTTCACTGATGGATTGTTCAAGGGGCAGAACCAGAACTCCGTGCTCCAAACATGCGAGTAGAATGGACGGCCAATCTTCATTGTTCCCAATTTGAACCCCGAGAACGCTTCCCCCATCGAAATTGGAAATATTTGTCTCGAACTCCCGAGCCCGGTCGTCGATTTGCCGAAAAGTCCGGACGGCATCGCCCCCAGTGCTGAAAATGGCCGGCTGGTCGCCCTTTTTGGCGAGAATTGTTTCCCATCGCTCCAATAGCCGGTCCTTCGGTTTCATCACTTGCGTAATCGTCGTCCGCGGTTAGATTCGGCGCTCATTTTCGGACATGAAAGCAGACATTCATCCAGAGTATCACGAGACCGATATGGTTTGCGCGTGTGGCGCTGTCTATAAGACCCGCTCGACCCAACGCGATATTAGAATCGGTATCTGCGCTGCTTGCCATCCGTTTTTCACCGGCGAACAGAAGTTCGTGGACACGGCCGGTCGGGTAGAAAAATTCGCTAAGCGCTACGGCAGCACCAAAGCCGCGCGCACAGGCAAAAAAGGTTAGGTAGCCTCTGTAGCGGCTGTCTGCGACTGCCGCTTTCCGGCGCCCATAGAGCGCTGCTACAGCAATGGAATTTGAACCTCTCATTCAACGCAAGCGCGAACGGTTTGAACAACTCGAGGGCGAGATTGCCGATCCGAAGCTGTTCGATAATCGGAAGCGCGCGAGCGAGATCATGCGCGAGCACGCGAACACTAAGGGTCTGCTCGCGACCTGGGACGAACTCGAAAACGCACGCAAGCAACTCGATGACAATCGCGAACTGGCCAGCTCGCGCGATGTCGAAATTGCCGCAATGGCCGATGACGAAATTCCCGAGCTGGAAAAACGAGTCGCCAAGCTCGAGCGGGAATTGCAGATCGGGTTGCTGCCGCCAGACGAAAACGAAGACCGCGACGCGATCGTCGAAATTCGAGCCGGCGCCGGGGGTAGCGAAGCCGCCATTTTCGCGGCTGAGCTATATAGAATGTACCACCGTTACGCTGAATCGGCCGGCCTGAAGGCTGAGGACCTCGAATCGAGCGCATCGGAATTGGGCGGCTTGAAAGAAGTAATTTTCAAAGTGTCGGGCGAATCGGTTTTCCGAAAGCTTCGTTACGAAAGCGGCGTCCATCGGGTGCAACGCGTGCCGGCGACCGAAGCGCAAGGCCGCATCCACACTTCAACCGCGACCGTCGCTGTTTTGCCCGAAGCCGAGGATGTCGATATCGAATTGAAGCCGGACGATATTCGGGTGGAAGTTTCGCGGGCGGGTGGCCCGGGTGGCCAGGGCGTGAACACAACCGACTCCGCCGTCCAGGTGTTGCACATTCCGACCGGGACGATCGTTCGTTGTCAGGATGGTCGCAGCCAGCTGAAGAACAAAGAGAAAGCCATGTCGATTTTGCGGGCTCGGTTGCTCGAACGAAAACAGCGCGAAGAACAAGAAAAATATAGTGCTCAGCGTCGTGGGCAGATCGGGACCGGTGGACGGGAGGAAAAAGTCCGGACTTACAATTTCCCGCAGAACCGGCTGACCGATCACCGGATTGGGCTGACTCTATATAATCTAGACCGTGTGATCGACGGCGACCTCGACGAGTTGATCAAAACGCTCCAGGCGGCCGATGTCGCGGAACGGTTAAAAGAATCAACTGTCACGTGAATTTGCGATCGATTGGTAGGGGCGGCTCACCGAACCGCCCGCCAGCCAGTCCGGCCCGGACCGATTGGGGTCAGTCGCCTCTACCTGCTTGAGCTTCGCTAAACATGACAAAAACAAAGGCAGTGCTCGAGGTATTGCAGTCAATGACCGCTTATTTCGAAAAGCACAAAGTCGAGAGCCCGCGGTTAAGCGCCGAACATTTGCTGGCCCACGTCCTTGGGAAAACGCGGATGGAACTTTATTTAGAGTTCGAGAGAAATCTTTCGGAAACGGAGCTGGCGCCGTTGCGCGATCTGGCAAAACGCCGCAGCCGGGGCGAGCCGCTTCAGCATTTGTTGGGCACGGTTGAATTCTGCGGACAAACGTTCGCGATCGACAAACGTGCGCTGGTGCCGAGACCGGAGACCGAAGAGCTCGTCGAGCTCTTAAAGCCCGAAATCCGAAATCCGAAATCCGAAATTGTTGATGTTGGGACCGGTTCCGGAGTGATTGCGCTTAGTCTGGCAAAGGAATTTCCGGAGGCACAGGTTTTTGCGGTCGATATTTCTGACGATGCTTTATCACTCGCGCAAGAGAACGCGGCGCGACTCGGTTTAAATGGTCGGGTGCGGTTTCAAAAAGGCGACCTCCTCGAGAATTTAAACGAAAGATTCGACCTGATCGTGGCGAATCTTCCTTACGTTTCCATGCATGATCGAAATCTTCTCGCTCGCGAGGTGTTGCACGATCCTGAGGTGGCCCTGTTTGCCGGCCCGAAAGGTGACGAATTGATGAGACGTCTGATCGACCAAGCGCCGTCGCATTTGCATCCAAAAGGCCTGCTGGCGGTGGAAATTGGGATCAATCAGGCTGAAGGATTGACTGAAGTTTTGCGTCAAAAGAATTATCACGACATCCAATCGAAAAAGGATTATTCAGGTATCACCCGTTTCCTCTTAGCAAGGTATGGATAAGATCCGTATTCACGGTGGGCGGCCGCTGAGTGGTTCGATTAAAATCAGCGGATCGAAGAATTCTGCCCTGCCGATTCTGGCCGCCACTCTTTTGACCAAGGAACCGTGCACCATTCGGCGGGTGCCGGATCTGAGCGACACGAATTACATGCTTCAGATCTTGAAGCATCTCGGTGCAGAAGTGGAACGCGCCAGTGGTACCGTCAACATCGCGGCGGTAAGAATAGAATCGATCGCGCCCTACGATGTTGTTCGCAAAATGCGCGCATCGGTTTGTGTGATCGGTCCGCTGCTCGGCCGCTGCAAAGAGGCGACTGTTTCGATGCCGGGCGGCTGCGTTATCGGCGATCGTCCGATTGATTTACACTTGAGAGGATTCGAAGCGCTTGGCGCGGCCGTTCGCGTGGAAGGCGGTAACATCAAAGTGTTCGCTCCGAAATTGACTGGTGGGGTCGTTAATCTTCGCGGGAAATTTGGACCGACCGTTCTCGGGACGGACAATGTGATGATGGCAGCCGTCCTGGCTGACGGCACCACGGTTATCGAAGGCGCGGCCCAAGAACCGGAAGTTGTCGATCTGGCAAATTTTCTAAACAAGATGGGCGCCAAGATTGAGGGCGCCGGCACCCGGCGGATCATCGTTGAAGGCGTCAAAGAGTTGCACGGTACCGAACACGACATCATTCCGGACCGTATCGAAGCCGGAACTTTTTTGGTCGCCGGCGCGATTTGTGGAAAGGGAATCACGGTCAAGCGTGCGGAGGCGGAGCATGTCACGGCGGTCACCAACGCGCTCTCAAGTTGTGGTTATCGAATCGAAACTAAAGCCGACACCATTTCTGTATTTCCAAACGGTACTTCCCAACCGCTTGAAATCTCTACTGAACCTTACCCCGGTTTTCCAACTGATATGCAGGCACAAATGTGCGCGCTCCTTTCCACCACCAAGGGCATCAGCGTAATTACGGAGAACATTTTTCCGCAGCGTTACATGCACGTCGCGGAATTGAAGCGGATGGGCGCGCATGTCGATCTCGAAGGATCGACGGCAGTTATTCAGGGAGTCGATCGTTTGTTAGGCGCCCCGGTCATGGCCAGCGATTTGCGCGCCTCAGCGGCGCTCGTGCTGGCCGGTTTGAAAGCGGATGGGATTACCGAAGTCAGCCGCGTTTATCATATCGATCGAGGTTACGAACATCTTGACGAAAAACTGAGCGAGCTCGGCGCCGAAATCGAGCGCGTAAAAGCGTAAGCCATGGACGAAAAGCAACCCTCCTCTTCGCCACAGTCGCCGGTTCCGACTTCCTCCACCTCGTCTGAAATACGGACGTGGTCCGTACTTTGTCACGCTAGCGCATTGCTCGGATTGTTTTTTCATTTCTTCGGGCACCTGCTTGGGCCACTCATCGTCTGGTTGATCAAGCGCGATCTGTCGCCCGAAGTTGACGCCAACGGAAAAGAATCACTTAACTTCCAACTCTCGATGCTGATCTACGATATCGTAGCCGGGATTCTTTGCATCGTGCTCATCGGGATCCCGATCCTCATCGCGCTCTGGATCCTCAATACGGTGTTCGTGATTATCGCGTCGGTTAAGACGAGTGAAGGTAAGATTTACCGTTACCCGTTTACGATTCGGTTTTTGAGCTAGGGCATTTAGCGATTTAACGATTTAGTAATTTAGCGAACGATGAATATCTTCATTGGATGCTTCTCTCGTTGAGCGTTCGGATTTATTTCGGAATTCGTCATTTGAGCTTCGTTATTGTTTCTTCACGAGTTCTCGCAATTTCCTGAGGTTGACCACATCCTCGCGCATCTCCTTTCCCTTTGGCGTCTCGAGAACTTTCGGGATTTTTCGGAATCGACGGTCGCGCATGATAAATCGAAACGCACCAAGGCCGATCTCCCCTTTGCCGATGTGCTGGTGTCGGTCCACCCGCGAGCCGCGAACGGTTTTGGAATCGTTGAGGTGAATCGCGGCGAGTCGATTTAAGCCGATCACCCGATCGAACTCGCTAAATGTTTTTCTAGCTTCGGCTTCGCTTCCAATATCGTAACCGGCCGCGAAAACGTGCGCGGTGTCGAGGCAAACGGACAACCTTTCAGGCTCCCGTACGTTTTGTAGAATATATGCGATTTGCTCGAAGCGGTGACCGAGACAGGAACCCTGGCCCGCGGTCGTTTCCAGCGCGATCCGCGTTTTTACCTTCGGGATTTTTCGAAACACGCGATCGATTGATTTCACGATTTTGTTGAGGCCGGTCTCCTCGCCGGCTCCGAGGTGCGCGCCCGGATGCAAAACCAGGAACGGAAGCTCAAGCTGGTCGGCCCGCGTCAGTTCCTCGGATAGCGCGCGAATCGAATTGGCATGAAACTGCGGGTTCGTGGCCGCGAGATTGATCAGATAATTCGCGTGGGCGAAGATTGCGAGGATCTCGGGACGCTGTCGATGTTCAAGAAACGCGCGAATTTCTTCCTGCGCGAGCGGG
>DATINV010000176.1:0-5378 GCA_035473775.1 Chthoniobacterales bacterium
TGCAATAGCCGCATGCAAACGCAAAGACATGGAAGTGATTCTCGCCACCAACGACAAAGATTTGTACCAGTTAATCGGCCCTTGCGTGAAAGTTTACACGACAGCCAAGGCCGACCTCGCTTCGCCAAAAGACGCGTTCGCATTGCTCGGTGAAACCGAAGCCACTGCGAAATGGGAAGTGCCGCCGAAGATGATTGGCGACGTGCTCGCGTTGAGCGGTGATTCGGTGGACAACATTCCCGGGGTTTCCGGCCTTGGTCGCAAGACCGCCAGCGCGTTGATTCGGGAATTCGGCGGACTCGACCAATTGCTGGCCAACGTGGACAAGGTCAAGAGCGACAAGATGCGGGTAAAACTTGTGGCCGCGCGAGAACAGATTCTGCAGAACCGCCAAATGGTGGAGCTCGATTGCCACCAGGAGCTGCCGATGCCGATCGACGAGCTCAAAATCCAACCGAATTACCCGGCATTGATCGACGAACTCGAAAAGTGCGAATTCAAGTCGTTACTTCAAGAGGTAAAAGCAGAGGCTGCGAAAGTCGGAACTTCCAGCCAGGTGGAGTTACAGTTGTAAGCCGTTCTATCCGTTGGCCTTTCGCGTGTCCGAAAAAATCGTAAAAAATTCGAACGCCAGCCGCCGCCTGCTGTCCAATTTAGCAGGTTAAGGCGATTCGGGCGGTTGCACGTTTCTCGTATTTGCTGTTTCTCCTTGGCGTGCGCTGCCCGAATCTTTTTTTTTCTCAAAACCACTCCCAATTGCGGGATTGCGGCTTAGGTAATCAAAATGTTTTGATAACGCCCGTGGTTTATGCAGAGCAACACTAGCCGGTTCGGCCTCCGCGGTTTCTTAATCGACGCTCCGCAGTTCGGCGCTTTGCGCAGCCGGCCCAATGGCGCCGTCGTCGTCGAAAACGGCCGGATCCTGCAGGTCGGAGATTATAACGATCTCCGCCGACTGCATCCGCCAAATTCAATTCCATGGATCAATCGCGGGGCGGTGGCGATCTTTCCAGGCCTGATCGATTGCCATACTCACTTGCCCCAATATTCCGTCGTCGCTCGGGGAGAAAGCGAACTACTGCCGTGGTTACGGCAACATATTTTCCCGGTCGAACGGGAGTTTACCGGGCCCAAGGCGCGCGAAGAATCCCCGCAATTCTTTCGCGAGCTGGCGCGCAACGGAACAACTACCGTGATGGCCTACGCCGCAATTTACGAAGACAGCTGCGACATCGGTTTTGAAGCGGCTCGGCAAAGCGGCGTCCGCACAATTCTCGGCAAGATGATGATGGATCTCGGTTCCTACGGCCAGATTCAACCGAAGAAAGTGCTTTCGATCTCGCTCCTGGAAAGCGAGCGCCTTTGCCGGAAATGGCACAAAGCGGAGAACGGTCTCCTCGATTATGCATTCAGCCCGCGGTTTGCAGTTACCTGTTCGGAAAAATTAATGCGGGGCGCCGCGGAACTGGCCGCGCGTTTTGGTGCTTACCTCCAAACGCATTTGGCCGAAAACCGCGAAGAGTTGGAAAAGGTGCATCATCTTCACATGGGCACGCGCGATTACACCCACGTTTACGAGAAATGCGGACTCCTCACGCCCCGAACTGTGCTCGGCCACTGCATTCATTTGAATCCGCGCGAAATTGCCGTCATCGCCGCCTCGCAATCGACTATCGCTCATTGTCCGAGCTCAAATCTTTTTCTCGGAAGCGGTCTGATGAAGCTCGATCAACTCTTGAAGGCGGGAATCCATATCGGACTCGGCTCCGATGTCGCGGGCGGTCCGGAATTAAACATGTGGCACGTCATGCGCGCGGCCATCGAAGTTCAAAAGGCGCGCACGGCATACGAACCGAACCTGCGACCACTCCGCCCAAGCGAGGCGTTTTATCTCGGCACTCAAGGTGGGGCCAGAGCGCTCGGAAAATCTCCCGCTATCGGCACCCTCGAGCCAGGCAAAGAAGCCGATATGATCGTCGTAGATATTGCGTCTCTTCTCCCCTACCCAAAAAACGGCAACGTCATGACTGGGCTTACCGCGGAAGATGTGATTGCACTTTGCATTTATCGCGGAGGACCGAATGCGAATCTCGAATCCTACGTCCGCGGCAAGTGCATTTATCAAGCGCCGAACTTACCAAACGTCATATGAAAACTTCCGGCGCGGACCCAATCGATGTCGCTTTGCGCGAAGACATCGGCGGCGGCGACATAACGACGGATTCTTTTGTTTCAAAGAATGCCCGCAGCGCGGCGCGGATCGTGGCACGCGAACGCGCGGTTGTCGCCGGAACTGGGACCGTTGCCGAAGTTTTTCGTCGGGTCGATTCCGCTCTCCAGGTCCGAGTGATCGGAAAAGACGGGCGCGAAGTGAACGCCGGCGACAATGTGATTGAGGTTGCGGGATTTACCCGATCGATCCTGAAAGCGGAACGCGTTGCGTTAAACTTTTTGCAGCGCCTGTCCGGAATCGCAACGACGACCCGGAAGTTTGTCGATGCCGCCGCGAACGAACACGTTAAAATCCTCGATACCCGCAAAACGACGCCGGGCTTGCGCGCGCTTGAGAGAGCCGCCGTGGTTGCCGGTGGCGGAGCGAATCATCGCTTCGGTCTGTTCGACATGGTTTTGATCAAAGATAATCACCTCGCGGCGATCACCGGATTTGAAGAGCTGGCGAAGGCGATTCGCAAGTTCCGTGAAACGCGAGCGGACATTCAGGTCGAAGTCGAAGCCGACACCCTCGATCAGGTTCATGGCTTCCTACAAATCGACGGCATTGATGTGATCCTTCTCGACAACATGAAGCCGGCCGAAATCCGCGAAGCAGTCGCGCTCGGCAAGAACAAAGTAAAATTCGAAGCCAGCGGGGGCATCACCTTGAAGAACATCCGCCGAGTCGCTGCGACCGGTGTTGATTTCATCTCCATCGGCGCCCTCACCCATTCCCCCCGCGCGATCGATTTCTCACTCGAGCTTACCGATGCCGGCGCGTGATCGACTTCGCGCTGAGAAATTGCGTGGCGGCTTCATCATTGGTCGAGACGTGGTGGTGCTGGAAGAAACCGAGTCGACCAACGACGTCGTGGCCCAGATGTCCTCCGGAGATTGGCCCGAGGGATTTTGCGTTTTTGCCGAACACCAAATCGCTGGGCGCGGCCAACACGGTAAACAATGGGCGTCCGCCGCCGGCAAAGGCTTGTGGTTTTCGATTCTGCTCCGCCCCGGAATCGACCTCAAAGAATCTGCGCGCCTGACCAACTGGGTCGCCGGGATCATTGCCGAGACGCTTCAGAGTGAATATCACGTTCCTGCCACCGTTCGGCCGCCCAACGATGTATATATTAATGAGCGCAAGGTCGCCGGCGTCCTGGTCGAAATGCGAGCTCAGCCCGGCGCGTCCCACGTCGCGGTTGTCGGAATCGGGCTCAACGTGAACCACGCACCGAGTGACTTCCCCGACGAAATTCGCGACCGCGCGACTTCAGTCGCAATTGTTTATCGCGGCCGGTTGGACCGAAATCTTGTTGCGCTTGCTCTTCTTCGGAATCTCGACCGCACTTACCGCGAGTTGTTCCAATGAAACCTGAAGGCGACGCTATTAGCGTCTATCTCTAGGAGGGAAGCAAACTGCTTCCCCTACAGTTCTTGCAGAGCGCGCAACTTCTCGAGGGCTCGGCCACTGTCGATTTCTTCGCGCGCCAGCTCGATTCCTTCTTTTAGGTCCTTTGTCAGGCCAGCCACAACGAATCCGCCGGCCGCGTTCACCACCGTCATGTCGCGTTTCGCGTCGAGAATCTTTCCGGAAAGGATTCCTTCGATCGTCTCCGCGTTCTGCCGTGCGTCTCCACCCTGCAATTCGCTCACGGCTGCGCGCGGAATTCCAAGCCAGCTGACGTCCACCACCGCAGAACTCACTTTGCCATCGGCTAATTCGGCGATCGTCGTCGCGCCGCTGATCGAAATGTCGTCTATGCCTGCGCCGTTGTCGCCGAGGCCGTGAACAACCCAGGCACGTTCATGCCCCATTTGTTGCAAAACGTTAGCAAAAATTCCGGTCCATTTCGGGTCGAACACGCCGATCAATTGCCGTTTCGGCCGAACCGGATTTAGCAATGGACCAAGCAAATTGAAAACCGTTCGCATCTTGTGTTGCGCCAAATGCTCTCGCATCGCCGCCAGCGCGCGGAACGCGGGATGATAGATTCGCGCGAAAATAAAACCGAGCCCGTGGCGCTTCAAACTTTCGTTCAGTTGGTCGGGCGTGAGATCGATTGAAATGCCAAGCTCCTCGAGAACGTCGGCACTGCCGCAACTCGAGGTCACGCGCCGATTGCCATGCTTCGCCACAACCGCTCCACCGGCTGCGACCACAAACATCGCGGCTGTTGAGACATTGAAAAAACTCAGGCTATCGCCGCCGGTTCCACAAATGTCGATCAAGGGTCCCCGCAACTCTGCCGGATCAATCATCGGATTCACCGCTCGTTTCATCAATGGTTGGACGAATGCCGCGATTTCTTCCGCGGTTTCACCCTTCTTGTGCAGCGCGATTAGAAAATCCGCTTTCAGTTCATCGTCGACCTGGTCGGACAACAGATGCGCCACGGCGAGATCAATGTCCCCGCTGGTGAGGTCGAGATCGGCGCGAAGTTTTTCGATCAGCGGTTTCACGCGTTCGTCGCCAGCCACTTACGATAAACCTTCGGTGAAATCTCCGACGGCTTAATTTCGCTGCGACCGCCCCAAAAAACGTTCGTATAAGAAACCGGAATGCCGCAGTCCGCGAGATGCCGGTCGATCGCGGTCTTGTGTTCGAGCAGTCTCGGCTTTTCCGTTCCGTGCGCGACCGCCATGATGTTCACGTTCTTGAATTCCGGACCGCCTTCACGCCAATAGCAATGGGTCAGGATGTGGTGACGGCCGACTTCGCCGCCGGTTTCAATTTCGCGGCCCGTCGGCACGGCATAGTGAAAGAGCGCATTGAAACGCGTCACCCGCACTCCGGTCTGCGACGGTTTCACGTGCTCGAGAAATGTGGAAAAGCGACCGATGATTTTTCGCGCAGTCAAATCGTCAGCTACCCGGAAAAATTCGTCGAGAGTCATGCCCGCTTCGGCGGCGCGCGAGACCCACGGATTCGGACGAATTTCCTCCGGCGCGAACTCGCGCTTCAGCGCTAGCAAAGCGTCCCATTCGTGTTCGCTCAGATTGGCCGGCTCGACCCGAATCATCTTCGCCGGCTGGTCCGATTTGCTGCCGGGTTCGATCGCTTTTCGCCGAACGTGGCCGACGCCGAGCGTAAAAATTCCTTTCGCCGGCATGATCCGGAATTTTTGCGCGCCGACTTTCTCAGCCAGGAGCTCGCAATGTTTTTC
>DATINV010000177.1:0-3579 GCA_035473775.1 Chthoniobacterales bacterium
GTGAAATTGGAGGAAACTTTCCGAGTTCGCGGAAAGTTGCGCGTGAACCCAAGCCGGCGCCTGGGAAATCCAGCGATACTTCGGCAGCGAAAACGCCGCCCGTTGCATCCATCTTTGACGCGATGGAATTTGCTAACTGCCCAGCGAGCCCAACCAATTGATTGTGGTCCTTGATTTCTGCAGTCAACGCAAAATTGGCGTTCTGACCACGCTGAAATGATAGATTCGTTCTAGTCAATTCGATGGCACCTTTTAGGTCGAAAAAATCAAGACGACGTTTTTGACTTCGCCAGTGAATGTCGCTGTCAATTCTCCCCCAAAGAAGAAAACCAACGTGCTTTTTCTCCGTTCCTTTTGGAGGTTCGAAAACCTTACCAATTTCGAAGATGGCAACACGTTCCGCGCCCGCGCGAATGTTGTGGTCAAGTACTGCAAGCAACCCCGGCAACAGGCTTGGGCGCAGTGCAACAGCGTCTTCGCTCAGAGGGTTTCGCAGCTCGATCGAGTTTTCCGCGAAAGCGAACCTATCCCGAGGCAGGAGCTTTGAAGTCCGTACTTCGGTAAGGCCTGCAGCGACAAGCCGTCCCCGCATTTGTAACTCCTGATCGTGGGCATGATCGGCCGCGCTCGAAACAGTGAACCGACTTCGGTCGGTTCCCGGAATTTTTCCCGCGCCGTAAGCCCGAACAATTTCTTCGACAAGATCGACATCGCGCTGCAAATCGCGCCGATAACTCGGAATTTTCCATTTGGCCGTTTTGGCGGCGCTCATTTTGCGCAAACCAAAGCCGCTCAAAATTTCGTCGATCTGTTTTGGTTTGATTGAAATCCCAACGACGCGGTCGCACTTTTCGTAGCTCAACGAAACATCCGGCGGATTTGCCGGCAATTTTCCCGCGACGTTTACCTCCTTCGCCGGAATTCCTCCGGCGATCTCTTGAATCAACTCCGTGGCCCGATGCGACGCGCGCAAAACCATTTCTGGATCGACGTCGCGTTCGAAACGATAACTCGCGTCGCTTGGTAGACTCAATGCGCGGGCGGTCCTCCGAACACTGGCTGGCAAAAAATAAGCGGCTTCGAGCAAAAGGTTTTTGGTCGAGTCGGTAACGCCGGTGTCCTCGCCGCCCATCACGCCGCCGATTCCTACGGCACGCTCCCGATCGGCGACAACGCAGTTGTCCGGCTTGAGCGAATAAGTCTTTCCGTCGAGCGCGAGAAATCTCTCCCCGTCCCGGGCGAGTCGGACATTGATGTCGCCCTTCAACTTATCGGCATCGAAAGCGTGGGTCGGTTGGCCGAGCTCGAGCATCACGAAATTCGAAATATCGACAATATTGTTGATCGATCGAACGCCGACGCTCTCGATCTTGGCGCGCAACCACTGCGGGCTCGCCCCGACCGTTACGGTGTTAATCTTACGCGCGGAGAAGAAGGGGCATTCGCGGGTTGAGGCGATGGTTACGCCGGTTTTCCTGCTCTCGATCTTCGGGTCAGCGGGCCGCGATTTTAATTTTTTCCCGGTCAGGGCCGCGATTTCACGGGCCAATCCGTAATGACTCAACAAGTCGCCGCGATTTGGCGTGATTTCTACGTCGAGGATCGTGTCGCTCGGAAATAAGTCGGAGATCGGCGAGCCGAGCTTCGCTTCAGGCGATAAGATCAAAAGGCCGGCCGCATCTGCGCCAAAGCCGAGCTCGATCGCGCTGCACAGCATACCTTCGCTCTCCACGCCACGGAGTTTGCTTTTGCGGATCTCGGTCCCGTTCGGCAATTTCGCGCCCGGCAACGCGAGCGGAACTTTGTCACCAACTTTGTAATTAGTCGCGCCGCAAACGATCTGGCGTTTCATGCCGGTGCCGTCATCGACCTCGCAAACGCTCAGACGATCGGCATTCGGATGTCGCGAGGATGCTTTGATTTGCGAAACGATCACGTTGTCGATCTTCGCGCCGTGCGTTTCGATATTCTCAGTTTCGACGCCTGCACGAGTCAGTAAATCGGCGATCTCTTCCGGTTTTTTTGGAAGATCGACAAACTCGCGCAGCCAGTTAACCGAGAATTTCATAGTTCTATTCCGTCTTCCCGAATCCCGCGGCAGTGGGATGAGGGACCTCACATCAGCATCTATGCATTCGAGCAACGCCGCGCGTGGTTTGCGTGATTGCGTGCCAGTAGGCGAGGTTCCTCGCTGCGCTCGGAATGACCCGCGTTGTGTGTTCAATGAGCTCTTCACGCGAATTGCCTCAAGAACCGCAAATCGTTTTGGCTGAAATAACGAATGTCTGGAATGTCGAACAAGATCATGGCGAGACGGTCCATGCCCAGACCAAAGGCGAAGCCGCTCCATTTTTCCGGATCGTACGCTTTATCGCCGCGGGCTTTGTTGACCTGCTCGAAGACTGCCGGATGCACGACACCCGATCCGGCGACTTCGATCCAACGTTCGCCGCCCTTGAGCGCTTTCGATTTCACGTAAACCTCGAGACTCGGCTCGGTGAACGGGAAGAAATGCGGACGAAATTGCACCGCTGTGTCCGCACCGAACAATTCGCGCATAAAAAATTCGAGCGCGCCTTTCAAATCCGCGACGCTGACGTTCTCGTCGACGTAGAGACCTTCAATCTGATGGAATTGCGGGCTATGCGTTGCGTCCAGCTCGTCTCGTCGATAAGCGGCGCCGGGCGAGATCACGCGGATCGGCGGCTTCGCCGCTTGCATGGTGCGGATTTGCACGGTTGAGGTGTGGGTTCGAAGCAATCGGCCATCCGGCAGAAAAAATGTGTCCTGCTCGTTGCGGGCCGGGTGTTCGGGTGGCGTGTTGAGCGCGTCGAAACAATGCCATTCATCGTCAATATCCGGTCCATCCGCGAGCGCGAATCCCATTCGCCGGAAAATTTCGATCGAGCGTTCCCACATCTGGGTGAGGGGATGCAAGGCGCCGATTTCACGTGGCGTGCCGGGAAGTGAGATGTCGATCTTGGACAACGCGCCGGATTCTTTCGCTGACCGAAATTGTTGCGCGCGAGATTCGATCGCACTCGTTACCGCGGTACGAACCTCGTTGAGCAGTTTGCCGACAACCGGCTTCTCCTCCTTGGAGAGCGTTTTCATCTGCTCTCCCCAGGCGGAAATGCTGCCGCTGCGCCCGAGATACTTCACACGCGCGGCTTCGAGCATTTGCTCGTCACCGGCGGATTCGATCTCGCGCAGCGCGTCGTCGCGCAGTTGTTCCAGCGGATGGGCCATAAGTCCGTGAATCGTTACATCGCTAAATCGTTACATCGTGCAAGACGATTCACGAATCTCGATTTAACGAATCACGCGGCCTTTTTCTTCGACTTCGACTTATCGTCGAGTGCGCTCTTGGCTTGCTCGACAATCGCTTTGAACGCGTTCGCATCGTTGACCGCAATATCGGCCAGAACTTTGCGATCCAGTCCGACGCCGGCTGCTTTCAGGCCTTCAGCGAACCGACTGTAAGTTAAACCGTTCGCCCGGGCCGCGGCGTTGAGGCGTTGGATCCAAAGATAGCGAAACGTGCGCTTGCGAGTTTTGCGATCACGATAGGACCAATAC
>DATINV010000178.1:0-13675 GCA_035473775.1 Chthoniobacterales bacterium
CCACCGTTCGGCTGATCGACGGAACTGCAGCTGTTGCAAAAACCGCCGGTGGTAATCGTAAGCTGGCCGGAGGTCCTGACGGAAGAACCACGCGCGGTACGATGGAATATTATACATCGTGTCGAACTGATCGCTCATGAATGTCGGACTGATCAGCGAGACGCATTCTTGAGGCAATTCAGCGCCGGTCGCATGGACGCTTTCAAATGTGGGCGCTAACCAGCGCAACATCGCGAGATCGCGATCGGCGCTACGAATTCGCCGTTGTCTCTCTGCCGCGCTCGACGGCGACGGCGACATGACTTCCCAAGTCAACGGAACTCGGTGCGCGGGGTCGGCTGCGAGCAGCGTGTGCAACAAAGTCGTCCCGCTTCGAGGCAAACCAACAATGAACAGCGGTTCGCGGATTTCTTGCTTGGCAATCTCAGAATGCCGGTGCCGGTCTCGCTCGAGCAGGAGCCGGTTACACAAGATTCGCACGACGTCATTCTTGAGCGCGAGTTTTCCGATCACGTTCAGGCAGGCCTCGCGGTGACACGATTCCAGTAGCCGCGAGAGAGGTTCGAAGAAATCCGGCTCACCGAAGTCGTCCAATCGCGAACGGCGTTTGGCTTTTTCAATGAGTTGCGCAGCAGATAAAGCCTTTGGCTTGAGCCCAACGCTTTCGAGCGCGCCACCGCATTTATTCACGAGACTGATCACCAACGGCGCACTGGTTTCGTCAATTGTCGTCCGAGAAGCCATCTCCCAACATGTTGTTTGCGGCCGCGGCAAAGGCAAGTGCAACTATGGTTGCGCCCGGCTCCCGGACATCCGATCTTTTGGAATGACGACGGAGAAAGCGATGTTTGGGGCAGGCTGTTTCTGGGGCGTGGAAGAAACTTTTCGCAAGTTGAAGGGCGTGAGCGCAACTGCGGTGGGCTATGCGGGCGGGACGAAGGATAACCCTAGCTACGAGGACGTCTGCGGCGACGAGACCGGCCACGCTGAGGTCGTGCAGCTAGAATTCGATCCCTCCCAGATCAGTTACGACCAGCTCCTCGATGTTTTTTGGTCGAACCACAACCCGACGACGATGAACCGGCAGGGCCCTGACGTCGGAACCCAATATCGTTCCGCGATTTTTTATTATTCGCCGGAACAGAAATTGGTGGCGGAAGCCTCAAAGCAGAAGCTTTCCGCGAGTGGCAAGTTCAACCGGCCGGTCGTGACCCAAATCGCGCCGGCCCCCAAATTTTGGCGAGCGGAAGAATATCACCAGCGATATTTGGAGAAGCGCGGCCAATCGCACTGCGCCATTTGAAGACAGTGAGCGGTGACCTGTGACAAGTGATCAGATCGGAATCTGCAGACTGATCAGTCAACGCGGCGGCGCGTAATGAGAACTGACGCCCAGATCATTCGGACAAAAAACTTTGTCGCGGACGCTAGCAACTTCATTGTCGATCTCGCGCACAAGGCGTTGGCCGAACGAAATGAGTTTCGGATCGCTTTATCGGGCGGGAACACGCCGCGCCCGGTTTACTCCGAGGTCGCGCGCGTCGGACACGACTTTCCATGGGACCGTATTCTGATCACTTTCGGCGACGAACGTTGTGTGCCTCCGGACGATGAGCAGAGTAATTTCCGAATGGCGCGCGAAACTCTATTTGTTCCCGCCGCGATTCCCGAGAAATCGATTTTGCGAATGCGCGGCGAAATCGATCCGAAAATCGCTGCGCAAGAATACCAAGATGACGTCGATCTGTTGGCGACGCAGCGCGGCGAGCAGATTTATCAGCACGATCTGATCTTGCTCGGATTAGGGGAAGATGGTCACACCGCATCGTTATTTCCAGAGACGGCGGCGCTAAATGAAATGGACCGGCGTGTCGTCGCTAACCTTGTGCCGAAATTTAATTCGTGGCGACTGACCTTCACTTTTCCGCTCATTAATCACGCCCGACAGGTTTGTTTTTTGGTGAACGCGACCAAGAACGCCGACCTGATCGACCGCGTGATCAAAGGCGACTTGAGATTCCCAGCCTCGCGAATTAATCCCGCGGCGGGTTCACTAACTTGGATCCTGGGCGAATGAGTAGGCATTGTGCCTCGCCTCAACGACTCACCCTCTCAACTGCTCAACCTTCTTCTAGTATTGTTCGCCTTCGTCCGGCGTTGGCTGAATGCGATCGTCGATCGCCCAAACGTGCAGCATGACTGCTCCCCAGTAGGGAACCAGCATTAGGATTCCCCAGCCCGCGGAAGCAACCGCCGCGATAATCGCGAAGACAATCGCCAACGGCGTGATCAGAAACAGAATGAACGCGCCCATCACTCGATGGCCTTTGTAAATATGTCCGAGCCCCGGAATGATGCTGAGCAGAATCGCCATCGCATCGCTCGCTTTGGGCTCGGCTGGCTTGGTTGATTCGAGCGTCCAATCGCAATTTGTACAAGAAGTCGCGTTCTTGGGCAGCAACGTTCCGCAGTAGGGGCATGGCTTCGTGTCCCAACTGACCTCTTGCGTTTGAACTGGCGCGTCGGTGTATTCCATTTGAATTAAATCGTAGCTAAACGTCATCTAGGCGGCGTTATTTGGTCAAGCTTAGAAGTAGACAAGACAGCCATTGGAGCCTGCCCGCCGTAGCCCCTGCGAGAGGCGGATCAAGCATTCCTTGTCATTCCAGACAGAGTTGGGGATCCTTAGCGATCGATGCCTACGTTGTCCGAAATTGTCGGTTACACGAATGATTATCTTCGCATCGACCAGATCGAGGATTGGCCGAATGCCTTGAATGGGCTTCAGATCGAGAATTCAGACAAAGTCACCAAGATTGGCGCGGCGGTGGATGTTTCGACGCGGGTGCTAACCGCGGCCGCGAGGAAGAACATCGATTTCTTGATTGTGCATCACGGTTTATTCTGGCCGGGATTACAGAGCGTAACCGGTTCTTTGCGCCGACAATTGAAGGTTGCACTTGAAAATGACCTCGCGCTCTATGGCGCGCATCTGCCGCTCGATGTTCACCCAAAAGTTGGCAACAACGCTCAGCTCGCGGCCGCGTTCGGCCTGAAATCCACCAGACCGTTTTTTGAAGAAAAAGGCGAACTGATCGGACTTCGATCCAAATTTGCGGGATCGCGCGACGATTTGATTCGAAAAGTGCGAAAGGCAGTTGGCGGAGTGGTAAAGACATTTAACTTCGGCCCGAAAAATCCGAAGCATGTCGGCATTATCACTGGCGCCGCTGGCAGCGAGATCTACCGCATTGCTGAAGAGGAAGTGGACACCTTCATTACAGGTGAAGCGCCCCATTGGGCCGCGGTCGCTGCCGAAGAGCTCGGAATGAATCTGATTCTCGGAGGCCATTACGCCACCGAAACGTTTGGAGTCAAAGCGCTGGCCGCCCATTTATCGGCGCGGTTCAAACTGCCCTGGGAATTTCTGAAGTTTCCGACGGGCTTGTAATTTATCTCTTCGTAGCTTTCCCGGTGGTATGGCGGAGTTGGTTGGCGTGGGCCAGCGCTTTATCCGCGGCCTGTTTATTTCCGGACAGAGCTTCCTCGCGTGAAAGTTGATACCACGCGAGAGCAGATGATGGCGCGACGGTTGTTGCCTGACGCGCATCATTGAGGCTTTCTCCCTTGCGCCCCATTTTTTCTGCACACGCGCTCAACGCGACCCAGCCAAGGTCGGATTTCGGAACCAATCGCGTGACCTGGTGATAGTCAGACATGGCGGCGGCAAAATTCTGCTCTCCGGTCTCACTTACGCCACGTCCCAAGTAAGCGATGGCCAGATTTGGTTGCTCCGCTATCGCTTTTCGATACGCCGCCGTGGCTTCCGAGTATTTGCGCAACAATAAGGCGAATCGACCGTGCAGACATTGTGCGACGGCGCTCTTTGGATAGCGATTCGCTAGTTTTCGCGAAAGCGCGTAGGCATTGCCAAAATTCATTGCCTTGGCCGAATCGACCACTTGTTTGGTAAGCGGATCTCGAATTGCGGGATCGAGCGTGACCGCAGATTGAGCTACCTTTTCCGGCGGCGGCAGCTTCTTAATCAGCTGATCGACGGAAGCATCTTCAGCTGACAAAGTGGCGACGCTTGCGCCGACAAGCATCAAAACAAAAATTGCTGGGCGTCGGCGGAACAGATCCATAAATTCGATGCTAACTGAGTGAAAAATATTGTCTACAAATCCATCTTCGGAATCACGCTCATCGCTGGTTGTATTTGCCCGGAGAATTTTCTGGTTGCGGCATCGGTCTGGAAGGTTTCCGATTCGTCTGGGAAAGTTCTTTACCTAGGCGGGTCGATCCATGCGCTCAGGTCGACGGATTATCCGTTGCCATCTGAGTACGCCCGCGCGTGTGACGCTTCGAATCAGCTCGTCTTTGAAATTGATTCAAAAGAGATGGGAGGGGCGGGCAAGAGCTTGTTTAAGGCTGGCGAATACCCCAGCGGGGATAGTTTGAAGAAGCATGTCGATCCGCGCACCTATGATTATGTGCGTCGCTTCTTCGGAGCGCTGAACGTGCCGGAATCCAAGTTTGCCAAATTCCGACCGTGGTACCTTGCGGCAATGCTGCAGGCTCCGCAATTGCACGGACTTTCCTCGGACCTAGGGGTTGAGGGTTTTCTGAAAAAGCGGGCTAGCTCAAAGTCAAAGCCGACATCGGGACTGGAAACACTGCAGGAATCCGTTCAGACGCTCTCCGGCCTGAGCGATCGTCAAAGCGAGGCAATGTTGTTGATTAGCTTTATTCCGGGTCCTCGAGGAACGGGAGACCGGCTGAAGGAAGCCTGGAGAAAAGGGGACGCTGACAGACTCTGGACGCTGGTTAGCGGCATGTTCGCCGATGTGCCCAGTATTGCCGATCGAATGATAACGCGCCGAAATCACAATTGGTTGCCGAAGATCGATGGCTTTATGCAAAGCAATCAAACTTACTTCGTTGTGGTCGGAGCGGGGCACATGGGTGGTCCCAATGGCCTTCTCACGTTACTGCGCCAACGTGGTTACAAAATCGACCAACTCTGATTTTTCATCCGAGTGAAGGTTAAGGTTGAGTCATCTGTGAAATTTTTGCTTTCGTTAATTCGGGGACGTTGTTCTTTGTTCGCCGATGGCTGAGGCGCAACCGCAGCGAGTAAGCACCCGCGCGACGGGAGTTGTCGGCATCGCCGTCCTCTGCTCGCGCATCCTTGGCTTGATCCGAGAACAGGTTTTCGCCGGACTTTTCGGCGCGGGCAAAAATCTGGATGCGTTCCTGATCGCGTTTCGTGTTCCAAATTTGTTGCGTGATTTGTTTGCCGAAGGCGCTCTCTCAACCGCGTTCATTACGACTTTTTCCAAGAAAATCGCGACTGAAGGCGACGAATCAGCCTGGCAACTAGGAAACAAGGTCGCGACGTTGACCGCCGTTTTCATGAGCGTGGTGACGCTGCTCGGAATTATTTTCGCGCCCCAAATTATCTATGTGATGACGGGGTTCGGCGGCTGGTCGCCGGACAAAACGGAAACCACGATTTTGCTGACGCGGATTATGTGGCCGTTCATTCTGCTCGTTTCGCTGGCGGCGCTGGTGATGGGAATGTTGAATGCCAAGCATGTGTTCGGCGCGCCCGCGATGGCGTCGAGTTATTTCAATCTCGGTTCGATAATCGGCGGCGTAGTGCTCGGTTATTGGCTAGATCCGCACTTCGGCACCCGGTCGCTTATCGGGTTGTCCATCGGGACGTTAATCGGCGGTTTGTGGCAACTGACCGCGCAATTCCCGTCCCTGCGTCGGATCGGATACAAATTTCACGCTGATTTTCATTGGCGCGATGAAGGGGTTCGGACGGTGCTGATGTTGATGGCGCCGGCGGTGATTGCAGCCAGTGCGGTGCAAGTGAATGTCTTGATCAACAGCGGATTCGCGGCCCGGCTCGGCGACGGTCCCGTGAGCTGGTTGAACATTGCGTTTCGGTTGATGCAGTTACCACTCGGAATTTTTGGGGTAGCGGTTGGAACCGTCACGCTGCCGCTGGTCTCACGAACGGCTGCGCTCGGGAACATGGCCGGGTTTCGCTCTGCGCTGGCGCATGCAATTCGCCTGGTAACATTGCTAACTGTTCCGGCTGCGGTCGGCCTGATTCTTCTCGCCCGGCCAATCATCAGCGTGATTTACGAACACGGACGATTCACATCCGCTTCAACGGTACAAACCGCGGGCGCGCTTCAGTTTTATGCAATTGGTTTGGCCGCGTATTCCGCGGTGAAAGTTTTGGCGCCCGCGTTCTACGCCATTGATCGACGTTATCTTCCGATGGTGGTCAGTATTTTTTCGATCATCACCAATTTCGCTTTGAATTGGTTTTTCATGTTCAAAGTTGGCCTCGGCCACCGCGGACTTGCGCTTTCGACCAGTCTCGTCGCCCTGACCAATTTTCTGCTCTTATATATTATGATGCGCAGATATGCCGGATCGCTCGAGACAGGCGCGCTGCTCGGTCTGCTGGCAAGACTCGCAATACCACTGGCCTTACTCGCGGGAATCTGCTGGCTCGCCCTTCAAACAATGTTTTATCCGGGCGCGCATTTGCCGGGATGGCAAAAGATTTTTGGCGTCCTTTTGGTAATCAGCTTTGCGGCCGGAGTGTTTTTCGGCAGCGCCTTTCTCCTTCGGGTCGACGAAGTACGCGACGTGGTCAATCTGGTTCGGCGAAAACTCGGGCGGAAATCGTTGTAGGGCATCTGGACCAGCCGCCGGCGTTTCACAGAATTCCGCCGCTGTGCGGCGATCTAAAAGCGGGCACATTCTGAATGCACTAGCGGGAGCGTAAACGCCCTACAGATTCAACGCTTGATCGAGGTCTTCGATCAGGTCATCGGCGTTTTCGAGACCGATCGATAATCGCAACAAGCCTTCCGGTGACTGCGTGCCCGGTCCCTCAATTGAGGCGCGGTGTTCCAGCAAACTTTCGACGCCGCCCAGGCTGGTCGCCCGGGTAAAGATTTTCGTGTTCGCGGTCATTTTCATCGCCGCGTCGCGACCACCTTTGACTTCAAGCGAAAGCATTCCGCCGAACATCGACATCTGTTTTTTTGCGATGTCGTGTCCAGGATGATTGGCTAAACCTGGATAATGCACTCGTTCGGCATTTCGATGTTTCGATAAGAACTGGGCTACCTTCGCCGCGTTTTCCGAATGTGCGCGTATCCGCCAGGGCAAGGTGCGCATTCCACGCAGCACCAACCAACAATCGAAAGGCGATGGAACGGCGCCCCCTTCATATTGAATTCCGCGAATGCGTTGAAATAGATCATTGTCACCCTTCGCAACCACGATGCCGCCGAGAACATCGCAATGCCCCCCGAAATATTTTGTGGTCGAGTGCATGATGAAGTCAGCGCCGAGATCGAACGGGCGCTGAATTATCGGAGCCCAGGTGTTGTCACAGACACAAACTGCGCCGGCATCATGCACCAGCTCCGCGACACCGGCGAGATCGACGATTTTCAGCAGCGGGTTGGACGGTGTCTCCATCCAGGCGAGCTTCGTTTTGGCCCGGAGCGCTTTCTTTACCGCGCTCAAATTGCTCATATCAACGAAATCAGCTTCGAGTCCCCAGCGTAGGAAGATTTCTCGCAGGAGGCGGGTGGTTCCGTAGTAGGCGTCCACGTGGGCAAGAACATGATCGCCAGGGGCCAACGCTTGAAAGATTGCGCTGGTCGCGCCGCTTCCTGAAGCAAATGCGGCCGCGCCAACTCCGCCTTCCAGCGCGCTAACTCCTTCCTCAAGGGCGTTGCGATTTGGATTGTCGTTGCGGGTGTACATGAATCCGCGCGAGTAAGTGCCTTCAACGTCGCGCTCGAAAGTCGTGGAAAGATGAATCGGCGGGGAAACGGCGCCGGTCGCGGGGTCGATGCGTTGGCCGGCATGCACGGCGATGGTTTCGATTTTCATGTCGCCGAAGACGTTACGAATTCGGAGGTGATTGTCGATTCTCTTGCCGTTTCGAGTTTTCTCGAGACAACTCACACCAGTAGCGGACTTTTCGGAGTTGACGCCGGGCATTTTCGAGGCAAATAGCATCTGCGTTTTCCAGCGGATCCGCTAACATCCGCTCTCTCTAATGACGATTTACGACGACGAAGTTTTCAAAATGGCGTGCGACCAGTTCCAGGTCATCGCCGACTACCTCAGCATCGACAAGAACGACCGAGACCGGTTGATGTACCCAAAACGCGCGGTGGCAGTCACGCTTCCGGTCCATATGGACGATGGCAGCACTAAGACTTTTCAGGGTTATCGCGTTCAACATCACCTGACGCTTGGGCCGACCAAAGGCGGCACGCGTTTCGCGCCGTCGCTCTCGATGGGCGAAACCGCTGCCCTCGCGATGTGGATGAGTTGGAAATGCGCGCTGGCCAATTTGCCATATGGCGGCGCCAAAGGCGGCGTGACTTGCGACGTGACAAAATTATCGCGGACCGAACTCGAGGCGGTCTCGCGACGCTACATGCAGGAAATGATTCCATTCGTCGGTCCCCTGACCGATGTGATGGGTCCCGACATGGGCACCAACGAACAGGTCATGGCCTGGTTCATGGATACATATTCCGTTTATCACGGTTACGCGGTGAACGAGGTCGTCACCGGGAAACCGGTTGCGATTGGTGGAACCGAAGGTCGCCGTGAGTCGACCGGCCGCGGCGTCGTTTATCTGATCGAACGCGCGATGAACATTTTGAAGATGGATCCGGAGAAATGCACCGCGATCGTACAGGGATTCGGAAACGTCGGCTCGGTGGCGGCGCTGTCGCTTGCCTACAAGAGTGGCGCTAAGGTTGTTGGAATCAGCGACGCTTACGCCGCAGTTTATAACCCGAATGGAATCGATGTGGAAGCCGCGGAGCAACACGTTTTGAAGAAGGGCAATTTGCGTGCTTTCCGCGAGGGCGATCATGTCGATCCGCAAGAACTCTTGACCTTGCCTTGCGACATTCTAGCGCCGTGCGCGGTCGACCGAGTGATCAACGCCGGAAATGCAGGAAAATTGAAATGCCGGATCCTGGCCGAAGGCGCGAATGGGCCGACTACGCCCGAAGCCGATTTAATTTTAGACAAACGCTGGGATGAAGTTTTTGTGATCCCGGATATTTTGTGCAACGCTGGCGGCGTGATTGTGTCCTATTTTGAATGGGTCCAGGGGAAGCAAGCCTTCATGTGGTCAGAGACGGAAGTGACCGACAAGCTTTTCCGAATCCTCGAGCATTCTTTCACTCAGGTAATCAAACGCGCGAAGGCCCACAAGATTTCGCATCGGACAGCCGCCATGGCTATCGGCGTGGAACGGGTGATGAAAGCTAAGAAAATACGTGGACTGTTCCCGTGACGCGGTGTTCATCTAACGATTGACCTGGGACAAGTTTCCCGGCTGAATTCCTGACATGGGCGCGGCATCTTTGCGAGCTTTGCTGACGCGATCGATCGACTACGCCGGAATGTTTCCGCCGTGCAGTCTGGAATTGGAGCCGGCGTTGAAAAACCAAGCGGCCTACACGCGCGCCGCCGATTCGTGGATGTTGTCGGCATTCGTATTACCGATAGCCAAGTTCGGCGACACGGCACAATTCATCTCTCACTTCGACAAACAACACCCGCTGCGCGTGTCAGCTTTGGGCGCGAAAGCCGAAAATGCGGCAACCTTTCAGTCTGAATTGAAAAACGTTTCTGAAGCGGTCCGTTCGTTTCAACAACAGTACCGCGATGTGGTCTCGGTGACGCAGCTGGAGATGGTTCTACCAAACGATGTCGACTTAGCGAAATTAACCGAGGCCGCGAACTTGTTGGGCGATCTGAAGGTTCAAGCATTTTGGGAAACTCCGGCCGAGTCGGCCGGACAAACAATTGCGTTACTCGCTCGAGCTAAGAATCCATCGTTCGGTTATAAGTTACGGACCGGTGGAGTGATCGCCGACGCCTTCCCCAGCTCCGTCCACATTGCGCGGGCGATCCTCGCTTCAACCAAGCACCACGTGCCGATAAAGTTCACGGCCGGACTTCATCATCCCGTGCGGCAATTTCGCGACGAAGTGAAAACGGAAATGCACGGATTCTTGAATGTGATCGGCGCTGGTGTCCTTTCCGCCGAGCATCAGTGGGATGAAGCGCAAACCGTCGACATGCTGGAAGATCAAAACCCCAAGTTGTTCGAATTTCACGACACCGTGTTTGCTTGGCGCGATTGGGAAATCACCCTGGATCGAATCAAAGCACGGCGAAAGTTCATCACTTCGTTCGGCAGCTGCAGCTTCGACGAACCGCGGGAAGATTTACGCGCGTTGAATTTCTTGTAGGCAGTCTGGGCCAGAGCACAGAGTTGGCGTTTCACAGAAACGCCCTACAATTGCGAGAGCATGCCGCTCAAATCATTCATCGACGTCCCGTCTGACTCGCATTTTCCGCTCGAGAACCTTCCGTTTGGTGTTTTTAAAGCCCGCGATGGCACGGCGCGAATCGGCGTCGCTATTGGCGATCATGTGGTCGACCTTCCAGAGTTAGAGCGCGCCGGCTTCTTCAAAGATCTGCCGGCATCGGCCGCTTTAACGAGCGACGCGCTGAACGGTTTTCTTGCCTTGGGCCGGCCGGCTTGGAGAAAGGTTCGCCAGATCCTGCAGAAGCTTCTCGCCGCTGAAACATCGATCTTGCGCGACGACACGAAATTGCGCGAACGCGTTTTCCATCGCCAAGCCGACGTCGAGATGCAGTTGCCGGTGAAAATTGGAAACTACACGGATTTTTATTCGTCTTATTATCACGCACACAATGTCGGGACGATGCTGCGCGGTCCTGAAAACGCACTGATGCCGAATTGGAAGTGGCTGCCGGTGGCTTATCACGGCCGCGCCAGTTCCGTGGTCGTTAGCGGAACGGATGTGCGGCGGCCCAAAGGCCAAATCAAACCGCCGGATGGGCCGTCGCCCGTTTTCGGTCCGACCAAGAGTTTGGATTACGAGCTGGAAACGGCGTTTCTGATCGGGCCTGCTAATTCGTTAGGCCAACCTATTTCGATCGACCAGGCGGCCGACCATATTTTCGGTTTCGTTTTAATGAACGATTGGAGCGCGCGCGATATTCAGGCTTGGGAATATCAGCCCCTTGGTCCGTTCCTGGCTAAAAATTTCTGCACCAGCATTTCACCGTGGGTGGTAACCATGGAAGCGCTCGAACCGTTTCGGAAACCACTCCCGAAACGGGATCCGGAGCCGCTGGCTTATCTTCGCGGGAAAAACGATTTCACTTTCGACGTGCAGTTGGAAGCAAGACTGAAGACGGCAAAAATGAAAACGCCGCAGAGGATCACCCGAACTAACTTTCAAAATTTGTACTGGAGCGCTTCGCAGCAGCTCGCCCATCACGCGGTCGGCGGCTGCAATTTGCAACCGGGCGATTTGCTGGCCAGCGGAACGATTAGCGGCCCTACCGAAGACTCTCGCGGGTGTATGCTGGAGCTGACCTGGCGGGGCGCGAACCCGTTGAAGTTGGAAAGCGGCGAAGAACGCAAATGGCTCGAAGACGGTGATATCCTTTCGATTACCGGTTGGTGTCAGGGCAATGATTACCGGGTCGGTTTCGGTGAGGTCGCCGGGAAGATCTCGCCGGCACAGGGCTGATCTACTTTGGGCCCCAAGGCGTCAAAATTTCGCCCAGATGCCCGCCTTCTTGGTCTGAGGGTTGCTGACAAAGCGACAAAGATGAAAGCGCAGATCCTTCATGTCGACGACGATCCTGATATTAGATTGCTGATTTCAGCTTCGCTGCAGGACCTTGGTTATTTTGTGGCAACAGCGGGCACAAACGCGGAAGCATTGGAGTTAGCCGAAAAAGTGAAGTTCGATCTTTTCATCCTGGACGTTCGGCTTCCCGACGGGAACGGCATTGAGCTCTGCCAAAAGGTCAACCGACTGCAGCCAAACAGCCCGGTCCTCTATTATTCGGCCTACGCGAGCGACGGTGAACAGGAAGCAGCGTTGTCGATCGCCGGCGATGCTTACTTAAGGAAACCGGTTTCGGCCACGGTTTTGGAACAGACGATTGGCGAATTGCTGGAACGAAGCGCTGCCGAAAAAAATTAGTTCACTGCAGGCTATAATAAGTCGGTATGAAGTAATATCGGAACTGCGTTGTTGAATCGACTGGCCTTCCATTGCGATAAGCTGGCAGCCACGTTCTCTGTTTCAATATTTCGACCGCGGTAGCCGCGTACTTTTGTTGATCAGGGGGCGTAACTTTCTCCAAATGGATGTCTTTTACCTTTCCAGAAGCGTCTACGCTCAGGCTCATATCGGCTACAACCGGTTTATCGTCCGTCGCCCAACCGCCGAATGGGTCTTTCACCTTGGTGAAATCATAAATGTGACCGGGGACCGATATCATCTGCGGAGTGATGAAATCGCTTTCCTTTTGCAGGTCCGCCAATTGTTGATTGGCAAAGATCCGCACGTGCGGCTTCCCATCGATGGTGCTGAAAGCCAGTGTTCCCTGAAACCAGCAATAGACATCGCGGTGATTGTAAACTGCAGGGACGAAACGGCAGTGGGACAATTTTATCCGGAGTTCGTCTCTTAAAGCCTTCGTTGCGTCAGTGTTTCCCCAAATATTGCCGTGCTCGACAACGCCATTTGGAGCGACAATGCAACCAAAGTAGAGCGCCCCATGAGTTTCGCCTCTCTTCAGAACGTTTTGGGGATTAAACATATTGATTAGCGAATCCTTTCCGTTACCCACGAGCGCAGGACGCATGTCGGGAAGGTTCCCGGCCAGAACTGAGATGCGCGCGGTCGATGTAGCGAGAAGAATCGCTATGAGTGTTTTATTGAAAGAAAACGTGATATTCATTGCTGAAACGGGGTGAATTGGGGCGAAGGGGTTCGTTTTTACTGAGAGATCGGATTATTGCATTTTTTGGGCGTCTTTCGACCAAAAATTTTGATATCCCCGACGTTTTTGCGGATTGGTCACCACGGATCGATGTGTTAATTCGAAAGTGGCGGTTACGGGCCTGTAGCTCAGCGGTTAGAGCAGGGGACTCATAATCCCTTGGTCCCTGGTTCGAATCCAGGCGGGCCCAGTCTTCGCTCGCGTCGTTAGAAGAGAGCGAAGACTGTCGCGCTTCTGACCGCGCGTTTTTAAAGAAGCGGTTGTAGGCTATGGGTCAGAAATCAAAGATATTTTCTAGCGAACGCTGAGGCACGAATCCGGCTTATGTCGTTGTGTCCGGCCGAAATGGGAGCGACAAGTTATTCCGATTTGCGAATAAATTGTAAAAAAGTGGCTTTTCGACAGGGAACCCGTTGACAATGTGAATAACTATTACAATAATAACGCGTGTTGAAGAAATTCATCCCGCAGAAAACGATCTCATCGATCGGAGAAGGTTCGTTGAGTTCGGGGGGTGAAGATTCCAACCGACCCGCCTACGGCGACCAACCAAAATCCTCAACAAACGAGTACAAAAAGTTTATGGCTGAACATTCCGGCAAAGACGTCCTTTCCAGCGACGTCGAAATCAAAGGCACGATCAAGTTCCAAAAGGAGCTTTTGATCGACGGAAAAGTCGAAGGCGAGATCAATTCCGATGGGGCTCTGACCGTGGGTTTTTCTTGAGGGCTAGATTCGCTTAAAGCACCGTGCCATT
>DATINV010000179.1:0-5774 GCA_035473775.1 Chthoniobacterales bacterium
CCGGATACTCTCTCCGGACCGTCGTCGGCATACACAGCCGGCGCTACAATCAATAAGGCGGACAATGCGCCAAAGGTTAAGGTCAGTTTTTTCATAACTTGGCTATGCGTTTAGGGTTTCTGCAGAAGTTCGTCAATAAAAAAAATAATTGTTTTTTATAGGCTGTTTCAGGACTTGGTTCAGGTTCGTTCCGTGCTTTCTAACACGGAACCGCTACCCAGCGTCAAGCACCGAATTTCAGGCCTGGTTTTACCCAAGGCCGCACGTTCTAACAGAACCGGAAGAGGCGGTCAACCCCCTAAATTAAGACTCCAAAAATGACCCTCCCCCCAGGGGACCCGGAGGCAGGCAGTCAACTTTGCCGTAGGCTACGATTTCAGCTCCGCGCCCGTATTGGCGTCGGTCACGATAAACTTCTCGTGGTGATAGGTAGGGTCCCCGCGGAACATTAACTTCCCGGCATAGCGACGCTCGAGCTCGATCAACAAATCCTCGTCTTCCTCCTTCAGCCGTTTCAGGACGTCCGGATTCAGGACCACCCGAAAATCATGCACGCTGTCCTGATATTTGCGCATGACGGTGTTCAAGGTTCGATGGAGCTCGACGCTCGTGGTCATGGATGTTTTAACCACGCCGCGACCACCGCAGTAAGGGCAATTTTCGTAGATCGTGTCGCTGAGACTTTCCTGCGCGCGCTGCCGGGTCATCTCCATCAGCCCGAGCTGCGAAATCGGGAGCACATGGGTTTTGGCTTTGTCCCGCCGTAACCGTTCCTTCATCAGACCGAAGACGGCCTGCTGATCTTTGCGACTCTTCATGTCGATGAAATCGGCAATAATGAGGCCGCCAATATTTCGTAAGCGTAATTGGCGCGCGATTTCGTCGGCCGCTTCCAGATTCGTTTGCAGAATCGTTTTCTCGACATCGCGACCACCTTTGTTTCGGCCGGTGTTCACATCCACCGCCACCAGCGCTTCGGTCTCGTCGATGACGATGTAGCCGCCGCATCGCAACCAGACTTGCCGATGAAACGCATCATCGATTTGTTTCTGGATTCCAAGCGCCTCAAAGATGGGTTCCGCGCCGTCATAATGCTTGAGACGACCACGTGACCGCCGCGAAATTTTGTCGACCAGCTGCCCCATCCGCTCGAGCGCCTCGCGATCATCCACCAGGACTTCATCGATTTCTTCGGTCAGAAAGTCGCGCACCGTTCGCTCAACCAGATCGGGTTCTTCAAACACCCGATAGGGCGCAGGATTATCACGAATGTGTTGTTCCACCTCAGCCCATTGGTCGAGCAGGAACCGCAAATCGCGCACGAAATAACGAGCGCGCTGCCCTTCGCCCACTGTCCGAATGATGACGCCGAGACCTTCCGGAATATCCAGGTCGCGCAAAATCTTTCGCAGCCGGTTGCGCTCCTTCGGATCTTCAATCTTTCGCGAAATACCACTTCGGTCGCTGAATGGCATCAACACCAGATAACGGCCCGCGAAACTCAAATTCGTAGTCACGCGGGGCCCCTTGGTTCCGATTGGGCCTTTGGTCACCTGGACGATGACCTCGGAGCCGACCGGGTAAATGCTCGGAATATCCTTTGCTGATATCTTGTTGCGTTTTTTCTTCGACGGCCGATCGACTTCTTCGATTCCGCTGTCGAGTGCGGCCGGGAGTGCGTCCCAAAAATGGAGGAACGCGTTTTTTTCGAGACCGATGTCGACAAACATCGCCTTCAGACCCATCTCGATGTTCTTGACGCGGCCCTTGTAAACGCAGCCGACAATGTTGCGCGAGCCGCTCCGCTCGACGCTGTATTCTTCCAGCCGGCTATTTTCGAGCAACGCCACGCGTCGCTCGAGTTTCTCCGCACTGACTACGAGTTTGTTCCCAGTCTTGCGTGAACCGATACCTAAAATTTTCTTCACTCTGTCTAACATAAATTTTAAATGATTGCGCGATCGCGAGCGGATAAGAAACAACGCAGAAGAAGTTCATTGCTCGTTGGATCGACATTTGATTGTTAAAAACGGCGGCGGACTGGTGGGGGTGTCGGCTGCGGAGCCGGACGTCGGGGACCAAATAGTCGCTCAAAAAAGTTTTGCGGTCGCGGCGTTGCAACCGGAACGGCCGCGCGAACCACCCGAGGCCGTTTAGAAACCTGGCCTTGGGCATCTGCTTCCTGTTCGACGTCCGGCGCGGCGTTATCGCTGGCCATTTGCACATCTGCACTCGAGGACCCCGCGTCTTCTTCGTCCTCGCCGCCGCCAACGTTCGAATCTTTGAACGATACCGACTTGACCAACTCGAAAGGATTTGGGTGATGCGCCGGAGCCGTCCAGGCGAGCTGCATGTCGAAGTTTCCTTCATCCATGGCAACGGTGCGTTCCAAGATGCGGGTCGCAATCGGCGCCGCGACTTCGCCACCGTGGCCAGAGGCTCCCTGGACCATCACCGCGACGACGTATTTGGGATTGTCGAATGGCGCGAAGCAGACATACCAGGCAACGTTTTCCTCGTGTCCGCGCTCGGTGGCCTGCGCGGTTCCGGTCTTGCCCGCCACTTGCACGTTTTTCAAACGTCCGCGCCCGCCCGTCCCGCCATCCTCGTTCACCACTTTCCAAAGTCCTTTTCGCACAAGCTGGATCTGATCTGGCGAGAGTTCGCGTCGCAAATCCGAGCGGACACGTGGTGTTTGCGACACCACTGGTTTCCCGTGTTCGTCCAGAAGCGGTGAACCATCCTGATTCAGAACCTTGTCGACCAGCCGAGGATAATAACAGGTACCACCATTGGCGATTGTCACGTAGGCCATGGCGAGCTGCAGCGGAGAAACCAGGGTGTAGCCCTGACCAATTGAAACATTAGCGGTCTGGGCCGAGGACCATCTTTCCTGAGGATGATGGATCTGCATCCACTCGGGTCCGGGCATGTTGCCGGTCTGTTCGCCACTCAATGGCAGACCCGATTCCTCACCGATACCGAGCATTTTGCCAACCTGGTCGATGGACTGAATTCCCGCGGCGTTGCCGTACTGATAGAAAAACGAATCGCATGAAACTTTAAGTGCGTCGGAGAGGCCGATGTTGCCGTGGGTGAAATGTTTCGACGCGCACCAGCAGGCAAAGAAGTGATCCCCGTAACTGATGCCGCCGCCGCAATTGTATTTATTGTTCGTGATCCCTTTTCTCAGTCCGGCAAACGCCGTGATGAGCTTGAAAGTCGAGCCCGGCGGCAGCCCACTGATCGCACGGTTCACCAACGGGTCCGCGGGATCTTTTCGCAACGCCTGCCAGTCCTTCGCTTTGATGCTCGGGATGAATGTATTGGGATCGAACGACGGAACCGACGCCATTGCCAGAATGTTGCCGTTATTCGGATCGGCAACGACGACTCCGGCGCGGCTGACCGCGCGCAATGCTTCGTCGGCAATCGCCTGGATCCGGGCATCGATCGTTAGAAAAACGTTCGCCCCCTGCTTCGGCGAATCTTCCTTCAGGACGCCGTCGATGGCCCCCTTCGCATTTCGTCGCAGATAACGAACGCCGGGTTTGCCGCGGAGATATTCGTCCATCGCTTTCTCAACGTTCGATTTTCCATCGACATCGCCTTGATAGAAAGTGAACTTGCTTGCTTCATCCTTGTTCGTGTCATCGGGGGCGCCGACGTACCCCAGAATGTGCGAAGCGAGCGCGCCGTAGACATACGAGCGGACCGGTTTGATCGCGATATCGACTCCGGGAAGTCCGACATCGTGCTCGGAAAATTTCGCCATGGTCGGGAAATCAATGTCCTTAATGTAGGAGTACGGTACCTCAGTGTCGTTTCGGTAGTGCCGTTCGAGTTGCTTCGAATTGTAATCGCGCGCCAAATCGAGGTCCTCCAGACGCGGGATGACTCCGTCGTTAACGATCTTGATGATATCCGGCTCTTTCACGTCCTTGGGCATTCCACTAATAATCGCGCGATGCTCGGCCAACGGCGGCGAGCCAAAACGTTCGCGGTAGCCCTTCACCATTTCCGGAAGATAAAAATCAACTTCATAGCTGGCGCGGTTTTGCACCAAGGTCAGCCCGTTCCGGTCTTTAATCTCGCCCCGGACCGAGGGAATTCGCACCGTGGCCTGGGAGCTGCCGCGGATCTGCGACGTCCATTCCGCGCCGTGCGCCACCTGGATCCACCATAGCCGTGCGCCGAGAGCGCCCATGCCGAGCAACATCAACAAACCGACAAATTGAATCCGCAAGCGCGGAGTCAAGCGACGCTTATTCATTCAAAAGTCCTTTCCGGCAAATACGGATAGCGCGTCACGCGCGCCACCCAGTTTAGAATCCAAAAAATCACTGGCGCCATCAGCATGGCCATCAAACCGGGGCCACCGATTTGCCACCAAACCTCACGGGTAAACACAAATGTCCCGCGCCGAAAGGTGATCATGAGGTATTGCGCCAGAATAATTGCGGAGGTGCAGAGGCCGGTCAGAACACAATGAACTTCCCAGCGGCCGCGAATGAATAGAGGCCTTAAGCCATGCATAATTCCCGCTAGCACAGCGTAAATGAGTATCGACGAGCCGAGCGAGATTTCAACTTTGCTTCCCAGCACCTGCACCGTCAGGGCGTCGAGCAGCACTCCGGCGAACAACGCCATCGCCAACATCAGCGGAAATGGCAACGCCATTGCCCCGTAGAATACCAGGACCGGCGCGATGTAAATGTGCGCGTGATACATCCAATCAAGCGGCGGAATAAAGAACTCCGCGATCTGCGCGATGACGACCAGGATCAGGAGTATGACGAAGAAGATCATTTTCGTCCTGTGACCACAAACACGTCTTCCAAATGGGAAAGATCCACCGCCGGCGCGAGTTTTGCCTGACCGTCGAGCTCGCGAACTTTGAAACTCTTTACCGTTCCCATGAGCAAGCCCGACGGAAAAACGCCACCCACCCCAGAGGTGTAAGCTTTCTGGCCCGGTTGCAGGTTCGCCTGCTTGGTCAGGAAATTCAGATCGAGGAGCGGAGCTAATCCGCCCGAAACGCGTTCGCCCGAAACAATTCCTTGTTCGCGCGTTCCTTCAACCGATGCCGCGACTTTGCAGTTTTCATCCGTCACCAAAAGAACGACTGCGATGGTGTTGCTCACGGTTGTCGTTTTTCCGACAAGTCCCTCGTCCGTCACGACCGGCATGTCGGTTTCAATGTGGTCTTCCTTGCCCCGGTTGATCGTTACCGTGTGCCACCAGGTGGATGCATCCCGGGTCACAATCTCCGCCGGAATCAATTTAAAGACGGAGCGCTCGCGATAATTGAGCGCGTGACGCAACCGGTTCACTTCATGTTCGACATCGCGCAAGGCAGAGTTGGTCGCGCGCAGTTGACGATTATCGACTCGAAGATCCGCATTTTCTTTTTCCAACTCGTCGAGCGACTTCAACCCGGTCCGCACCGAAGTGATTTGCTTTTGCAAACCGGAGCCGGTGGTAAAGAAAGGCGCGAGAAGTTGGTAAACACTCGCTTGAAATTTCCGCGTCGTGTCCGCGCCGAAACTGAGGAAGTAGCCGAGAATGGCTCCGAAAATCAGCAACGCGATAATGCTCGTGCGGCTCATTAGGATTTCGGATACCGGACACCGGATACCGGATAGAAAACGATCACCGGCGAATCAGAAGTCTTTCCGGTTTCCGCTCTCCGGTTTCCGCTTTTGTCAGCGCCACTGGCGATCTGCCGCAGCCACTTGACGCAAAAATTTAAGTTCATTCAGACATTTGCCCGT
>DATINV010000180.1:0-13177 GCA_035473775.1 Chthoniobacterales bacterium
CGGAGCAGGGGGTCGATTACTTCACCGTCCACGCCGGGGTACTACTAAGATACATCCCGATGACGGCCCGCCGCGCCACAGGCATCGTCTCACGCGGCGGCTCGATCATGGCCAAGTGGTGCCTGGCCCATCATCAGGAAAGTTTTCTCTACACCCATTGGGACGAAATCTGCGAGATCATGGCCGCCTACGACGTCAGTTTTTCGATCGGGGACGGTTTGCGGCCGGGTTCAATCGCGGACGCGAACGACGAAGCGCAGTTCGCCGAACTTTACACCCAAGGCGAGCTGACCAAACGTGCGTGGGCGCAACATGTGCAAGTGATGAACGAAGGCCCGGGCCATGTCCCCATGCACATGATCAAAGAGAACATGGAGAAACAACTGGAGTGGTGCGACGAAGCGCCGTTCTACACTCTCGGCCCGCTCACCACCGACATCGCGCCCGGGTACGATCACATTACCAGCGCGATCGGCGCGGCGATGATCGGCTGGTACGGCTGCGCCATGCTGTGTTACGTCACCCCGAAAGAACATCTCGGTTTGCCGAACAAGAAAGACGTGAAAGACGGCGTCATCGCCTACAAAATCGCCGCTCACGCCGCCGATTTAGCGAAAGGCCATCCCGGCGCCCAATACCGCGACAACGCTATCAGCAAAGCCCGCTTCGAATTCAGATGGAACGATCAATTCAATCTCGCGCTCGATCCCGAAACCGCCCGCGAGTTCCACGACGAAACGCTGCCACAAGAAGGCGCCAAAACCGCTCACTTTTGTTCCATGTGCGGCCCGCACTTTTGTTCGATGAAGATAACAGAAGATGTTCGCAAGTACGCAGCGGAACAAGGACTGACAGAAAAGGCGGCTATCGAGAAAGGGCTTCGCGAAAAAGCTGCAGACTTTGAACGCGCTGGATCCGAAATCTACTCAAAAGCCTAAAGCCTTTCGTGCTCGTCACTCGTCACATATCACTCGTCACTATTTTTAAGTCAGGATCAGAAATTTACGTGAATAGGTAGGGGCGATTGACCCAATCGCCCGCTTCATTGTAGCGGCGGCCGCGTCGGCCGCGGTTTCCTCTACCCGCGAATGCGCGAATTGAGGCGAATGTTCCGGGGAGCGGTCGCCACGGCGCGACCTGGTTTCGGCATCTTGCCGAACGAACTTTTTCCGGCGTTAAGAGCGCATCGTTTTCAGCCCGTTTGCTCGTCACTCATCACCTGTTACTCGTCACTATTTTTAAGTCCGGCGCAGAAATCTGCTCGAAGACTTGAGTTGTAGAGGCGCTTGTGCCAAGCGCCTAACCGGCAAACAGGTGCTTGGCACAAGCACATCTACACCACTCGGCGCGCCCGCGCCTAAGTCTCCGAGATCACAGAGAAACGTGACGTTGCATCCATTTTCCGCCCATCCGGCTCGGACCTTCGTGTGCTTGGGCCCTCTAGAGCCGAGAGGCTCGGGTGGTAAAATCGGTTTAGCCCGTCACTCGTCACACATCACTCGTCACTCTCCTTGCCTTTTCGCAGCGCTCGAACAACCGCGGAGCTTTCATCTTTTTCGCCCACTTCGCGAATGCCGGCGTCGCACCACGCCAGCGCAGCGTCTCGACTTTCTGAAAGAGTGGCGCATCGGTGCGCAGGGTTGCGAGTTTCTTGAAGAGCAGCGCGAGATCACGCTGTTTGCCGAGAACGTTTAGCGGAAATTTTTCGATCCGACCGTAGCGATTCAAAAGCTGGGCTGCGGTCCGGGCGCCGATCCCGGGAATGCCGGGATAACCGTCGGCCGCATCGCCCACCAGCGCGAGCAGATCGGGAATGAGCTGCGGGCTGACGCCGAACTTTTCGCGGACTCCGGCCGCATCGCGAATCGTTTTGCGCCGGCCGTCGATCTGCACCACGCGCGTGCCTCGCACGCATTGCGCCAGGTCTTTATCTGGCGTCCAGATCGCAACTTTCTCGACCCGTTTGTCCTTCGACGCGAGATGCGCGGCCGAAGCGAGCGCATCGTCAGCTTCGAGCTCGATCATGGGCCAAACGACCACGCCCATCGCCGCCAGCGCCTCTTCGAGTGGATGGAATTGCGCGAGCAGCGCGGGCTCGATCCCGGCGCCCGTCTTGTAGTCCGCCCAAAGCCGATTGCGAAACGACTCGATCACGTGATCGGTAGCGACGCCGATATAGGTGGATCCGTTCTCCAGCATTTGGAGAACGGTCTGCAACACTCCAACAACCGCGCCGTAAGGCCGGTCTTTTCCCTTGGTGAACCGGCGCAAGCCGTAGAAGTGGCGAAATAGCTCGTAGGTTCCGTCAACGAGATGAACTACCACAGCCCTTCACGCTAATTCGCCGAGACCGCCTGAGGCGACGCTTTTCATACGGGAATGATGAGACCGCGTGGGGTTACCCTGCTTCGCTCGTCGCGGGCTTGGTAAAGAGCTCCTTCGCCACGGCCATGCAACTCATCGCATTCGGCCAGCCGGAGTAGAATGCCAGGTGCGTGATTGTTTCGATCAGCTCCTGCTCGCTTACGCCATTCTTCACCGCGTTCGGCAGGTGAAAGCGCAACTGTTCCGGCCGATTCAAGGCTACGAGCGCAGCCACGGTCGCGAGACTGCGATCGCGCTTGGATAACTCTTTTCGTTCCCACACGTCACCGAAGAGGACGTTGTCGGTTAGTTCGACTAGCTTCGGCGCAAAGTCGCCGAACATCTTCTCTGCTCCTGAAGGTTCCTTCTTCATCGCTACTCCTTTCGTTGTGATTAAGGTTTCGTGAAATTCTTACCGACCTACCATCTTCATCAGATTCTCAGGATACCGTTCGCCTTCGATCTGAATCTCCGCGGCAGCGCGATCGATCTCCGCCAGGTCTTCGCTCGTTAGGTTAACGTCCGCAGCCCTGAGATTCTCCTCCAATCGGGATAACTTCGTTGTCCCGGGGATCGGCACGATCCACGGCTTTTGCGCGAGCAACCAGGCCAGCGCGATCTGCGCCGGTGTCGCCTGCTTCTTCGCCGCGATCTTGCCCAGCAAATCGACCAGCGCCTGATTCGCGTTCATCGCTTCCGCCGCGAAGCGCGGCAGCTTGCTCCGGAAATCGTCGCTCCCGAGTTTCGTCGTCTCATCCATCTTCCCGGTGAGAAAGCCTTTCCCAAGCGGGCTGTAGGGCACGAAGCCGATCCCAAGTTCCTCGCACGCCTCCAGGATTCCGTTCGTCTCCGGGCCCCGCGTCCAGAGTGAGTACTCATTTTGCAACGCCGTCACCGGCTGCACCGCGTGCGCGCGGCGCAAGGTTTGCGCGTTCGGCTCCGACATTCCGAAATGCTTCACCTTGCCTTGCGCGATCAACTCTTTCACCGTGCCGGCCACGTCCTCGATCGCTACATTCGGATCGACCCGATGCTGATAAAGCAGATCGATGACGTCGACCTGCAAACGCTTGAGCGAACCCTCGACCGCTTTCTTGATCTGCTCCGGCCGGCTGTTTAATCCTGGCGCACCAGGTCGCGTGTCCCCGCCGCTCAGGTCGAACCCGAACTTGGTCGCGATCACCACCTGTTCGCGAAACGGTGCCAGCGCATCGCCCACGAGCTCTTCATTAGTATAAGGACCGTAAACCTCCGCGGTATCGAAGAAGGTGACGCCCCGCTCCACCGCCGCGTGCAGCAGCTTCGTCATCTCGGCTTTATCTTTGGGCGGGCCGTAGGAAAAACTCATCCCCATGCAGCCAAGCCCGATGGCTGACACTTCCAGATTACTCTTTCCCAAATTTCGACTTCGCATGCGATAAGATGCCGCACTTAGGACACAGGGCGAGCGGTATTGGAGATGAAGTTTTACTGATCTTCCGCAGTCATGTTACGAGCGAGTCGCCTCTCTTTTGCCGTTCGATCCGACATCGTTCATAACAGTTCCTTGCTCGCTCCGGTAGCCTCGCAATAAATCAGGCTTCCATGGGTCCCGCGACCTGCATGGCATCTGGGACCTGGACAAGGCGAAGTTCGAGAAAATCGATTTTCAGAAATTTACGCGAAGACTTAACACTACCCGCGAATAGGCGCGAATTTTCTGGGGAGCGCACGCGCCATGCGTGCTGGCGATGGCGCCCTCGCCATCGCGAACTTTTCTCGCTAAAGTCGACGATCGATGGAGGGCAAATCATCAGAAATCCCATTAGCCGACGTTCTTCGTGCCGCGAATGAATTGGTGTCGGCGGGGTTGATCGAAGACTACGCGTTGGGCGGCGCGCTCGCTGCAATCTACTACGTTGAACCGTTCACGACCTACGACGCAGATATTATCTTCGTCGCGACGGATAAGACGCTGAGCGTCGGAATTCCTGCGATTTACGCGCACCTGCAATCGAAAGGCTGGCGCGTAGAACGCGAGCATCTAGTCATCAACGATTTCCCTGTTCAATTTCTCGCGGCATCTGGTTTAACCGAAGAAGCTGTTCGCAAAGCCAAACCGATCGAGTACGAAGGAGTGCCTGCAAAAGTTTTTTGCCCCGAGTACGTCATCGCCATCGCTGCGAGCGTTGGCCGACATAAAGATCTGGCGCGCATCGAACAACTCATGACCCAGGCTAAGATCGACAAGTCGTTGCTGGACGACATTCTGCAGCGGCATAACTTGAAACTGCCAAAGAAATGAAAACCGAAATGCGACGCGCACTCGCTAGTCAAACATTCGAGGAGAAAATCGCGAAGGTTGGCGAGTTGATTCAGCTTTCCCGCAAGGTTAAAGCGCAACGCGTTAGCGAAACCACTGAGAGATATCCGGTATCCGGTTTCCAAGACTCGCGATCGACCAAATCGCCACCGAAGAAGTCCAAAAGATGATTTTCCGCTTCCTCTCTTGTCACTCGTCACCTGCCTGCCAAGCCGTAGCTTTAGCAAAGGCTGGTCACTGTCACTTCTTCAATGTGAACATCGAGACGCGTCACATTGGTATGAAGGCGCGCCATCCGCGATCCGGCGTTGAGGTGGTGAGATCGCTGACCGAGCAAACCGCTGAGATCTCATTCGATGATTCGCCGCGAAGATGCTTAGGAATATCCGCAGTCCGAAATCCAACATTAATTCGGCCTCCTTTCTCGTCACTCGTCACGCGTCACCGGTCACTTTTTTAACATCCTGTTCAAAAACAAAGACGACCAGTTCCGAAGCGGCGCCTAGCCGCCAATACGTCTACCCTGAGCGAAGTCGAACGAAGCGCCCTCGCCATCACGAACTCTTGCTCTAAGATCGACAACCGATGCCCGCGCCTACGATATTCCTCATCGCCGGTTGTAACGGCGCCGGTAAAACAACCTTCGCCAAAGAATTCCTCCCGAGCATAGGCGTAATCCGCTTCCTCAACGCGGATGAAATCGCGCGCGGCCTGTCCCCGCTCAAGCCCGAAGCTGTTGCGTTCAAAGCCGGGAAACTTCTCCTCAGCGAACTTCGCGAATTGGTAGATCGACAACAAACGTTTGCGCTCGAATCAACGCTGAGCGGGAAAACGTACGTGAGAATTTTCGAGAAAGCGAAGCAGTGTGGTTACGCGATCGAGCTGCATTTCGTCTGGATTCCCGATGTGCGCGAAGCGATCCGTCGCGTGCGCCAAAGAGTGATTGAGGGTGGGCACAACGTTCCCGTGGAGGACATTAGGCGGCGATTTGCTCGAAGCATTCAGCACCTGCTCGATGATTATGCACCGATTGCTGATCGGTGGGTGCTCTGGGACAATTCGACGCCGCCGGCAAAACCGTTGGCAAATTCGGTGGGGCAAACTATTGTCGATCTAAGAACATTCTTCGCCGCTCGATGAAAACTTCGCGTAACGGATTGAAGCCGATTCCCGAAAAGGAAATGCCGAAATGGGTGCGCGTTGCATCGGAGGCCCATAAACGCGCGACGCGCAAAAAGCGCGCAGAACTGCGCCGACGCGGATTGCCGATGATCATTTGGAAAGACGGTAAGGTCCGCGAAGTCCCCGCGTGATTAATCCGCTCGTCACGGGTCACATGTCACTGGTCACTTCCCTTTCACCACGTTCAACATTCTGTTCAAAAACAAGGACGAGCAATTCCGCACCAGCGGCTAAGATCAGGGCATTTGTAAAAAAACGCTCGGAAGTCTACGCCAAGGCGTAGTAAAACTTACTCTGTGCGGTCAGTTCCCCTCGGTTTCGCTGCTTTCCCGCTCGCCGCTGCGCGGCAGATATCACTGCCTCAAGGTAGGCATCTTCCGTCGAAGTTGCCAATCCAGTCGTAGGGTGCACCGTATTCAGAAGATTCCTACAAAAATAGATTTGACTTACTTGTACGTCGATGTAGGATTTCTCATTATGAGTTCCACAAAGACTGATACGGTGTCATTCACAACGAAGGGCCAGGTCGTAATCCCACGCTGGTTACGAAAGGATTTCGAGATCGACGAGGGGACCCGAGCCGTCGTCTACAAGAACAACGATCACATCGTGCTGAAACCGCTCACCGCTCAGCATTATCGTCGACTACGCGGCTCGTTGAAGGGCACAAAGGCAATGGACGTTTTCATGTCCGAGCGAAAGCGCGAGAGGGAACTTTGATCCATGGCGACGATGGTTCTAGACGCTCACGCACTGATGGTCCTGTTCAATGACGAACCGGGGGCCGAAGAAGTCGAAAAGATTTTACTGAAGGCCGAAAAGGGAAATCCGCGTCTTTTGATGAGTATCGTGAACTGGGGCGAGATCTATTATTCCATTTTGCGCGGCGCCTCCCAGGAAATCGCGGATTCCAAATCGCACGAGATTGCTGGAATGCCCATCGAGCTCGTCCCGGTGGACGCCGATGACTTGGAACTCGTGCGCCAAGCGGCGGTTTTCAAGGCGACTAAGAAGATGTCTTACGCGGACTGCTTCGCGGCGGCATTAGCCAAAACGAGAAACGCTGAATTGGTCACCGGTGACTCTGAATTCAAGGTCGTGGAGGGGGAGTTGAAGAAAATCAGGTGGCTGAAATAAGAGGCTAGAACATGACCAGAACCAACGGAATACGGAGCATTGAAGCCTAAGATCGCCAACGGAAGCGAAGAGATTGAGCAGCTAAGGAAACTTTCGACGGTGATAAGACAGCGGGGTCGTATCTAAAGATTACGCTCCCGCTAGTTCATCCAGCGTGTTCCCTGAAATATAGATTGCCGCAGAGCGGCATGATTCAATAAGAAGAAGGGAGGCAGGGGTCAAATCTTCACTTTTCACATATGGCGGCCTTCGTTTCGCATTTCCAAGGCTAGCGCACAATGTGTAATGTGAAGATGCGACCCCATTGTCTTTTTTTCGATACCATCCGCGACGATCCCCGCTTCAAGGCCATGCTGGCCGCGGCTGAAGCGCGGGTGGCGGGTCACCATGGGGAAAGTGATCAGTGATCAGTGACCAGCAAGTTGAGAGTTGAGAGAGCGAAGAAGGCGTTGAGAGGTTGAGCCGTTGAGAAGTTGAGGAAGAAGAAGGAAAACGCTGAAAAGCTGACCGGAAAGTGTTCAGCTTTCGACCCGAATGCTTGATCATTTGAATGATCGGAACATCGGAAGTGACATGTGGCCAGGACCAGCGAAAGAGAACGGGGTCGTATCTAAAGATTCAAGATTTCCAAGAAGGTGGGAGTTGAGGCGTTGAGAAGTCACGCTCCCGCTAGTGCGCGGATAGTGTTCCCTGGATGGAGATTGCTGCAGCGCAGCATCGCTGAGTGGTTGAGAGCGGCAAAGGCAAACGGCCGAACGTTTTCACGTCCGGCCGCTGTTCCACTAAATGTATCGTCGGCAGAAGACGCGTAGGCGTCTACCGCCGAATCGTTAGGCTACGACTTGTCGTAAGCCAACGTGCTCGCGACCTTCTCGCCCTTGGCGTTGGTCATCGTGCTTGTGACCGTGCGCGTTTTTCTATCTGACGCGACCACGATCGTGCCGTCACCAACGGTTTTGCCATGCTTCTGGCTCACCATGTCGATGGTGTCTTCGCCGTTCATTTTGAACGAGCGTTGATCGGCCTGCGGATCGCCGGTGACCGCATAGAATTTGCCGTCCAGTTTTCCGGTCCAAACGCTGTGAGTTTTCTTCCCATCAGCGTCAGTTCCTTCGACCGTGCATTTGTGCTGCTTTCCAACCTTCTCCCACACTACCAGCGTGGTTTTACCGGCGCCGTCGCCGAAGGTGGATTTGCTTTCGTTCAGTTTCCACGTGCCCAGTGTCGGGTTGTTCGCGAAACACATTGCGGTTGTCGCTACTGAAAGCGCCAGCGCTAAACTAATTGTTTTTGTTCTCATCAATATTTCATTTCTAATTCACGAGGCATAGCTCGTGTGTTTTGAGTGGACCGGGCCCATTGTTTAGACCGCGACGGACAACGGTCGATGCTATTGCCGCCGAACCGGTTGAGAAACCGGATGCTCGCTTGCTGGGCGTTAGAGCCTGATAGTCCACGACAAGCGTAAGTCAATCGGTTTCGGCGGAAACGCGGACAGCGGAAAGCGGAAAGCTGAAGAAGAAGTTGAGGAGTTAAGATGTTGAGAGGTTGAGGCGTTGAGAAGTTGAGATGTTGAGAGAAAATCTGACAGCTGAAAACTGAAACGCGGAATGGAAAGTGTAGAACTCGCTTTTCATCAAAACCGAGTCGCCGGCTTACGCTCCCGCTAGTTCATCCATTTTGTTCCCTGGATACAAATTGCCGCAGAGCGGCGTGATTCCCTAGACCAACTCGGTCGCGCGGCGGCCTCGTGGCCTCTCGCCGTAAAGTTCGTGCCCTGCGAACCGCTTGATCATTTGGGGGAATGGAACATTCGGAAGTGACAAGTGACAAGTGACAAGTGACATGTGACCAGTGAAGAGCAGGAAAGAAGTTGATGGTTACGCTCCCGCTAGTTCATCCATAATGTTCCCTGGATCTGGATTGCCGCAGAGCGGCGTGATTGATAGTTGATAATTGATAGGCAGATACGGATAACGGAGAAAAAGATATGAATCTGAAACTCAGCACGTTGTTAATCGGAGCGAGCACGCTTCTGCTTACGCAAACCAAGCCGATCGTCGGGCAACAAATTCCCGCGGACGAGCTTCCCCCTCCCGGGACGGATACCGGGCTCGAGGGAAAATACGATCCGCAAAATGGCATCGCCCAATTGATCCGCGACAAGAGTAGTGAATCGGCTGCGTCGAAGATTTTCGAAGATGAACATGTGCTCGTCTTCATGCCGCTGCCGGAGGAAGAGGTGGTCGCCCCAGGCCACGTGCTGGTGGTCCCGAAACGAATGGGCGCGCGAAATTTGCTCGATCTCAAGCCGGACGAGATGTGTGCCCTGCTCGCTGCGGTTCAAAAAGCGGGGATCGCACAGAAAAAAGGACTGGGAGCGACCGGTTTCAGAGTGCAGTCAAATAACGGACTCAGCAGCAGCCAAACCGTTTACCATCCGCATTTTCACGTCATCCCTTCGTTCGGAGGGAAAGCGCCCGGAACTCCCGCGCCGAGAAGGAAGCTTTCGGACGCGGAGTACAAAGACGTCGCAGCGAAGCTGAAGGCGGCCTGGCCGAAATAAGATGTTGAGAGGTTGAGGCGTTGAGTAGTTGAGATGTTGAGATGTAGGAGGTCAGTTGCGGTTGGCGCTGATCTTGGCCCGACCGAGAAACGATGCGTTCTCGTCAAGGGCGAGGCGCGGTGATTCGACGTCGCCGCGCAAGGTTGCGCCCGGTTCGAGGACGCATCGCTCCGACGCGAAGACATTGCCTTCGATCGTGCCTTGTACGGTCAGCGATCTAACTCTCACTTCGCCGCGGACGCGCGCGTTCTTGCCCACCGTCAGCGCGCCGGTGGCGTTGATCTTGCCGTGCACTTTGCCGTCGATTATGAGCTCGTTGCGGAAGCTCAGATCACCGTCGATCGACACCTCACTGGAAAGAAAGCCTCCAGTCCTCTGCGTTCTTGGCGCGTCGGGCGGTCGTTCAGTTCTGGCTGGTGTGAATTCCGGCGCGGCCGGCGTGGGCGTGTCTTCTCGTTTAGATCCAAACATAGTTGTTCAACCTTGTTCAACTTTGCTGACGCGTAAAGGGGGCACGGGCAGAGGTTGAGAATGTTGAGAAGTTGAGGGGTTGAGAGGGAAGAGGTTGAGAACGTTGAGAAGTTGAGGGGTTCCTCCTTCGCTGAAGCTACGGCGGACGGGTGAGAAGTTGAGCGGTTGAGCTGTTGAGAGAAGCGAAGCCGAAAAGAGTTAGGCGTTGCCGATCATCACGATTGGGCCTTCGCGTTTCGGCACGCCGCCTTCGCGCTCGAGACTTATGGCGAAGGCTCTGATCTGCGTGACTTCCTGGTCGGGTTTGAAGCGGATGTGAGCAACGCCGTTTGAATCGACGTGAACAATGCCGGCATTGATCGGATCCTTGTGATTAGCGTCCACCGCCCAAAGCTGGTAATCGCGCCCCGGCCCGGCAGGCGGCATCTTATTAATATTGATCACGCCGCTTTGGCGATCCGGCTGCCAGGCGATCGTCACTTTAGCATCCGGATGTTCGCCGTTAGGCGAACCCAGAGTAACGAGGGTCGCTTGCGAAAGTGGATCGGTCGCGCGCGCTTCGGCCAGCTCGCGTTGCAATCGCATGCGATCCACCGCGAGAATTCCACAAGAGATAAGGAAGAGCGCAGCGGCGGCCCACGGCATCCAACTCGAAAACGACGGCGTCGTCGATCCTCGCGCGATGCCAGTCTGTTTTTCCAAAGCGATTTCGCGGAGGACGCGTCGTTTCAAGTCCGCCGGTGGCTCATGCGCGGGTACGCTCCCGCCAAGGTCGGCGGCCGCTTCGCGCAGCTCGCGCACCATCGCGCGCAGTTCCGGGTCGGCGGCCAGCATTTTTTCGAACGTCGCGTTTTCCTCGGGATTGAGCGCACCAAGAACGAAAAGCGCCGCCTGGTCTTGGAGATCGTCGGTAATCATCGGACACCTCGCTCCCGTAAATTTAACAAACCCCGGCGAATGCGCGCTTTAATTGTTCCGAGCGGCTGGCTGAGTTGGGCGGCAATTTCGTGATGAGTAAGATCGGAAAAGAACGCGAGCTCGATGGCCTGGCGCTGCTCGGCCGGCAATTTGTTCAACATGGTGCGCACGCGCATGGCCTCATCGTTTCTATTTATGGTATCCGTCGCGCTTTCCGCGACAGATGCATCAGCCATCGGTCCGTTTGGATCGTCATCGCTGGAAGAAACCAGGACTCGGAGACGGCGGCCGCGAGCGCGGAGTCGATCGATCACGCGGCTCCGCGCCATGAGCATCGCCCAACTGAAGACACTGCTCTGAGCAGAATCATATTTCGCCGCGCGCCTCCAAATTTGAAGAAATACATCCTGGAGCGCATCCTGGGCTTCGCTGGCGTCGCCCAACATTCGTAGGGCCAGAGAATAGAGCGGACCGCTCAAGCGGTCGTATAGCCGGGCGAAGGCGCGCTGGTCGCCACTCGCAGATTGCGCGAGCATTTCCTGATCGAGTTCCTCCTGCGTCTCCGCCATCCCGAGTGTCGGACTTACTTCAACGAAAGAGCGCTGGCAAGTGGCAACCACTAAATGCAATTAAGTCGACCTTATCGCCGTTCCTCGAACTTCAAGGCGAGGCCGTTCAGGCAATAACGTAGTCCGCCGGGCCCCGGACCATCATCGAAAACGTGGCCGAGATGCGCTCCGCAACGCGCGCAAAGAACTTCGTCGCGTTCCATTCCAAAGCTGTGGTCCTTCACGGTTTCGATAATTCCCGGAATGAATGGCTTCGTGAAACTGGGCCAGCCGGTACCGGACTCGAATTTTGCGTCGCTCGCGAAGAGAGGCGCGCCGCAGCCGGCACATCGGAAAACCCCGCGACGATGTTCGAGCAAAAGCACAGAGGAGCAAGCGCGCTCCGTCGAGTGGCCGCGAAGAATAGCGTATTGCGATGGAGTTAGCTGCGCCTTCCATTCGGCGTCCGATCTCACAACTTTGGGAACCGGAGCCAGATCTTCGGCGGTTGGTTTTAGTGGCTCCGCGGCGGCTGCCGGATCGGTGCGATCCGCCTGCGCGCGCGGTTGTCGTGCAAAATGGACGAGGGCAACCGCGATTACCGCGAAAATAATTACGAATCTGACGGTGGGATTTTTCATGACGGCTTCTGTGAGGGAACAAAGGCGGGCGGCATATCGCGCGCGCCCGCCATGTTCATGGTCGATCTTGCGATTACGGCATCAGTACGGTGTCGATTACGTGAATGACTCCGTTGGATTGCATCACATCGGCGATCGTCACTTTGGACATACCGCCTTTGGCATCGGTTAGCACGACGGAATCTCCATCCATCTTTGCGGTCAATGTTTCGCCATTCACCGTTTTGAGTTCGGCTTTGCCTCCGCCGGCTTTGATCTTTTCCGCCAGCTTCTCGGCGGTCACCTTTCCGGAGACGACGTGATAGGTAAGAATACCGGTCAGCGTCTTCTTGTTTTCCGGTTTCACCAATGTATCCACGGTGCCGGCCGGCAACTTCTCGAAAGCTTCATTGGTGGGAGCGAAGACCGTGAACGGGCCTTTACTCTCCAACGTTGTCACCAGGTCGGCGGCCTTTACCGCGGCCACGAGAGTGGTGTGATCTTTCGAATTCATCGCGTTTTGCACGATGTTCTTGCTCGAGTACATCGGCGCGCCGCCGACCATTGGGTTCTCCGCCGCGAACAGGGTTACGGCACCAGCTACCGCGACCAGCGTCGCGATTGTAATATTTCTCTTAGTCATAGGTTTTATTTGTCCAGCGATCCCACTCGTACGCCCGATCATTTGGCCGGGTTTGTTATCGCAAGGCGGGATCATTGTGCCGGGCGATCCGCTCGGGCCGCGCGTTTGGATGCAATTAATTTACTGAAGTGACCAGAGACAAGAAGAAGTTGAGGGGTTGAAGGGTTGAGGGGTTGAGGGGTTGAGATGGACTGGCATCCAACTCCTCGGTTGCCAGTTGAGCAGGCAATCGACAAGATCGACATCATGAAAGAATTTGAAGGAAAGGTCGTACTGGTGACAGGCGGAGGTTCGGGAATTGGCCGCGCGACGGCGCTCGCATTTGCGCGCGATGGTGCGCAGGTCGTGATCGGTAATCGCAACGTTCAACGCGGCGAGGAAACGGTCTCAATGATCCGTGACGCCGGTGGGAAGGCCACTTTTCGG
>DATINV010000181.1:0-4671 GCA_035473775.1 Chthoniobacterales bacterium
GACCGCCTGGCATGTTTCCGCAAGAGCGACCGTATCGCGTCCGTGCAACAGTAAAGTCACGCCTGGCGCAGCTAGCTTTTCGGCGATCGCGCGGCCGATTCCGCGACTTGCCCCGGTGATGAGAATGCGTTTGATCATTTCTTAACCTGGAGTCATGTCCAAATCTAAAGGATGCGACGGAGCGCGTCCCTCCCAAATTATGTTCTTCGCAAGGTAAACCGATTGTTCTTTGTCTCCCACAAACGCAGCCGCACGAGTTGTTGGTTCACGCGGCTGTCGATTTTCGACCATAATGCGCGAACAATATTTTCTCCGGTGGATGAAATTTCTCGAAACTCTTCGGTTTCCAAATCCAGGTGGCGGTCCTGCCACGGTTTAATCGATTCCTTCAGCGCCGTTTGGAAGGCGACGAAATCATAGAGCGTCCCGCTTCGCTCGTCATAATTTCCGCCGATCGTGGCTTCGGCAAGGTAGAGATGACCGTGACCGCGTGGATTATCGCACTTCCCAAACAGCTTCTGGTTCTTCGCGTCGGAAAACGACGGTACGTGAAGACGGTGCGCCGCGCCGAAGCGCGCCTGCATGCCCAGAAAAACGTTTTGTTCCGGCCAGACCTCGGCGAAAAAATCCTCGCGTTCGTGCAGGCGCACGCGATGAATCGGCAGCGCCTTCGCAATTCGTTCCCGAAGATAGACTCCAAGACCTTCGGTCGTGATCGGTTGGTCCTTCAACGATGGCAGTTCGTTGAGAAAACGGTGATCGAATTCGTCGTGGAGCGTCTTGAGGCAGAGATTGACGTCATGCTGGGGAACAATTGGGCCGTTTGTCTTTTCCTTTCGGAAGGTGAGGCGCGCACGATAATTGTGTCCATGGATTCCGGTGGCTTCGCCGAACAGCTTCTGGTTTTCGGCTGCGGTCAGGCGGGGGGACATCGTTTGGCGCGCTGCCGAAAATCCGAACCAGTAGTTTGCGTCGCATATGCCATCTGCAAAAAACGTCGCACTGCGATCGGGCGTTTCGATCAAGTGAACTGCGACGAGCTTTGCATCAACGTCCCCAAAGAGCGGCGCAACATCGGCGAAAAGCTGGGCGGCGATGTTTTCCGCGGTGGGCGGTCCCGCGGCCGGGGAACGAAACGCCGGATTGTCTTCATTTAAAAACTTGTGGTCGAAACGATCGTCCACGATCTGGCCGGCGCGGCCTTTGATCTCGCTGATGTTAATCAGCATTCCGGTGACTGGATCGACCCGGCCACTGAAAATAAAATAAGCGACATAATTCCGTCCGGTGCCGTGCGCGGCACGGCTTTCTTCGCCAAACGCGGCGACATTCTCAGCGTCAGTCCATCGCGGAAAGAACAACCGTCGCGAGGCTGAAAATTCGAGTCGTTTACTGACCGTCAGAATCATGCTGATAAACATTACGAACGATCACCCTCACCTCAATACTTCCCCTGAGGGAGAGGAAGGCGCGAGGTGGATCGAGCTCTCCGAGCTCGATTAACGCGCTACGGAGAGCGCGTTCCACCTATTCTTTCAAGAGCGCGAGGAATTCGGAACGCGTGCGGGCGTCTTCCTTGAACGAACCAAGTAGGCACGATGTTTTCATCACCGAGTTCTGCTTTTCCACTCCGCGCATCATCATGCAAAGATGTTTTGCTTCGACCACGACGCCGACGCCGGCCGGGTGCAGCGTTTTCATGAGCGCGTCGGCAATTTGAACGGTGAGTTGCTCCTGAATTTGGAGCCGTCTGGCAAAAACATCGACAATCCGCGCAACTTTGGACAAACCGATCACTTTCCCGTTTGGGATGTAGGCAACGTGCGCCCGACCGATAAACGGAAGCAGATGATGCTCACACATCGAGTAAAGCTCGATGTCTTTAACCAAAATAATTTCGCTCGCGTCGGAGCTGAAGATTGCGCCGTTAATGATCGCATCCAGGTCCTGGCGGTAACCGTTGGTTAGAAACTCGAAGGCTTTCGCTGCTCGAGTCGGCGTTCTTAACAAGCCTTCGCGTTGCGGATCTTCGCCGACTGCCTCAAGCAGAGCGAGAAAAGACTCCTCCATGCGCGCGAGCTTGGCTGCTCCGCATTTCGGAAGACTTCGCATGCGGCGCTCAGCCGCCTGCAATTCCGTTTCTCCGTTGCCTGATGAACTCACACTAGTCGAGCCAGCTCAACGGATATTTCTCATCATCGAGCGCAACAGCGGCCTCTGTCAGCTCAAGAGTGTGTTGGGTGTCGAACATAACCGCGAGTTCTTCAGTGCGAGTCGCGTCTTTGCTGGCCATGATCGTTCCCGGATGCGGTCCGTGCGGGATCCCTCGCGGATGCAAGGTGATCGACGCCGGCTCAATTCCCTTCCGTGAGCCGAAATTCCCACGCACGTAAAACAGAACTTCGTCGGCCTCGACATTGTCATGAACCCACGGAATTTTCACCGCTTCGGGATGGGTGTCGAGGAACCGCGGCGCGAACGTGCACACGACGTAACCGCGAATCTCAAAGGTTTGGTGGATGGGCGGCGGTTGATGCACCGTCCCCGTGATCGGTTCAAAGTCCTGGGCGTTGAATGTGAACGGATAAACGTAACCGTCCCAGCCGACAACATCGAACGGATTGTGGGCCATGGTTACCCGCGTCCAACGCGGACCGTCCTTCACTAGGATTTCAGTGTCTTCCTCTTTATCGATCGCATTGATCTCGGTCGGACCGTGAAAATCGCGCTCTGAATATGGCGAGCCCATTTTAATTTGGCCTTCGCTGTTCAAGTAGCGCTTTGGAATTCGCACCGGTCCGGTCGACTCAAGAATCAGATAATCTTCTTCCTGAATTTTGTCCGGAACCAGCCGGTATGTGATTCCGCGTGGAACGACTATGTAATCTTCTGCGCGGTAACGTTGCTTGCCGAATACCGATTCGATCGTGCCGCCGCCTTTGAACACGAAGATGATCTCATCGGCGCCGCCGTTCTTGTAATATTGAAACTGCCCGTAATCCTTTTCCGGGCGGCAACGCCACGCGGTCATGTCCTGGTTGAAAAGAATCGGAACCCGGCCGCTGTAGAGATCGCCCTTGCGGGGAAGGTTCGCGGTTTTCAAATGATGATGTCGCAATGGACTTTCAGCCGCCTTCTTCAGTTCTTCGCACTTCAACAGTTTCACGCTGCGAACCCGAGTCGGCGGACGCAGGTGATACATGATTGAGAAAGCTTCGTTGAAACCTTCGGTGGTAACGACGTGTTCGTAATAAATACCTTCGTTCTTGTAACCAGGTCCCTGACCATTGCGATGAAACCAGATGTGATGCTTTCGCGGCATCTCGCCTAATTTTTGATAATACGGCATGTCGATCGTCCTCTCTTACAAATTGCCTCGTCGTTCCTGCTCTTTCTCCAGCGCCTCGAATAACGCTTTGAAGTTTCCTTTGCCGAAACTTTGCGCGCCTTTTCGTTGAATGATTTCGAAAAACAACGTCGGCCGGTCCTCCACCGGCTTCGAAAAGATCTGGAGCAAATAACCTTCGTCGTCGCGATCGACCAAAATCCCAAGCCGCTTCAACGGCCCGAGATCTTCATCGATGTGACCAACACGTTCCGGCAAAGTGTCGTAGTAGGTGGACGGAATATTAAGAAACTCGAGCCCGCGCTTTTGCAGCTCAGTCACCGTTTTCACGATGTCACCGGTAGCGATCGCGATATGCTGGACACCTTCGCCATTGTAAAAATCGAGATACTCTTCGACCTGTGATTTCTTTTTGCCTTCGGCCGGCTCGTTGATCGGGAACTTCACGAAACCGTTTCCGTTGCTCATGACCTTGCTCATGAGCGCGGAGTATTCGGTCGAAATGTCCTTGTCGTCGAAACTGAGGATGTTTCGGAACCCCATCACCTCCTCGTAAAACTTCACCCACGGATTCATCTGGTTCCATCCGACGTTGCCGACGCAATGATCGCAATATAGGAGACCCGTCTCCTTGGTTTCGAACCCCGGGTCCCATTTTTCAAATCCCGGCATGAACGGGCCGGCATAATCGCCGCGCTCAACAAAAACGTGGACCGTGTCGCCGTAAGTGTGGATGCCGCTCATCACGACCTTGCCGTGTTTGTCCTTCGAAGTCTTCGGTTCCATGTAACTCTTGCCGCCGCGTTTGGTCGTTTCTTTCCAGGCCGAGGTCGCATCTTTCACTTTGAGCGCGATCACTTTTACTCCGTCGCCGTGTTTATAAATGTGATCATCGATTTCTTTATTGCCGCGAATCGGCGTGGTCAGGACAAAGGTCAGTTTGTTCTGCCGAATCGCATAGCTGGCCCGATCCTTGATGCCGGTTTCAGGTCCGGCATAAGCCAGGCTCTGGAAGCCGAACACGGTCTTGTAGTAATGAGCCGCCTGCTTGGCGTTGCCGACGTAGAATTCAATGTGGTCCGTGCCTTCGAGCGGCAAGAAATCTTCCTGGGCCGCCGGCGCACGCTTCTTCTTAGGATCAGCAATTGTTGTTGCCATAAATTACCTCCGCGATCTCGCGCTTTACGCGCGTCCTCTAAATATAAGATCGACAGTCCCCGCTCGCAAGGACGTGGCAGCGGCTAACGCTCACGGAGGTAGGGGCGGTTCACCGAACCGCCCGCGGGCGATTGAGGTCAATCGCCCCTACCAGATTATTTTGGCGC
>DATINV010000182.1:0-4560 GCA_035473775.1 Chthoniobacterales bacterium
ACTGCAGACGCGATTCATTAGTATATGAAGACAATTAAGCTATTACTCGCTGCGGTAACCGCCGCGAGCATTTTTCTCTCGGCCGCTCCTATTATCCGAGCGGATGAAATCAAAGTCGAAGTCGGCGACCGGCCGTATTACCGACATGGCCCGCGTTACTGGGACCACGACTATGAAATGGTTTGGGCTCCCGGGCATTGGGATGAAAGCCATCATTGGGTCCATGGCATGTATAATCGCGGCGAACATCGACACCACCATCACGACCACGATCACGATAATCACTAACGGTCGCTGTTGAGCCGTTGAGAAGTTGAGGCGTTTAGGCGCCACGAAAATTGATTCGAGGCCAGGCGATGTTTCGTCTGGCCTCGAGCTTTTTGCGGCATTAATGATTTCAGCAAGGGCGACGCATTAGCTGGGATCTGATCGCAATTGCAAATTCAGAGCAAAGTTGGAACAAGTCGGGACCGGCTCTAAACTTTTAACCCTCAACGTTGGTGAGATGTCGGACTTCTTAATTCGTAATTTTGCCTTTTTACTTTTGCTTCTGGTTGCCGGGTGCCGGCAATTGCCGCTGCCGGTGCAGTTGCCGAGCCCGACCCATACTTCCAAACCCCCGACCAATGAATTTGCCGGCCTCCGGGATTTTGGAAAAATAACTGATCATATCTGGCGCGGCGCCGAACCGACCGCGGATGGCTATCGCAATCTGGTCCAACTCGGACATGTGAAATCGTTTCTCAGTCTCCGACGGGGAGAGAACCGCGACGAGGTGAATCTGAAACTGGCAAAGATTGGCGGAGCGAAATGTTACCAGGTCTCAATGAAGGAATGGGACCCGGGCCAGGGCAGTCTTCGCCAACTGGCATTGGCATTAAAAACCTTGAAAGACTTGAGCGATAATCCCCAGACCCGTCCGGTGTATGTTCATTGCAAATCCGGCGAAAACCGGACCGGATTCGTGATCGCCACTTACCGAATGGTTTATCAAGGGTGGACGCCGGAGGAAGCAGTTCGTGAAATGCGCGTCTACGGATTCTATCGCATCTTCGCGCGCGATGAATGGTTTTTAAAGAACCTGGATCTCATCCGGTTGCGCGGAATCATCAAGCAACTGCCGAAACTCTGACTTCTGAATTGTGACTTGTGACATGTGGTCTTCGGCCTTTGGCTTGTCACTCGTCACATATCACACGTCACTTTCCTTCACCGCCCCCGCGGAATAACCGGGGTGATCCCGAAGACGATGATCGGGATTAGAGCGACTGCCATGGCGGCGACGATGGTGAGAATATTGATCGACCAGGCCAGGGTAGAATCTGTGATTCGCACCAACACCGCGATCGCTCCGCCCGACAGCAGCAGGCCAATCGCGGAGGCTTCGGCGATAAGAAATCCGATCACTTTGCGGCGATGGCGGCGGTCAGCATCCGATTCCGGGTTTTGAGGTAACTTTTTCAAATCAACTTCGTTGAGAGCAGGTTCGTGACCGTTTCCGCAAGTGTTTCGTCTGCCCCGAAACGCCGCCTTCTTAATTCTGATTTCTGATTTCCTGCCTTCCCTGGCGCCGTCTCGGTTGTTGCGATTGCTGTTGCCGCGCTCTGTCCCCTGCGCTTCCCGTTCCGTGCTTTTTCGCCTGCGACAGCTGGACGAACCGCGCCGTAGCCTTGGCCGAGGCGGGGTCGACTTTAATCAGCTCAAACGTCCGAAATAGTTGCGCGAGATCGATCACTTCGTTCGCGGCCGATCGCAAAATGTTGCCAAGATTTTGGGTGACCGATGCGACTTCCACTCGAATTCCGCGCCGGCGGAGTTTGATCGCGAGATACGCGAAATCGGTGTCACCGGTCACGAGAATCACGACGTCCGGTTGCATCTCGACCGAAAGCTCGAGGGCATCGATCGCCATCATCACATCCACGTTCGCCTTGTATCGGCCTTCTTCGGCAGGTGAGCCGTCCTTGGTTACGACCATGAATCCGTTGGAGCGCAACCATTGCACAAATTTATTTTTCTTATCGCGCTCTTCCTGCCAAATCGACATCGCGGGTGGCAGTCCGGCATAAACCACCATCTCGATCAGCTCGCGTCCGGTAGCCTCGCCGGCCAAAAAATCGCGCAACTTCAACCAATCCAGACCGCGTCCGGCGGTGCGCACTGAGCTGCCCACGTTCGATTCGTCGACCAGGACCAGTAAGCGTTGCCGCGATCCAACATGATTTCTTTTATGATTTTTCATTTTTGTCCTAACTAGGTGAGCTCGTCACAGGTTAGAGATTAGAGGTCTGCGTTTCCGCTCAACTTCTCAGCGATCCTGCTCTCCAGCAATTTAAACTCACGCGGGAGCATAACACCTCAACCGCTCAACCGCTCAACCGCAGCTTCGCAGCTACGCTGCGTGTTTCTTGGTCGTCTTTTTTTCGACGACGATTCCTGGAAACTCGACCACTTCGGTCGCGCCATCTTTGCCATTCCCGTTCTGACGGAAAGTTGATTCAAAAACCAATTTACCGGCCGCGATTTCGGAGAGCGCGATATCAGCGTGCCCAAGTCCGGGAGCATATTCCACCAGGGGCCGGTGACCGAGACAGAGTTGTCGGACCCGGCGAGAGACCATGTTTACCAGGATTTGCTGACTCGGAATAACTTCGGACGCGGCTTGAACGAGATGTGCTTTCATAAGGAATGGTGATTAACGGGAGCTTTCTATCCGATCTTTTGGGGCTTTTGGTTCGTAACGCCAGTCCGGCTCGGACCCCCGCACACCACTCTTGGTGAATCAGTCGAGAAACTTGGTCGGAGTATCGTCTATAATTGCCAGAAAACAAAGGACATTCTTAAGACAGTGACGAGTGACAAGGAAAGTTGAGGCGTTGAGAAGTTGAGGGGTTGAGGAGGGGCGACTAAGCGCGAAAGGCGAAATGCGGAGCGTTAAGCGGGCAAGAGAAAGAAAGTGACTTGTGACGAGTGATGGGTGACGAGTGACGAGTGACGAGGACTGCAGGAACGAAGGCGGATGACTTCTTAATTCCTAATTCTTACATTAGAGATTAGTGGCTTTGAGTTCGATAAAACCTGAAGATCCGCCGCGGGACGTCGACCAGGCGGAGCGGTCCCGGAACAGCGCGCCACTGAACGAACGCTTTCATGTAGGCAGTGTCCTGAGACGGTCCCATACTTTTTAAAACCGTAACGGCCGTAACTGTACCCTCCGGACTGACTTCTACCCGATAAAGTCCCGTCGTGCCGGGGTCGGCCAAGATTGCCGGAAATCTAAAGTAGGTAAACACCTTCCGATAATCGGAGTCCGAGTGCAGCACCATATGAACAGCCCCTTTGGGGATAGCATTACCGCCGCTCACCGCAGCTCCGTTTGTCCGTTTGGCCTCGGGCACCGCGCTGGTCGAAACATTCGCGGGTTTCTCTTTCATTCTTGCTCGCGATTTCGGTGCCTCCGGCCTTGGTGAGAACGCGGAAAGCGGTTTTGATTCCAGGGTGGGCGCAACTGTTGGGGTCGGCGCCGGAGTTTCCGGAATTTCCTGAATCGGCGCAGGCAACCGATGGGCCGTCACCAGCAACAAAACAATTGGGATAAGCAGAACGCGTTTTCCGTCGGCAGTTGCGCGCGTGATCCGACGGTTTGGATTTTTTTTCATACCAACATCCAGCATTCTGCGACAAACCGGTCGGCAGCTATTTCCCTGCGAAAGAAAATCAGGCGCCTTCAGGACGACGTCTGACAGACTTGGCGCGAAGCTATGCTCGCTCTTTTAGGGAGCGAATGTAAATCATTTAACGAATCAGCGATTTAGTGATTTAACGATTTCGAGGAATCTAACTTCGCGCGAAGTGGCGGGCTGTGTCATACAAGCGGCTTTGAATTGCCGCAGAGCGGCGGCCTTCCGCCGTAAAGTTCGCGCCCTGTGAACCTCAGACATCGGACGTCTGAATCAGGCCTCGGAAATTGTCACCGCGGTCAGCTGGTCGCCCGCATGAATCGCGTTAACGACTTCCTGACCTTTTTTCACCTGGCCGAACACGGTGTGTTTGCCGTTCAACCAATCCGTCGCGACGTGGGTAATAAAAAATTGGCTGCCGTTCGTGTTCGGACCGGCGTTCGCCATCGATAAGCTGCCCACTTGATGTTTGTGCGGATTATTTCTGACTTCGTCTTCGAATCGACAGCCAGGACCGCCCCGCCCCGTTCCGGTCGGGTCGCCGCCCTGGACCATGAAATCGGCGATGACCCGATGAAATACCGTGCCGTCGTAAAACTTTTCGCGGGCGAGAAAAACGAAGTTGTTAACCGTTTTCGGAGCGTCCTTGGCGAAGAGGTCGCAAACGATTTCGCCGCGCGATGTCTTGAACGTGGCGGAGTACTGTTTGTTGGGATCGATCGTTAGCGACGGCGGAGCAGAATATTCTTTTCGTGGCATAGATGCCACGAACAAAGCTGACAGCGGGAAAGCTGACAACTGAAATCGGAGAAGATCGTTGGGGCGTTAAGAAGTGGAAACCGAGCGTTGTTGCTGTCCGATCCAGTTTTCCACGCGCTGT
>DATINV010000183.1:0-14345 GCA_035473775.1 Chthoniobacterales bacterium
GACGGGTGACGAGTGACATGGGACGAGCAAGACTCACGAGCTTTGGATTTTCTTTGTAATTTCCACTGCGAGCTCGAGCGCGGCCGTCGCTTGGAATCCGGAGACGCGCGGCTGTCTTCCCGTAGTCGCGCATTCAATGAACGAAACCAGCTGCTGCTTCAGCGGCTCCTCGCGTTCGATCGGAACTTTGTCGCGCGTGATTTTGCCCGACTCGCGTCGATAAATTTCGCCGCTTTGTTTTTCGTAGTCGAGCGAGAGATAGGCATCCTCCTGGAAAACGCGGATCTTGCGCATGCGTTCGGGACTAATCCGGCTCGAAGTCACATTTGCGACGCAACCGTTCTCGAAACGAATTCGCGCGTTCGCGATATCTTCGCTTTTGCTCAACACTGGAATGCCAACCGCGTCGATGTTCTGCACCGGCGAGCGGACCAGATGCAAAATGATTTCGAGATCGTGAATCATCAGGTCAAGAATAACGCCGATATCAGTGCTGCGATTCGGATACGGTGAAAGCCGGTGCGCTTCGATGAATCGCGGATGAGTCAACCGCGCCTCGAGCGCGCTCAAGACCGGATTGAAACGCTCAACGTGTCCGACCTGGAGAATCAATCCGTTACGGGCAGCCATTTCAGCCAGCTCGGTGGCGTGCTGCGGATTTTCCGCAATTGGTTTTTCCACGAGCAGATGTTTGCCTCGCTCCAAAAGCAGCAATGCAATCTCGTAATGCGAATTTGTCGGCGTGCAGATTGACGCCGCATCGACTAATTCGGCGAACTCGTCGAGCGACTTCGCAACTGTCGTTCCGAGCTTTTTGGCAATTGAATTCGCGCGACCAAGATCAACATCCTGAATCGCAGCGAGCTCAGCATTCGGAACCCCGCCGTACAGCCGTGCGTGATTGCTTCCGATGTGGCCGACTCCAACCACGCCAACGCGAAGTTTTTTCATTTGGCGACGTTTTTCAGAAACCAATCGTAGGTCCGAGTAATTCCCTCACGAAGCGGAATCCTTGCTGTCCAGCCGAGCGCGCGAAGTTTGGAGACATCCAGAAGTTTGCGCGGTGTCCCATCCGGCTTGGTTTTGTCCCAGGCCAATTCGCCCTTGAATCCGACAATGTCGCAAATCAATTCGGCCAATTCGCGAACGGTGACATCTTCACCGCAACCGACGTTGATAATTTCCGGCGAATCGTATTTCTCGAGCAAAAACAAGCAGGCCGACGCGCAATCGTCTACGTGTAGAAATTCGCGGCGGGGCGTTCCAGTTCCCCAGACCACCAGTTCACCCGCGCGTTTTGTTTTTGCTTCGTGCGCCTTCCGCAAGAGCGCGGCCAGCACATGTGACGTTTCCAGATCGAAGCTCTCGTTTTGGCCATACATATTCGTTGGCATTGCCGAGATGAAATTAGCGCCGTACTCGCGGCCATAGGCCTGACACAGTTTGATACCGGCGATTTTGGCGATGGCGTAGGCTTCGTTCGTCGGTTCGAGCGGCCCCGTTAAAAGCGCGCTCTCCGGAATCGGTTGGGGCGCATGTTTCGGATAAATGCAGGAGCTCCCCAGAAAAAGCAGCTTGCGCGCGCCATTCTCATGGGCGGCCGAAATGATGTTGGTTTGGATCCGCAGATTATCATTCAGGAATTCCACCGGAAAATCGTTGTTGGCCTTTATGCCGCCGACTTTGGCTGCCGCAAAAATCACAATCTCCGGTTTTTCTTTCCGAAAAAAATCCGCCACCGCGCGCGAATCGGACAGGTCAAGCTCGGCGCGACGACGTTTGAGCAGATTCGAGAAACCGGCTGTTTCCAGGGCTCGGGTGATCGCACTGCCCACCATCCCGTTGTGGCCGGCCACGAAAATCTTGTCCGACTTGTTCATGTTTTAGTCACCGCCATAAGGCGGGATATGCTTATAGAATATCCGCCGGCCAAAGAAGCAAGCCCCGTCGAAGGCAGGGACGCCGCGCTGCGGCGTCCGAGCCGGAGTAGTACACCAAACCGTCGGCGTTTGGGCGCATAGCTTGCTACCTTCTATCCTGCATCCATGCATTTCCCATCGCTAATTGAGAAGAAACGCGACGGCCACACGCTCACGACCAAGGAAATCAAGACCTTGGTCGAGGATTTCACGCTGGGCGACGTCCCGGATTATCAGATGAGCGCGCTGACGATGGCGATTTTCTTTCGCGGCATGTCACCGGCCGAGACTTACCAGCTCACCGACGCAATGATGCATAGCGGCCGGGTCTTGAAATATCCGGAGGGCTCACCGCCGAAGATCGACAAGCAATCCACCGGCGGCGTCGGCGACAAAGTTTCGCTCGTGCTGGCGCCGTTGCTCGCTTGCGACGACGTCTGGGTGCCAATGATTTCAGGACGCGGTCTCGGAATCACTGGCGGAACGCTCGATAAACTCGAAAGCGTTCCGGGTTTCAACGTCAACCTTGACGAGAAACGTGCGCTCAAGCAGCTGGAAAAGATCGGCGCCTTCATGATCGGGCACACCGACGACATTTGTCCGGCCGACAAAAAACTTTACGGGTTGCGCGATCTCACCGGCACGGTGCCGTCCCAACCGCTCATTGTCGCGAGTATCATGAGCAGAAAACTCGCGGAAAATCTCGATCGCCTCGTAGTCGACGTGAAATTTGGGAGCGGCGCGTTCATGAAAACGAAAGAGGAAGCGCAGCAACTCGCCAAAGCGATGAAAGACGTCGGCGAATCGATGAAGGTCAAAACGTCTTTCCTGCTCAATCCGATGGACGAACCACTCGGACGAAGTGTCGGCAACGCGCTTGAAGTTGCGGAGTGCGTCGAGGTTTTGCAAGGGGGCGGCCCGAAAGACTTGGTAAAGTTGATCCTTGATCTGGGAGAGAAAGTTTCGGAAACACCCCGCTTGCAGTTGGCCAAACGTCTGCAAGACGGAACCGCGTGGAAGAAATTTATCTCGCTGGTTTACGCGCAGGACGGCGACGCAACCCACGTCGAGAAGCTGCTCGATACGCATACCGCGCCGATCATTCAACCTTTCCCCGCTCAAAATGCCGGCACAGTTAAACGAATGGATGCCGAGCTAATTGGTCGCGCGTCCGTAATTCTGGGCGCCGGCCGTCAACGGCCCGTCGACCCGATCGATTTCGCGGTCGGTTTTTCGAAGATCAAAAAAATCGGCGAGAAAGTCGAAGCGAACGAACCCCTCTTCATGATTCACGCCCGCAACGAACGCTCGATCGTGAACATCACGCCGCTGATCGAAAAGGCGGTCGAGGTCGGCTGAGCGACGCCGATACTTACTGCGAAATTATTTTCGTTTTCCGCATTCCGATTCGATCAGCGCCGACAAAGCGGACTTGGAATTGCCAATCGTGATGCCATCGTCGTAAGACTCGCAGAAATTGCGCGGTGGCGTCAATGACCCCCGGCGAATCCCAGTGCTGGTTGTCGACAATCAGTTCAATCGTGTACTTGTCGCCTTCTCTTCGAAATCCCGCCGGCAACTGAGTGTCCTTTACGAAGTAGCCCATTTCTTCCAGCTCGATCCCGACAAACATCGCGTCCGCTTCCGGAATGGCAGATTTGTCGTAGTAAATCGTAGCGCCGCTCTTTCTCATTTGGTACGCCTCTCCTGTTAAAAGAGTCGCATCGCGCGATATTAAAAATCCGATGAGAAAAATATACGCGAGCGAAACGCCCAACCCGACCAGACCTGTGACTACGATCATCTGCCAGGATCCCTTCTTCCCGCCTGCCTGGAGATGCGCATCGATATCTCGCTGTTGGAAACGGTTGACGATGAGGTACCCAAGGAAACCGTAAGCAATTGGAATTAGATGTTGCGGAAGTTTGTCGCCGATAGAAGGCGGCAACGCTGCAAGGGTCGTGAATAGCACGACCGTAAAGGCAAAGCCCAGAATCAGCGTTCTGTTCGCCGCGCGCTCCTTGCCGAGACTCTTAAAGTTTTTTGCGATCAGGTAAGTGGCGGACAGCGGTCCCCCAATAAAAGATGCCACTCCCGTTGCTTTTTCAGTAAAGAGCCTGAGGGGTTCACGCGGCGAAGGGGAACAGGTATCGCCCATTTTTGAACCGGGTTCGGAGAGATCCAATCTACTTCACAATTCGCACTGCGAGTTTGAAAGAAGCGGCAGCTTCGGCTCTTGATTGCAAGGCGCGTTTGTTTGTCAGACTGAGTGAAGTGCAACCGCTGCCTTTGGCGCGGAAGAAAAATCTGCGAACGCCGCCGGCGCCGAGACCCATTTGTTTGCCAGTGAGAAAGGCATCGCCTTCCGGCGCGAGAAATAGTTCATCGATGCTATCGACGGCCCACTGATGTCCGGTCGTTGGATTCTCAGGTAACTCGATCGTTACCTTTGAACCTCGCGGCACGTGAACCAACGCGCCGTTATCCTCTTGATCAAAAACGAAATCCGCCACGCTTCTTATTCGGACCATCAACCCTCTTCGGAGGCACGTATAGTCCAAAAATCGTCGGCGAGGTTCTTGTTTGGGTCGAGATAGTCGTAAGGCATCGTGAAATAGCCGTGCAGCCCCCAATTTGTGTCCCACGAATTACGAATGATGAACCGTTGTTGCGAATTATCGTAACCAACCGCCATGACGGCGTGACCGCCCATCATTCTCTCATCCGGAGCGGGCATATTCAGAACACCGGACTTGGCCACTGCCGCCGACTCGAACGCTTCGTAAACCGTGAATCCGAAGACGAACGGAAATCCGTCCGCCAGACAGGTCCGCATTTCATGGACCGTGCCGATTCGATGATAGGAAGTGATTTGGTGTTTCTTTGCGTCCTGGTAACACTTCGCGGTCGGCTTCTTTTTGAAACCGGCAATTTTGTAAGGCCACTCCGGCTCCGGACAGACACCTTGTTTGGCGAGTGATTTAATTCCGTCGCGGAGAAACGCGCCACTATCTTCCTTCACCGTGTCTTCGATAACGCGCTCGTTATAATAAATGAACAGCCGGCTAGCGTCGACAAACGGGACGCCATCTTTGAGCTCAAGGAACTCGATGGCTCCAGCCAGCGCGTTGGCGGTGCAACTACCGAGGCTACCCTGGTTTTCCACCGGCGAACATTTCGGACGCAGATCTACTCTGGCCGGCAACTGAACGAATTGAGGCGCAATCGCCGAATACATGAGATCACGATGGTCCGGTAAATCCGGCAACCATCCGTACCACTGATGAGAGCGAGTCTTGATTTTAGCCATAAGTAGAGGTCGGGGGTTGAGTTATTAAGGAGGTTTTGAAGTTGAAATGCCGAAAACATGGGTCGCAACGGGAGTTCTCATGGAATCGCGGAAAAAGCGGCGCTGATAACGATGTCGAGAACGCCGTCCACGAACGTGTCGATTTGCACCGTGGCCAGGCCGGCTTGTTTCAGCGCGTGCATTTCGGCAAGGTCAGCTTGTCCTCTTACCAGGCTTTCAAACTCGTCTTTATCCATTTCGCCACGGGCGAGCTCTTCGATCCAGCGTTTCAGGGAGTCCCGGGACTTTTGGATGAAATCCTTCACGTCGGAAGCTGCTTGCCGGGTATATTGCTTGAACATTTTTTGGGCGAGCGCCTTCGCCTGATCTTCGACGCTCTTGAGGATGCTGCCGATGTCTAGATCTGCCATGATGCTTTATTCTCGTGCTTTCCCGAGCCTTCGCTTTCCGCTCTCGAGTTGGATGATTTGATCAAAGGCGTCGCCAATTTGCTTTTTCTTTTCGAAAATGAACGCGGCACCGAGTTTCCCCTTCTCTTTCCACATTTTCAAAAACCCACCGACCAGATTGCGATTCGGATCACGGAGAACATCCCATTGCGCGACGGTAATTTGATTTAACTGTCTGCCGCGATCGTACTCGTATGCTTTGTCCAGCTCATTGGTCAACGATTCGACTTCCTTCTCGTGCGCCTCGTAGTTGTCGGTGGCTTTATTCATGAGCGCGAGGGTGTCTACCTTGGCGTTTGTCGCGTGCTCGTAAGCGACTTGATCGTAGTGAGCGATAAGAGTGCAGGCACCGGTGGCGCAGAGAATAAACGCAAGGCAAGCAGCTCGAATCGGGCTGTTCATCTGGGGAGATAGCTCACTCGTTTAGCAGTCGCCGATTTTTTTGTAAAGCACTACCTTGCGACCGTACTCCAATTGCCGATTTCAAGGACGGTTTGAACATCCTTGCCCACAAAGGTAAACTGTCGACTCGAATGAAGAGCGTGCCGCTACTCGTCTTGGTCATTCTCAGCTTCTTGGTCACGAATGCCGCCCGGGCGGAGGATCCGCCGGTCCCACGACCTCGACCGCAGGTCGCAATTTTTGCAGGTGGTCGCTCCTGGTTGATGCAAGCACCGTTCGACAAAACGCCAGGCGTTATCACAACCGTGGTCGGGTATTGCGGTGGAACTGCACCGAATCCGACCCATGACGCGGTAAGTTCAGGAAAGACAAAGTATCGCGAATCGATCGAGATTACTTATGATCCGGCGGCAATTTCTTACGAGCAGCTGATCGAAATTTACTGGCGGCAAATCGATCCGACTCAGTCCGATGGACAATTCACCGATATCGGACCCAGCTATCGGGCTGCGATCTTTTACCAAAACGAGCAGGAGAAAAACATGGCTGAGATCTCCAAAGAAAAGCTCCAACATTCAGGCAAGTTCGAAAAGCCTGTCGTGACGGAGATCCTGCCTGCTACAAAGTTTTATCCCTCACAAGCCTCTGACCAAAAGTACTACCAACAGCATCCTAAAGAATTCGCGGCGCTTGAAGAAGCATCCGGGCGCACTTCGTTTCGGAAGAAGAAATGGTCGGAATGAGGTTGAGGGCGTTTCCGCTACCTGATTGTCCACGCCTAACATGACTTGCAGGTCTCACCGACACGATTCCTAACAGGTGATGAATCAATTGCACTTCTCTGCGGTGCCAATTGATCCAGCCTCGGTTTCGCATCATTAATACCGGTCAGTAGCGAAAATAATCTCTGGACTAAGCCGGCGGACTTCGAATACAAGGAACGCCATAACCCATTCTCCCCTTCAACGAGGCCGTCGTTTACACGACTCGCCGTGGCTGCAAGCCCGGTCTAGGCGCGGGCGGCCTATCCGCTGCTCGCCCGTTTTATGAAAAAGATGAAGACTTATTTCGCTAAGAGCACATCACGGCTCGCTTTCACTATCTTTATTATTACCGGCGCGCTTCTGGGCCTCGTCGCCTCGAAGGAATCGACTCAGCCCCTCCCATCGTCACCGCCTGTTCAGCTCCATCCGATAGACCCGTGGGACGCGGATGAGGCCGTTTCACCGGAGCGGATTCTGAAAATGATGGGCAGCCCGAATATTGTCATCAGCCCAACAACTTGGACATTCATAGGCCCAGGCCCACTGGCCTCCGGAGGCACTACTGGCAACGTGAGTGGGCGTATCACGGGAATTGCAGCGCTTCCTACGAATGCAAATACCATTTACATCGCGGCCGCGGGAGGCGGCGTGTGGCAAACCACCGATGGCGGAACGACCTGGACCGTTCTGACCGACAGCCAGACTACGCTGTCCATGGGCGCAATTGCGATGGCGCCAAGCAATTCCAGCGTGCTCTATGCGGGCACCGGCGAAGCGAATAACTCACTCGATTCGAATTTTGGACGCGGGATTTTAACCTCGACCGATGGCGGTGCGACCTGGACCCTGCGGACTGGACCCGGAGGTCTGTTCAGTAATTCGCGCGTAACCGTTTCCAAGATCGACGTTCACCCCACCGATGCGAACACAGCTTACGCGGCTGTATCTGATCTCGGTAACAATGGCATCTTCGCCTTCGGCAACACCGGCATCTTCAAGACAACCGATGGCGGAGCGACCTGGACCAATGTCACTTCCGCAAATGGGCAGGATGACGGTTATGCATGGTCTGACGTCGTTATCGATCCGACAACTCCCACGACTGTTTACGCAGCTCACGGCTACCCGTTCGGTCAGGCGGCCAATGGGGTGTACAAATCCACGGATAGTGGGGCCACTTGGAATTTGCTAAGCACCGGGCCAGCCGGCGCCGGTGAAGGAAGATTCGCGATCGCCTTAGCCAAGAGTAACCACCTTGTTCTGTATGTGACCACGAGCAATCCCACTTCGTTTGCGCTGTCGAAGGTCATGCGCAGCGACGACGGAGGTTCAACCTTCACCGATCTGACCAGCGGCACGCCAAACTTTATGGGGGCTCAGGGATGGTACGATCTAACCGTCACTGTTGATCCCACCAGCTCGGCGATTGTGTATCTCGCGGGTTCAGCCGGGACTAATTGCATACTGCGATCGGCCGATAGCGGAGCGACGTGGACAGACATTCACACTGGCACAACCGGGGTATCCCCGCATGCCGATCACCACGCGCTGGCCTTTGATGCGAGTGGCAGATTACTGGACGGTGACGACGGTGGTCTTTATCGGCTCGATGTTGCGTCTGGGGTTGGCAGCCCGACTTGGACCAATCTTAACGGTACCCTTGGCACCATTCAGTTCCAAGGCGTCGGCATTCACCCCACTAACGCCAACAGCGCCATTGGAGGTAGTCAGGACAACGGGACCGAAGTTTACACAGGGACAGTCCTGTGGGCAGAAACAGACGGCGGAGACGGCGGCTTCGCAAAGTTTAGCCTAACTAATGGAACAATCGCCTACCATCAGATCCCAAATGGAAGTTTCGGCAGCAATTTCTTTCGCTTTTCATCTAACACGGGCGTTTCGTGGTCAACTCATAACGCCAGCATTTCGGTAGACGTGAGTGTGCAGCAGTTCTATGCGCCTTTCGTCGTCGATCCCGGCAATGGCGATCACGTTTTATACGGAACGAACAGGATCTGGGAGACACTCGATCAAGGTACCACCTGGAATGCGATCAGCGTCGTCAACAGCGCCGGCTGGAATCCGTCCGGCAAGTTTGTGAACGCTATTGGTCTAGCTCCGTCCGATGCAAACACCATTTACGCTGCTGCGCACACAAGCGGATTTGGGCCAACAGACGTCTTCGTGTCCACGGATCATGGTGCTAGCTGGACCCAGCGAAACCTTCCCGTTTCTGGAATTGTGCAGGACATCCAAGTTGATCCGGCCAGTAACCTCACTGCATATGCCGCGATCGCCTCGTTCACGGCGGCCGGCAATGTTTACAAGACTATCGACGGGGGCGCAACGTGGACAAACATCAGCGGCAATCTGCCAAGCGCTCCGGTTTGGTCGCTTCAAATTGATACAACCGCAGGCGCAATTTACGCCGGAGCCGAAGACGGCGTATACGTCACAACCAATGGTGGAACTAGCTGGGCGCGACTTGGTTCCGGATTACCGAATGCTCAGGTTTATCAAATCCATTTTAGTAGTGCCCTTCAACTAATCGGTGCCGCAACTCACGGCCGAAGCATGTGGGAGATTTCGACCGCTTCCGCTAGCCCTACTCCTACTCCCACGCCGACGCCGACTCCCAGTCCAACCTCAACGCCTACTTCGACACCTACATCTACTCCCACGGTGACCCCGACCTCGACTCCTACTGCGACGCCTGCGTCTACTCCCACGGTGACCCCGACCTCGACTCCTACGGCGACGCCTGCATCTACTCCCACTGCGACCCCGACCTCGACTCCTACGGCGACGCCTACATCTACTCCCACTGTGACCCCGACCTCGACACCTACGGCGACGCCCACATCTACTCCCACCGTGACCCCGACCTCGACTCCAACTCCTACGCCGACACCAACTCCGACGCCAACTCCAACCCCTTGCGGGCGAGGTTGCGGTGGCGGCTCGCCAACACCTACTCCGACCGCGACCCCAACGGCGACGCCTACGGCTACTCCAACCGCAACTCCGACTTCGACACCAACACCTACGTCAACACCAACGTCGACACCTACACCTACTCCGACACCAGTAGGTTCCCCTAGCCCCACGCCAACTCCTACGCCTTGCGGCCGGCTTGGTTGTGGTGGTGCCTCGCCCACGCCTACGCCAACCGCTACTCCAACACCGACGCCAACTCCCACAGCGCCGCCTAGTCCGACTCCAACCCCCACCCCAACTCCGACGCCTATACGCCGCCTACCCTAACTGCGTTCTCTCCTTACCTCGGCCGACGATCACGTCGCAGCCCGAAGTTCAATGCAGGTGAGCGGCATGGTGCTTGGAGCGATTGACCTTAGTCGCTTTAGAGGGAGAGAAAGCGGAAGAATTCGCCGGGTTGCTCATATTGCTCGAGAACGGTAAACTGTTCCTCCGTTAATGATTACCAAGATGGGTGAAAAGTTTCAGTTTGACGCCATCGACGATGTCGTGAGCGACATTGCCAAGGGGCGCATCGTGATCGTGACGGATGATGCCGATCGCGAAAACGAAGGCGACCTTGTGATCGCGGCGGAGAAAGTCACACCTGAAGCGGTCAATTTCATGGCTACTCACGGCCGCGGCTTGATTTGTGTCCCGATTTCGAACGAGCGCGCGGAGCAACTCGGTTTGCAACGGATGGTGACACAGAACCGTGAAGCCCAGCGGACTGATTTCACCGTTTCAGTCGATGCTGCACGCGGAGTTACCACCGGAATCAGCGCTTACGATCGGGCGACAACAATTCTCGCAATCGCCAACCCCCATTCTACGCCAGATGATCTGACTCAACCGGGACACGTGTTTCCGTTGCGCGCGAAAGATGGCGGCGTGCTCCGCCGCGCGGGTCATACCGAAGCGGCAATCGATCTTGCCCGAATGGCCGGATTGCAGGCGGCCGGCGTGCTTTGCGAAATTTTACATGACGACGGAACGATGGCGCGTCTGCCGGAGTTAATGGAGTTCCGGAAGAAACATCGCCTGAAGATTTGCACGATCCAGGGCCTGATTGCGCACCGACGAAAGAGCGAAAAGCTAGTTGAGCTCGAGGAGGTCGTGAAATTGCCGACTGATTACGGCGATTTCGATCTTCACCTGTATCGATCCCTAATCGACGGGAGGCATCACCTCGCGTTGGTGAAAGGCAAGATCGACAAGAACAGGCCCGCCCTAGTGCGCGTGCACAGCGAATGTCTCACCGGCGACGTCTTCGGCTCGCAGCGCTGCGATTGTGGCAATCAACTTCATGCCGCGCTCCGGCAAATTTCCGAGGAAGGGAATGGCGTTCTCGTTTACATGCGACAGGAAGGCCGTGGCATTGGGCTCGCCGCAAAAATCCACGCTTACAAGTTGCAAGAACAAGGTCTCGATACCGTGGAGGCGAACGTAAAACTGGGTCTTCCGGCCGACTTGCGCGATTACGGTCTGGGCGCGCAAATTCTTTTCGATCTGGGAGTGCGGCAGTTCCGGTTCCTGACCAACAATCCGAAAAAGGTCGTCGGTCTGGAAGGTTACGGGCTAGAAATGGTCGAGCAGGTCCCGATTCGAACGGAATCCAACCCCCACAACGAGAAGTATCTCGAGACCAAGAAGACCAAGCTTGGCCATCTGCTTTAGTTCGACAAAGCGATCGTAGGACAACAGCGTGGGACTTCGCCGGACGGTATAATTAGGCCGGCTCATGCGGCCAGCGAACGCGCCGCTTTCGATTTTAATTCGATCTGTTGGTGCAAATTATGTCGTTACATTTTTACGGTAATTTGGTATAACTTTGCGGACAATAGCTAACCCCAGCTCTAATTAATAACTGCCCATGAAAAAAAACCCTGCCTCGATAACTGCTCGCGTCACGCTCGGCGCGGTTCTCTTAGTAAGCGGCATCAGTTTGCTTTGCCTCACACCGTTCACCGGCTCCTACGCCGCAAACGCTAAACAGAAAACGCGATCTGTCGTGCGGCAGCGATCAAGCGGCGGCGTCACTCCAAACCTGCCCAACACCGGCCCTCAACCCCCCAGTGGAGCGGTCAATGCCAGCGGAAGTCAGACTGCAAGTTGGGTAGGCACGACTATCAGCCCCGGCGGCAATCAAAATACCGACACTACTTGCATGGATAACAGCTCAGTCCTGGGTTGCGAAACCTTCACCCTTACCGTGAATGGAACTCAAGCCGATTGGGCGGGGAAGAAAGTCCAGGTCCTCTTAACTTGGACCAGCATCGCGAATGAATACGACATTTGGATTCATAAAGGATCAAATGCCGGCCCGATAGTCACGTCAGCCTTTCAAGGGCCCGCACTCACCAATCAGGTCGCGTATATTGACGCTTCCAATTTAACAACGGACTCCGCCCATCCCACGACAGTCTTTACCGTTCACGTCGCCTACGATACGACCCCCGCGTCAGCGACTGATCCATATAGTGGCAGCGCAACTCCGGTGTCTACTACCGCAACCTCAATTACAGCCGCGCCCCAGGATACCGGCCCCAAAGTCGGTTTCGAAAATTTTGAAGCGCCGGGCACGTTGGTGCCTGCTTCCGCCCTTAGCTCTGGTGGAGTCACCGTTGAATATCTCGGACGCGGGGCGGGCGAACCGTCGGTCGGTGCAAACTGGGTGACCGGAATAATTAATTTTCAGTCCGACCTGCAAACTGAGTTCGTCACCTTTAATGATAGTTGCAACCTAAATGGACCCAAGGCCACCTGGTCGGATCGCCGCGCACCAAACTCACAGTTTATTGATTCAGACCCTATCGGTTTTACTGATCACACGAGTGGTGCTGCCAATCGAGTATTCGCCGGATCACTGACCCTGCTCAGTCCCGATACGGTCAAAATAGCGCATAGCGATGACGACGGCGTCACTTGGACTCCGGACCAAAGTGGAGGAATAGCGTCAGCAGTCGATCATGAAACGATTGGCGGCGGACCGTATCATGCGCCTCTAATTAATCCGGTTTATCCGCATGCCGTTTACTACGCATCGCAAGACATTGCGGCGGCACTTGTTTCGCGCAGTGACGACGGCGGCTCGACTTATGGACCATCGGTTCAGATGTACACGATTAACCAATGCAGCGGGTTACACGGTCACATCAAAGTCGCGCCGGATGGAACTGTCTATGTCCCAAATCGAGCGTGTGGAAGTTCGCCTATTCTCAATGGCGGCGACACTGCGGTGGTAGTTTCCACCGACAATGGAATTACCTGGACGGTGAAGCCAGTTGGTAATGGCTCCGTTCCGAGCACGCCGGCAACAGATGATCCCGCAGTCGCAGTGGATGCCAGCGGGACAGTTTACTGTCTATTCGCATTGAATGGCACAAACGCCGCAGTCGGTATCTCGAACGACCAAGGCTCGACTTGGAAAAATATCTTCGATGTCGGCGCTGGCCTGGGCCTAACGAATGTCGCATTTCCTGCAGCGATTGGTGGGGACGCCGGCCGCGCAGCGGTTGCGTTCTATGCCTCCAAAGGCGGCGCCGGAGATTCCAGCGCAGATAATTATACCGGCGTATGGCATCTCTATGTCGCTGAAACTTTCGACGGAGGCGATCACTGGACGACCACAGATGTAACTCCAGCGTTGCCAATGCAGAGAATGGGTCTGCTCCGCGGCGGCGGCGGACCTATGGACCGAAATCTTCTCGATTTCTTCGATATAACAGTCGACCAAAACGGGCGTGTTGTAGTCGGCTACGTCAACGGCTGTTCGGGCGGCGATTGCTCGCAGGCGCCGGTCAATCCCGATGGGTCCACCACCGTGACTGGCAACACTTACAGCGCGACTGCAACGATCGCACGCCAATCCAGTGGCCGGCGACTGTCGGGGACGCAACCTAATCCAGTCTCGGTTCCGGGAATGCCGTTCGTAACGGAACGACGTGTCGGACCTGTCGTTCATTTGGCCTGGAATGAGGCCGATCCCGGCAACAATCCGCCCGGCTCACCTGCAAATCAGACAATCACAAACTACCAGATCTTTAGAGGAACCACTCCGGGCGGTGAGAATGCCAGTCCGATCGCAACGGTAGGAGGCACTGTGAACAAGTTCGACGACATGACTGCCGTCGATTCCACCGTCACATATTACTACAAGGTTGTGGCGACGAATTCAGCTGGCTCATCTTGCGGTAATAACGAAATAGCCGCGCCATTTGTTGGCGATACCTGCTCCGGCATGATTGTTCATCGCAACTTGCCGAGTCATCCTGAGGCAATCGGTGGTAGTGAGACCGGAGTTCCAGTCGGCCCGACTCCGACTCCCACACCGACTCCGACGGCGACTCCTCCGATACCGGCTCAGTATCTTATTGATTACATCGCAGTCGCTGAACCTCCATCACATCCGGGCAAGCTACTGTTCCAAATGAAGGTAACTAACCTCAGCACAGTGCCGGCAAACTCGCGATGGAGGATGGTCTGGAATTCGATCACTTCTCCCGATGAGCAATACTACGTCGGT
>DATINV010000184.1:0-4419 GCA_035473775.1 Chthoniobacterales bacterium
TCCCGCGTGTTCGTCGAGAAACCGATTTATCAGCAGTTCGTCGAACGTTTCATCGACAAGGCGTCGCAATTGAAACAAGGCGATCCGCTCGACGAGAAAACTGAGCAAGGCGCGATCGTGAACAAGGCCCAGCTCGATAAAATTAAGTTCTATGTCGATCTCGCCCAGAAAGAAGGCGGCAAGATTGCGCTCGGTGGCAAATCTCCGAAATCAACTAACGAGCGCACCCTCGATGGTTATTTCTTTTCGCCGACGGTCATTATCGATCTTCCGGTCGCCTGCCGAACCAATCGTGAAGAAATTTTCGGTCCGGTTGTCACGATCACGCCGTTCGAAAGCGAAGATGAAGTGGTTCGTTACGCCAACGACGTCGATTACGGACTCTCATCAAGCGTCTGGACCCAAAACCTTAGCCGCGCTCATCGCGTCGCCGAACAAATCCACACCGGCCCGCTTTGGGTAAACTGCTGGCTCGTCCGCGACCTTCGTGTCCAATTCGGCGGCATGAAAGCCAGCGGCGTCGGCCGCGAAGGCGGCACCGAGGCGTTACATTTTTTCACAGAGGCAAAGAATGTCTGCATCGCTAAATGATAACTCGAGAACTGCCGTCGTTGCTTTTCTTGATCGCTACCGCGATTGCCTCACCTTCTCTCGCGGCCGAGGCGGACAAAGATCCTCAGATGCTCAGACTTCTTCAGGAAGCGCGAGCGCTGATCGACTCTCGGAAGGCAGGATCGGCGATCGAGAAGTGCGAAAAGGTAATTGCGGCTTTCGAGGCGTCGTATAGCTCGCGTAAAGAAAAGATTTACTGCGCCCGCAGCTCGACAGAGAGCCTCGGCTACTTGCTGAAGGCAGCGGCCACTGCAGATAAAGGATCAGCGAGCAAGCCTGGCGCGATCGTACTGTCATCGATTTGGGCGGACGCATATTTCATGAAAGGCTATGCATTACAAGATCTCGGTCGAATCGCGGAGGCCAAAGCGTCAGTCAATCAAGCTCTCCAATTCTCACCGCTTAGTCCTCAATACCTGTGTGAGCTCGGCGAAATTTATGAACTCGAGAAAAACTGGCCAAAGGCGATGCAAGCTTTCAAAGAAGCTGAAGACAGTAACGGACTCGCGCCGGACGAATCTCGCGCTTTGGAGTTAGGCCAAGCCCGGCGAGGCATCGCTTATGTATTGGTCGAACTCGGCAAACTCGACGAGGCCGAAAGAAAATACCAAGAATGCCTCAAGTCGGATCCAAACGACACCCGAGCCAAGAGGGAGCTCGAATACGTGCGAGACCTTCGGCGCAAACAGAAGCGATGAGCCACGTCGCGGCACTTCTTGAGCGAGCCGAAGAACGTCTGCATCGCAAAAATGATTCCTCATAAATCCGTTTTGATCCGTGTAATCCGTGGTTAACAGTTTCTTATGTGTCGAGCTATTAAAACCCTGCATAATTTTTCACAGCCGGCGACGAACGATGAGATTCGGGCGTCGTCGTTGCAATTTGTTCGAAAGCTTTCGGGATTCACGAATCCGGCAAAAGCAGACGAAGAAGCCTTCAATCACGCGGTTGATGAAGTCGCGCACGCCGCCCATCATTTACTTGAATCGCTGGATACGAACGCGACGCCGCGTAATCGTGAAGTTGAAGCGTTGAAAGCTAAAGCGCGATCCGCGAAGCGTTTTGGATCCCACCCATTACGGGTTTCAGCTTCGGCTTAGACATCCGTTCTTATCCGTGTAACCCGTGGTAAAGACTTCTAAAGAAAGAGTAAGAGCGGGAGTAAGAGTAAGAATTTTATGAGTTCTGTAAGAGTGTTGGTTGGAACAAGGAAAGGCGCGTTCGTTCTCACGTCGGATGCGAAGCGGAAAGATTGGAAAGTGGACGGGCCGCATTTCGCCGGCTGGGAAATTTATCACATGAAGGGATCGCCGGTTGATCAGGACCGGATTTACGCGTCGCAGACCAGCGCCTGGTTCGGACAAATCATTCAGCGATCCGACGACGGCGGCAAAACCTGGAACACTCCAGGAACAAGCGAAGCAGATCTGCGCGGACCGGACGGAATGCCCAAGGGCGAGAGCAACATGTTCGTCTACGACGGAATTCCCGGAACCCACATGTGGTACGACGGCACCCAGCATCCGTGGGAATTCAAACGGGTTTGGCATCTCGAGCCGGCGCTCGACAATGTCGATCATGTTTACGCGGGCGTGGAAGACGCCGCGCTGTTCGAATCGAAAGACGGCGGCAAAACCTGGAAAGAACTTTCCGGTCTTCGCCAACACGACACCGGTCCGCGTTGGCAACCGGGTGCCGGTGGAATGTGCCTTCACACGATTTTGATCGACCCCAAAAATCCACAACGAATCTTTGTTGCGATCTCGGCCGCCGGAGCGTTCCGAACCGACGATGGCGGGAAAACCTGGAAACCGATCAACAAAGGATTGGTTTCAAATTTTATGCCGGACCCGAACGCGGAAGTCGGGCACTGCGTGCACCGAATCGCGTTTCATCCGTCAAAGCCGAGCACGCTGTTTATGCAAAAACACTGGGACGTGATGCGAAGTGATGACGGCGGCGATTCCTGGCGAGAAGTGAGCGATAATCTGCCGACGGATTTCGGATTCCCGATCGACGTGCACGCGCACGAACCGGAAACGATTTATGTCGTGCCGATTAAGAGCGATTCCGAGCATTACCCGCTCGATGGCAAACTTCAGGTTTGGCGAAGCCGAAGCGGCGGCAACAAATGGGAGGTGCTCACTAAAGGTCTTCCACAGAAAGATTGTTACGTGAACGTGCTCCGCGACGCGATGTCAGTCGATCAACTCGATCCGTGCGGGATTTATTTTGGAACAACGGGCGGACAAGTCTATGGATCGAGTGACGCCGGCGATTCGTGGAATGCAATCGTGCGCGATTTGCCAGCCGTGCTGTCAGTCGAAGTTCAGACACTGCAATAATCACGAACGGACACCAATAATTCGTGTAGATTCGTGTCTATTCGTGGTTGAGATTTCTTATGATCAGAGTTGTTCTTCCGCACCATCTGCGCACGCTGGCCAAAGTCGGCGACGAAGTTCAAGTAGATCTGAACGGCTCGGCCACGGTGAAATCACTGCTCGACGCGCTCGAAAATAAATATCCGGTGCTGCGAGGAACAATTCGAGAGCACGGAACGCTCAAACGCCGGCCACTGGTGCGCTTCTTCGCTTGCGGCGAAGACATTTCCCACGAATCGGCCGACACTCCCCTGCCCGACCCGATTCTAAAAGGCGAAGAACCGTTCTTTGTCATGGGCGCGATCGCAGGCGGATAGACTTGTAGAGGTGCTTGTGCCAAGCACCTGTCCTTTTAGTTCGGCGTTTGACACAAACGCCGCTACGACGCTGAATGCGACTTAGCATGATGACGAAAACAACGAGTCTGACCGCGGTACTCACCCTGATTCTTGCTAGCTTTGCTTCAGCGCAAAACGACAAATCGATCACGATCCATCAGGAAATCGATCTCAACGCAACCCCGCAAAAGGTTTACGAAGCGTTGCTTGACACGAAACAGTTCACGGAATTCTCCGGTCGCGCCGCAGAGATCAATCGCGAGGTCGGCGGCGCCTCTTCGCTCTTCAAAGGCCATATCATCGCGCGCAACCTCGAACTCGTTCCAAATCAGCGAATTGTTCAAGGGTGGCGCGTTGTAACTTGGCCAGAAGGGGCCTGGTCCATAGCGCGCTTTGATTTGAAACCGAACGGCCCAGGAACTCACGTTGTTCTTGATCACATCGGTTTTCCGGAAGGCTTGCGCGATCATCTAGCCCAAGGGTGGGAGGAAAATTACTGGTTGTTGCTCAAAAAGTATTTCCACTGATCGCGCGATGAGCGGAACCTTCGAGAGCAAGCGGGCGGCCGAGCCGGTCGGCGCATTTCCACACGCCAAACGAGTTGGCAATTTGCTCTTTCTATCCGGAATCGGACCGCGGGTGCGCGACAGTAAAGAAATTCCCGGTGTTACGCTCGATGCCACGGGAAACATCCAGAGCTACGACATCGAAAAACAATGCCACGCCGTTTTCGAGAACGTTCGCTTGGTATTGGAAGATGCCGGCGCGACCTGGCAGGACATTGTCGACGTCACTGTCTTTCTCACCAATATGAAAAAAGATTTTCCGATCTACAACCAAATCTACGCCGCCTATTTCGCCGGGAGCGGCAAACCAAATCCCACGCGGACGACGGTGGAAGTGACCGCGCTGCCGACCCCGATCGCGATCGAGCTCAAAGTGATCGCTGCGTTTGGTAGGGGCGATTGACCCCAATCGCCCGCCGCTTGGTTCGAGTCAGAGAAAGAGCATGAGCAAAATTAATATCATTGCTGCGGACCATACCGGAATTACGGTTTCAAACCTTGAGCGTTCGCTTGCGTTTT
>DATINV010000185.1:0-8171 GCA_035473775.1 Chthoniobacterales bacterium
CCGCATTCACCACAATCCCGTCGCCCGATCCAAGGGCAGCCGCCAGACCTGAGTCACGATCGCTACCCACAACGATCTTCGCCTGTGGCCAGACTTCAGCGCAGAGCCGCTTGAGCGAATTTCGATCTTCCTCTGTGCCGCGACCCGCCAGAAAAATCCCGGCCCGAGCGATTTCCTTCGGCAGTTCGCGAAATATCGCACGCAATTCGTCCATTGGGGCCAGCCGAAAATTTGCCGGCGGCAGCTTGCCCTGGTCCAAAACGGAGAGATCGGACGCGGTGCGTTCAACCAAAACCCAGGAGGTCTTAGTCCCGCCGCCTTCGACGCCGAGGATTTTTTCGCCGCCGTTCATTGTCGATCTTTCGCCTGTTTGTATCATGCTTCATGGTCAAAGACGAGGCTCAAGCGGCGACCCGGCTGGGAAAGCTGCGGCACGAAATTAAGGAGCACGATCGACGTTACTACGAGGATTCGGCGCCCACGATTAGCGATCGTGATTACGATCGGCTCTATAAGGAGTTGGTCGACCTTGAAGCAAGATTTCCGAAACTGGTCACACCGGATTCGCCGACTCAACAGGTCGGCGGGAAGCCGCTCCAAGCTTTCGCCCAAATTGAGCATCGGCTCCCGATGCTCAGTCTCGACAACACCTACTCCGAAGACGAGGTCGCGAATTTTTACAAACGAATCACCAAGCTGTTGCCGAACGAAAAAATTCCAGTGGTTATCGAGCCAAAAGTGGACGGGGTCGCAGTATCCGTGATGTATGAAAACGGCAAACTCAAATACGCGGCAACACGCGGGGACGGTTTGGTCGGCGACGATATCACCCAAAACATCAAAACGATTAAGTCGGTGCCACATCAATTACGCGGCGGTGCGCCAAAGATTTTTGAAGTACGGGGTGAAGCTTATCTCGACAAAGCCGGTTTCGAAAAGCTTAACAACGAACGCGAGGCCGCCGGGTTGCCGATATTTGCCAATCCGCGTAATGCCGCAGCCGGTTCATTGAAGCATCTCGACCCCAACGTTGCAGCAAAGCGACCGCTCGGAATGATTTTTTACGGAACGGGCGCGGTCGAAGGCGCCGAGGTTGCTCTTCATTCGAAGATTTTTCCGCTGTTCAGGAAGCTCGGACTTCCGACACACAAAGATTGGTGGCTGGCCGATTCGGTCGATAAAATCCTGAACGCGATTCGCGATCTTGACGAAATTCGGCGCGATTTTCCGTACGAGACGGATGGCGCGGTGATCAAGGTCGACGCGCTGAATCAACGCGAGCGGCTCGGTTTCACTGCCAAATCGCCGCGGTGGGCGATCGCTTATAAATACGCAGCCGAGCGCGTAGAGACAAAGTTGCTCGACGTCAAAGTGCAGGTCGGCCGAACGGGCATTCTCACACCGGTTGCGGTGCTCGAACCGGTCTTTGTCAGCGGCAGCACGGTTGCACGCGCGACGCTGCACAACGAAGACGAAATTAAGCGCAAGGACATCCGCATTGGCGACACGGTCGTGATCGAAAAAGCGGGCGAAGTAATTCCAGCGGTCGTCGAAGTGGTGAAATCGAAACGGCCGCGCAATGCAAAGCCGTTCGATTTTCTGAAACACATTCACGGCAAATGTCCGGTCTGTGGCGGCGAAGTTCGGCGCGATCCGGAATTTGTGGCCTGGCGCTGCGAAAATATTCGCTGCCCCGCGCAGACAACGCGGCGCGTCGAATTCTTCGCGGCCCGCGGCGCGCTCGACATCGAAAGCGTCGGCGGAATCGTCGCCGACAAAGTGGTTGAACGGGGACTTGTGCGCGAACCGCTCGACTTGTTCGAGCTCAAAGTCGACCAGCTCGCGAAGTTAAACCTCGGAACCGACGAAGCGCCGCGCGTATTCGGCGAAAAGAATGCGACTAAGGCGATTCAGGCGATTGACCGTGCCCGAACGTTTCCACTTTCACGCTGGCTCTACGCGTTGGCGATTCCAGATGTCGGCAAAACCACCGCGACCGATCTGGCTCGATTTCACGAAACAATCGAAGCCGTGGCAAACTCCCAGCTGCTTCGCGATGTTGTCGCGTATCACGAAAGCAAAGGCGACAAGCAGCAGTCCAAAGAGATTGCCGAGCGCTTGATCAAATCAGGTTTTGCCGAACCTTCGAAGAGCAAAGCCGACAAACAGCGCGGAATTGTGACTCAAGTCGGCCCGGTAGTCGCGCAAAGCGTGCGCGATTTCTTCGCGTCTTCGAGCGGAAAGAAAACCGTGCAACGAATCAAACAGCTCGGAATCGATCCCAAGAGCGAAAAAGTTTCAGCCAAGAAAATGGCGACGCTACCCTGGACTGGAAAAACCTTTGTTCTCACCGGGACGTTGCCGTCCATGACTCGCGAGGAGGCGTCGGCAAAAATCGAAGCGATGGGCGGCCACGTGAGCGGCAGTGTCAGCAAGAAGACCGATTATGTCCTCGCCGGAACGGAAGCCGGCAGCAAACTCGACAAAGCCAAAGATCTCGGCGTGAAAATCATCGACGAAGCCGAGTTCCGAAAAATGTCGTGAATCTGCGGGGGGAGGCGTCTCGCCTGCACATTTTGGAAGTGCAGCCGGGGCGGCTGCCGCCACAGAATTAGGGCGTTCCTTCCGGCATCGACTGTAAATTCAGCGGCATCGTGCGATTCAAAGATGGCGGCGCTGCGAGTCGGGTCGGATGTGACTCAGCCTGGATCTGAAACGTAATTTTTTCATTTCCGCGGGCGACTGTAATAGGCACGGCGTCACCGGCGGTGAGAAAGAATGAAGCTTCGAGAATGTCTTCGGGCTCGTGCACTTTGGTGCGGCCGATTTGAAGAACGACGTCGCCGGGTTTGAGACCGGCTTCGGCGGCGGGAGTGTCCTTCATCACCTCTGTGGTCACCGCTCGAGAGCCCTCGACCGGGGTAGCGGATTCCTGAACGTTAGTTCCAATCCAACCATAACGAGCCTCCCCAAAGCGGACGTAGTCGCTGCGAAGTTTTTCCGCAGCCTCGATTGGCAACGCGTAACAGGAGTTGTTCTCAAAACTGTAAAGGAGAATTCCGACGACTTCGCCTTTCAAATTCAAAAGCGGCGCACCGCCTTCGCCCCGCTGGGGCGGCAGGTTCACTCGCATATGCGTCGTTGAAAAATATCCGCCGAGACACTTGCGATCGAACCCGGCGATCATTCCAAAGCTCGGGGTCTCGGAAAGGTCCAGCGGGTAACCAATGGTCACTACCGGGGTGGCGATTTCCATTTGTCCCGAACTTCCGATTGGCAGGGCGGGGCTGGCCAAATCGATTTTTAGCAACGCTATCCCGCTGCGCAGATCGGCCATCAGTTGACGCGCCGGATATTTCTTGCCCTTGAACTCGACACTAATGTTACTCGCTTCGCCGCCGACCGAATAAGCAGTGTAGAGCGTGCCCATCGGATCGACAAAGAAGCCAGTTCCGGAAAGCTCACCGTGTTGATCGGTGGCGTCGATCTTTACAACGGCTTTGGAGCAGCGATCGAAGACTTCTTTGACCTCGCGGCTGATGGTGGTCGGTTCCTGCGGCTGTTGGGCAGAAAGGGATGTAGCTGCCGCTAACAACGCGACCCCGGCCAGCGAAGAAAATGCTGAAGCCGGTCTAAAACTTGAAAGTCGTCTCATAACTCACTGGCACGCTGTCGAGCACGTAGCGCGGCGGCGTACCGGTTCGGTGAGTTTGGGCGCTTTCCGTCATATTACGAAGCGACCGCGTGCTGAAAACCCGTGTAGCCACGGGCGATGCCAGCGTCCATTCGTCTTCATTGCTGGCGGGAACGGCGATGACCGGTCGATTTTGGAGGGCGACCGTCGCCGGTTGAGGTGTCTGATAAATCTTCAGTGAAAGAACAGCCGCGCACACTAGAACGGCGGTGACTGCGACTGGCGAAGAAGTGAGGGTAGAAAGATTAAGTTGGAGAAGGGAATTGCGCGCTCGATCGAGGCAAATTCGCCACAGTGGTTGCCGCAAAAGTTCATTACGTTGGCGGCGATGAAATTCATGGAGGAAGTCATCGAAATAGCTCGGATGGGGTTGCTCGTATCGCTTCAGTCGAAGCAATTTGGCGATTTCGGTATCGTTTAGTTCGTCCATTTGCGGCTATCAGCTGACCGGGTTTTTTCGAAATTCGTCCAGATAGTTCTGCAGTTGCCGGTTGGCGTAAAAGAGACGGGATCGTACCGTGCCTTCAGAAACATTCAAGATCTTACTGATCTCTGCATGGGGCATCCCTTGGATATGAAACATGGTTACCACAGCTCTGTGTTCATCAGACAACTTCATCATCGCCTCGTTCAACCTTTTTTGGAGTTCGGACAGGTCCGCCTCCCTTACCGGGCTGCTGGACGCCGTGGCCTCGAGGAATTCCTTATCGTTCTGGATGCTGGCGTCCACGTCGTCCAGGCTGAGCGAATAGCGGCGACCCCGCTTCTTGAGGAAGTTCAGGGTCATGTTGACCGCGATTGAATGGATCCAGGTATAGAACGAAGACTTGCCCCGGAAACCCCGGATCGCCTTGTAAGCCTTGGCAAAAATGTCCTGGAGAAGGTCGTTCGTGTCCTCGTGGTTCGAGGTCATGTTGTAGACCAGGCCATACAGGCGCGGCGTGTATTTCACCACCAGGTCGTCGAACGCGCCGGCGTCACCTCCTTGGGTGCGCGCCACTAGTTGCTGGTCTTCGTCCTTCCGGGCCTCGTCCATTGCCTTTTTTTTAGACTTAGCATCAGCATCCGAGCCGGACGACAACAAATCGGCAATACGCCGGCCCGGTTGTAACGCAATTGCAGGATTCATGTTCTTCAACTGGAATCCAGTCAATTTCGCCGATCGCGCACTGACATCAACCAGAGCAAGTTTCCCAGCGCGGCGATGAAGGCCGCGACGTAAGTGAGCGCGGCCGCGTTGAGGACATTGTTAACACCCGCCGTTTCTTCCCCCGGCTGAATGATTCGCATCTGTTGCAGAATGATTTTCGCCCGCCGCGAGGCATCGAACTCAACCGGTAACGTGATCAACTGAAAGATCGCCAGGATCAGATAGCAATAGATGCCAAGCGTGATCAGACCGGTGATTCGGAACCAGAAACCGCCGATGATGATGAATGGCAACATTTGCGACGCGATCATCGTCATCGGAACAATTGCCATCCGCCATTTCAACGGCGCATAGGCTTTGGCATGCTGAATCGCGTGCCCCGTCTCGTGCGCGGCAATTCCAAGCGCCGCAACCGATGGCGTGTTGTAAACGTTGCTGGAAAGACAGAGCTTCTTCTTCGCCGGGTCGTAATGGTCACCGAGAAAACCGTCGACTTGCACCACATCGACATCATGAATCTGCGCAGCCTGCAAAATCTCCCGGGCACATTCCGCGCCGGTGATGTTTGAACTGGCGCGGACTTTTCCCCAACGATTAAACGCACCCGTCACGCGAATCTGAGCCCAGATGCCGAGAATCAGAGGGACCCCGACATAAAACAACCAGTGACCGCCAAAACCCATTGGATAGAACATGCCCGTGGTAATCTAGTTGCCTAAATTAGACGCTCAACCGGAGCGCGCGTTCAGATTTATACGTATCCGTCAGATTTCCAGCTGTTTGGGAAACTTGGATAAAATCTTGCAACCCGTCTTAGTCACCACTACCACATCCTCAATCCGAACCCCGCCTAGGCCGGGATAATAGAGACCCGGCTCAACCGTCACCACTTGGCGGTCTTTCAAAACCACTTTCTGCAATCGCGGATACTCATGAATCTCAAGGCCAAGTCCGTGCCCCGTGCCGTGGAAAAATCCGACATTTACGCCTTTCCGAACTTCGGTCGGATAACCGCGCTTCTTGAACAACGCCTGGATCGCCTTGTGGATTTTCATTCCATCGACCCCATCTTTGATTTCACCCAGCGCGAACTCTTGTCCGTCCTTCACCGTCTCCCAAAGTTTGCGTTGCGCTTCGTTAGCCCGGCCGCGAACAACGGTCCGCGTCATGTCTCCCCAGTAACCGGTCTGCAGGTCGCGTGGAAAAATGTCGAGAATGATCAGCGAGTTTGCCTGGAGCGGCCCCGAGCCCCGTTCGTGTGGATCGCAGGCCTGATCTCCGCCGGCAACGATCGTGTTGGCGGCAAGGCCGCCGGCGCGCAGAATCGCCGTGTCTATTTCAGCCCGCAGGAGTTCCGAAGTCAGCGTCTTGCCGGACCAACTCAGTTTTCTTCCTTTCGGTTTCGACGCCCTCAAAACCTCCATCGCGCGCTTGAGTCCGGTTTCAGTCATTCGCAATGCCCGGCCGATTAGTTTCAATTCCTGATCCGTCTTCGCTCCGCGTTCCGGCCAAAACAGTCCGTCGCTCATTGACAGATCGACATTGTCCTTGGCCAGGGCGCGCGCGTAACCCAGTGCGAAATTCGCCGGCACGGTCGCCTGCTTCACTCCGCGCTTACGCAAGAAGTGGGCAACAACCTTTTCAAACGGGGGCGCCTGTTTCGAACTTCCCTGCACTTCGCGCTCGAGCTGATTAAACGAAACGAATTCGTCGACTTTGGCTGTCCGCTTGCCGCGGCCCATCTCCAAATCGGTCAAGACAATAGTCCGCTTTCCATTTTGCTGAAGAAAAATAAACGGATCGCCCGCCCAAAACTTCGTGGCGTAGAGCATGTCCCCATCGATATCGCTCGGCGCGACAATCAGTTTCGTTTCGCCGTTAGCCGTGTTCATACTAGTGTCGAAATGGAATCTCACTAACACCCTGCTTCAGCGGGGTGTCAACGTGGGAGGAAGGAGCACCGAACTGCTTCAGCAGTTTTTAACCGAATAAGAAACCGCTGAAGCGGTTACGATTTTTAGCTGGGACCACCGCCGCGCTGCAGCGCGGTGTTAATGAAATACCGCCAGTCCGGCTCGGACTTAAGTCCGGCGAACTTCCAATTGCCGGCGCAAGATCCAATACAAAAGACCGAGCAGACCAAGGGTCGATCCAATTAGCACGCTCGTGTTAAACGTGAAAACGCTGATCTTCGCACCGATATAACGTTTTTCGGCACCGAAGAAAACATTCGGCCGCGTGCCGCGGCGATAATCGCTTTGCTCCATCTCCGCGTTCGAAATCAGGTCGGAGACTTTTTGGTTCACATAAATCTGCTCGGCCGTGACTGATCCCTTTGCTTCTCTGAAATCCTTCGGGTCAAAAGCGTTCTTTCGATTGAGTACCTTGTCGACCTTTTTGAGATAACGATCGAGGTCGTCAGCCGATTTCGCTTCGAGCCCGGACAACACCGCGAGTACTTCTTTCAGTTCATCGAGCCGTTTTCCATCGGCCGGATCGGATGAATGTTTTGCGACGATTGCATCGATCTCTTGCTGAGAACGGTCCTGCCGCGACGTGAGCGGATTCAATTTCGCCTGCGCGACCACCATCTCTTCATACGACCAGCGCATTGGAATGAACTGACAGACGAATGGCACCTGCAACTTGCTGTCCATTTTCTTGCCGCGGTCCTTGCTCGGGTGTTCGTGGAACCAGCGGGTCAGCGAATAAACCAGACTGAGATTCCGGTTCATATCCTCGTATTTAATAAGAGCGCCGCTCATCAGGATCTGAGGAATAAGCACCAGCGGCACAATGTTGGCCGCAGTCTTGGCGTCGGACACCAAGGAGGAGACCAGCAGGCCGAGCGCGACACTGCCAACCGAAGTCATGAACATCAAACCGAGGTGCAGCCAAAACATCCCGCGGATTTCGAGAATGTAATTACCAATCAGCACGAACAGGATGCATTGGATCAGCGCGAACACGGAAAGCGACGACATCTTGGCGAAGATGTAGTACGGCAGTCGCACATCGAGATTGCGTTCGCGTTGCAACACCGGCCGGTCGCGAATGATGTCGTCAGCGCTGTTGGTCAGGGAAAGGAACATCGCGACCAGCAACCCGAGGAACAGATAAGTCGGAATGTGAAAGGCTGATGCGAAATCGTATTTCCCGCTTTCGGAATATCGCAACAATGTGCCGATCATCAGGGCCAGGACCGGCGCCGCGCAGGTGGTGATCCAAATGTTCGCACGATTGCGCAGTTTGCTGATAAACGAACGGCGCAAAAGCGCGCGGAATTGGGTCCATTCGTCATGCCAGCGAATCGGTGTTCGTCTGCGT
>DATINV010000186.1:0-31196 GCA_035473775.1 Chthoniobacterales bacterium
TAACCAACCCGGTGCTCGATCCAATCGGGTTGTCGATCTATCAAGAATACAAAGGCGGCGATCGTCTGTTCGAATGGGAATCAAAAGTGATTGCTCAAAAGAATCTCGGGCGCTGGATTCTCGCTTACAACGCAACCCTGGAAGCAGTCTGGGAGGGCGAGGGTTTGGATGAACACGAAGGCGAATTGTCGCAGGCGCTCGGGGCGAGTTATGAAATTTATCCGCAGCTTTCGGTGGGTTTGGAATTCCTACACGAATTCGTGTTACCGGATTGGCGCGACGACGAGAAAATCCGAAATGTTTTCGTGGGCCCGAATGTTTCCTATCGGCGCAATCAATGGTTCGTCACCGTAACCGCGCTCGCCCAAGCGACCGACACGGAAGACGAAGCCAGGTTTCAGCTGCGAACGATTTTCGGCGTCGGATTTTGAGATGAAAATCACAAAGAGCGAGGTGGATCGAGCAGTCCCTTGCTCGATGTTAAGAATCATTGCGGCCTGCGGCCACCTAACATCAACATCGTCCGCGGAGCGGCCGATCCACCTCGCACTGGCGATTGCCGCATCGCTGGTCATCTTGAGCGCCTGCGAAACGAGCAACTACGTGCCTCCGGTTACGCCCGCGATGGTCTCAGCGACCTATCGAAAGCAGCATGTTGATGCACCGACACTTGCGCGCGGCCGACAATTATTCGCGCATCGTTGCATCGAATGTCACACCCTGCCCCCGATCTGGAAATACTCACGAGAAGATTGGCCGCAGATCGTGAATGAAATGTCGCACCGCGCGAGTTTGAAGGCCGGCGAGCGCGACGCAGTGATCGCTAACATTTTGGCGGCGCGGAAACAGGAGCGCTGATTTTAGTGGAGGCAGCCGTCCCCGGCTGCAAGGGAAAGCCCGTAGGCGAGACGCTTGCCGCCACAGCCGAAAGCAGACATTCCAGTTGAACGGCGTCGCAAGCTTTTCAACTTACCGGGATGCGTACGTCCTCTATGCGTTTCCTCTGCTTTGCCGCCCTGATTTTTGCTTGTTCCGATTCATTCGCGATCAGCCCAACCCCGCGCGAAGGCGGACCAACGCCTTCTCCGAAAACGTCGCCGACCGCATCTCCGAAACCGCTGCCGCCCGGGTCAATTGACGAGAAACTTTTCAATGGCATGCAATGGCGTCAGGTTGGGCCGTTTCGCGGCGGACGCGCACTGGCGATTGAAGGTGTGCCGGGTGAGCCTGACACGTGGTATTTCGGCGGAGTCGCCGGTGGCGTTTGGAAAACAACCGACGCGGGGCAGAATTGGAAGCCGTTATTTGACAAAGAGGACATTTCGTCGATCGGCGCAATCGCAGTCGCTGCTTCCGATCACAACGTGATTTACGTCGGAACCGGCGAGGCAGCGATCCGTGGCAACACCACTTACGGCACCGGCGTTTACAAATCGATCGACGGAGGCAACAGCTGGAAAAATGTCGGCTTGAAAGACACGCACAACATCGGCGCGGTGATTGTAGATCCAAGAAACGAAAACATTGCGCTGGTAGCTGCGCTTGGACATGCGTTTGGGCCAAATAAGGAACGCGGAATCTTTCGCACAGCGGACGGCGGCAAGACCTGGACGAATGTTCTGTTCAAAGATGAAAAGACCGGCGGCATCGACATCGTTTTCGACCCGCACAATCCAAACATCGTGTTTGCCTCGTTGTGGCAGGCACGACGGCAGCCTTGGTTTTTCTCGAGCGGCGGCCCAGGGAGTGGACTTTATCGATCGGAAGACAATGGTGTGACCTGGAAACAATTGCAGGGCGACGGACTTCCGGAAGGAATTCTCGGACGCATCGGTATTTCCGTTTCCGGCGCAGATTCGAATCGCATCTACGCAATCATCGAAGCGAAAGAAGGCGGGATTTATCGATCGGATGACGCCGGCCAAAAATGGACGCGAATCAACGAAGATGGACGTTTTCGTCAGCGCGCATGGTATTTCAGCAAGATCTACGCGGATCCGAAATCCGCGGACACGGTTTATGTCTTAAACACCGGCGCGTTCAAGTCAGTCGATGGCGGCAAGACGTTCAACCTGCTTCCGGCGCGTCATGGCGATCATCATGGTTTGTGGATCGATCCGAAAAACCCCGAGCGGATCGGAAACGCCAATGACGGCGGCGTTGCAATTTCAATCGATGGCGGCAAAACCTGGACGACGCAAAATAATCAGCCGACCGCGCAGTTTTACCACGTCGCGGTCGACAACGCGTTTCCGTATCACATTTACGGCGCGCAACAAGACAACTCGAACGTTTGTATCGCAAGCCGGACCGATTCGGGCGTGATCGGCCCGCAGGATTGGTATCCGGCCGGCGATGGCGAATGCGGCTTCGTCATTCCTGATCCGCGCGACTGGCACATCATTTATTCAAATAGCGAGGGCTACGCCGTTCGCTACGACAAGAGCAAGGAAGAAGTCCAGGACATCAGCCCCGTGCCGATGGACAATTCTGGACATGGCGCGGTGGATTTGCCGCATCGCTTCCAATGGGTCTCGCCCCTCCTGTTGTCGCCACACAATCCGGACGTGATCTACACCGCCGCAGAGTGCGTGTTCAAATCGACCGACCACGGCCAAAGCTGGACGCAGATCAGCCAAGACCTGACCCGCAACGACAAATCGAAACAACAACCAAGCGGTGGACCGCTGACAAACGACATTACGTCGGTTGAATATTACGACACGGTTTTCGCGCTGGCTGAATCGCCCGTCGACAAAGGCACGTTGTGGGCCGGCACAGATGACGGATTAATTCAGGTGACGACCAATGATGGCGGGCATTGGAGCAATGTTAGCCCCAAAATTCCGGAGTGGAGCACGGTCGACTTAATTGAAGCTTCGCCGAGCGACGGCAAGACGGCCTACGCGGCGATCGATCGACACAAACTCGACGATTTCAAGCCTTACATTTTCAAAACAACCGATCTCGGAAAAACTTGGGCCGCGATTACGAATGGAATTCCGGATGGCGCTTACGTACATGCAGTGCGCGAAGATCCAAAGAAGAAGGAAATGCTTTACGCCGGGACCGAGCTCGGCGTTTACGTTTCATTCGACAGCGGCGCGCACTGGCAACCATTGCAACTGAATCTGCCGCAGTCTCCCGTTCACGATTTGGTCGTGAAAGACGACGATCTCGTCGCCGCGACGCATGGTCGCTCGTTTTGGGTGCTCGATAACATCACGCCGTTACGGCAAGTAAGCGCGCAATCCACCAGCGCCGATTTCACTTTGTATCAGCCGGAGACCGCACTGCGGCTGCATTATCCGGAGGAGTTCGACAAACGCCAGCCGGTCGGCGACAACCCGCCCGCGGGCGCAATGATCGATTATTATTTCAAAACGGCGCCGAAGGATGAAGTCACAATGGACGTTCTCGACTCGACCGGGAAGCTCGTCAGACATCTATCGAATAAGGAGAAAAAGGAAGGCGAACAGCCGCCGGAATGGCCGGACCGTGTTGAGCGAGTGAAAACAATTCCGGCGAAAGAAGGAATGAATCGATTTGCCTGGGATCTTCGCTACGATGATCCCGTTCAGATTCCGGGAGCGTTTTACTCTGGGACCGGCCCGAAGGGGCCGCTCGCTTTGCCCGGCAACTATAAGGTGAGAATAACGGCTGCCGGAAAATCCCAGACCGTTCCCCTGAAAGTTGTGATCGATCCGCGAAACAAAGGCTCCGAGGAGGCGCTCAAGAAACAGTTCGCGTTGTCGTTCCAGGTGAACGATCGCAATTCGCAACTGCACCAGGCAGTCAACGAAATCCGCGACATCAAAGCCCAGATCAAAACGCTCCATTATCGTTTTGACGAAGATCAAAAACTAAAAGCCGCGCTCACTGCAGCGGATGACCTCGACAAGAAAATGTCGGACGTCGAGAAAGAGTTAATCCAGGTGAATATGAAGGGCTCGGAAGCGAATCTCGCCTTTCCAAGCATGCTGAATGAGCGCTTCGACGCTTTCAGCCACTTCATCGACTCTGGGGACAGCAATCCGCCGACGAAATCCCAGCTCGAGGTTTTCCAGAAGCTGAGCGGCCAGCTCGACGAACAATTGAAAAAGTGGGCACAAATCAAGTCCGATGAGTTGCCGAAGGTCAGCGGCATCATTAAACAGCTTGATCTGCCGGCATTAATCGTTCCGCCAAATAAGACGGCCGCGCCAAAAGAGGCGAAGTCGTCCTAACTTGGAGAAAATCCGAATTTCGAAATCCGAAAATCGAAACCACTTCGAAATTGGAATGTCCAAAACGGACGGAAATTGGATTTGATTGTTATTTGATAATTCGTGCTTGTTTCGGAATTCGATATTCGGACTTCGAATTTCTGGTACAACGTGTCTCGGTCGCTCGACATAACAAGCCCATGAAAATCCAGAAAGCAGTGTTGCTCGCGGCTGGGCGCGGGACGCGCATGCGCGAAATGACTGCAGACCTCCCCAAGCCGATGCTGGAGGTGCGCGGCAAGCCCGTGCTCCAGCATATCGTCGAGGGATTGCGCGAGGCCGGTATCGCTGAGTTCCTCATCGTGGTCGGTTATCGCGCTGATGCGGTGCAGAATTTCTTCGGAGACGGTTCACGCTATAAGATCGGTATTCAATACGCGACTCAAACGGTTCAGGACGGAACCGGACGGGTGGTTGAGCTGGCGAAAAATTTCGTGGCGAACGCACCGTTTATTCTCGGCTATGGCGATATCCTGGTCGCGCCGGAGAATTACAAACGCCTTGTCGATCTTCCAAACGACACCGAAGCGCTCGTCAGCGTGACTCGCGGCGAAGACGTAAGCAAAGGCGGTGCGGTTTTTGTGAACGAACAAATGGAGTTGCTCGATCTTCGGGAAAAACCAAAGCCCGGCGAGGCAACAAGCCCTTGGTACAACGCGGGTCTTTACGCATTTCGACCGAGCATTTTTGATTTCACCGCGAAACTAAAACCGTCACCGCGCGGCGAGTACGAATTAACCGACGCGATTCGCGAACTCGCTCAATCCGGACGGAAAGTCCGAGCCGGACGGGCGGTTAAGGCCCTCGAATTAATCGGTAACTGGGCCGACGTGCGCGACCCGGAAACGCTCGCGCGCTTGAATCGGTAATGGAGGGACGAGCTCCGTCTCGTCCGAAAAATAAATGGGACGGCACAGAGGCCGTCCCTCCATTTCAAGACGTTTGCTCGGTCGGGTCGTCGCTTCCTTCTTCGCCGATCTCTTCCTCGATTTCGCGCCGCCATTCATTGGAAAGCCACGGACGGAGAAAGCCGTAAAGCAAGTAAGCGAGAAACAGCACGGCCGGCATCCATTGATAAAACAGTCCCGTAAAAATCAGAACCAGGAAGATGATGAGAAACCGCGGAATCGATTTCTTGGTTTTCCAGTTGATCGCCTTAAAGCTGGGGTACTGGAACCGGCTAAACATCATGAACGAGAGAAAAATCAGCAGCGGCGGCAAAACGAACTTCCATTTCCCGAGCTGATGCTCGCCTTCGGCCAACCAGAGTAAGAATAAGGTAATCGACGCGATCAATCCCGCGGCTGCGGGAATTGGAAAACCGGTGAAATTTTTTCCACCCTCATTCGCCCCATTCGCTGCCGCGGTGTTAAACCGCGCGAGACGGAGAGCGCCACAGCAGAGATAAACCAGGGCGATGATCCAGCAGGCAGTCCGAAATTCCTGAAGCACGATGCGATAAACCAAGAGCGCTGGCGCCACTCCAAACGAAACGATATCGGCCAGGGAATCGAACTCGCGCCCAAAGGCGCTGTCGTGACCGCCAAGTCTGGCCAGTCGGCCATCGAGAAAATCGAAAACGAATGCGCCGAGGATGAACCAAATCGCTTCATGAAAAAGCTCCGATGCCGCATCCGCGTTCGCACTTTGAAGAAGAGCGCCCTCCAAGATCTTCAGCGTGGCGGTGAACCCGCAGAACAAATTGCCCGCCGTCATCAAATTGGGCAGAAGATAAATTTTCGACGGCTGTTCGTTCATGACTCAGGGAGACGCGCGATAATTGTCGATCCGCCGGCAACGTGTTGGCCAACCGTCACTGATACGTTGGCGGACAACGGCAAGTATACTTCCGTTCGTGACCCGAAGCGAATCATTCCGAAACGGTCGCCCTTCTTGACTTCGTCACCGGTGTCCGACCAGGCAACGATTCGCCGCGCGATGGCGCCGGTGAGCTGGCGGACCACCAGCGTTGCCCGCGGATTTTCAAACGCCCAGATCATTGCTTCGTTTTTCTCCGAGCATTCCGGCCGCCGTGCGTCGACGCATAAACCTTCTCGATGAGCGCGAAAGATAATTTTGCCATCGATCGGAACGCGATTGGTGTGAACGTCAAAAACTGACAGAAAGATACCGATTCGCCGCATTCTTGTTTTCAGAACATCCGCCTCGTCGACTTCGACGATATCGGTGATCGTACCGTCCGCAGCCGCGACAATCGCGTTGGGATCCGCCGGAACGCTTCGCTCCGGATCACGGAAGAAATAAAAAGTGTACCCGATCAGAAGGACAAAAAGGAGAAATAACCAGACGGTGAAAGCGAGACTAACGAGCGCGAGCAGCGCCAAAATCGCGAAGATCCAGCGGGCTTCGGAGAGGGTTTGGGAGCGCATGGGAGCGGTCATTTTCGGAGCACAAAACACGCTGGTCAAGGTGGCAAAAAACATGGCGAATAAGTCGGGCCGCCGAACCACAATATCGTGGGCTTGAACCACCACCCGCCTCCAACCCATAGGGGGAATAAGCCCTTGAAAACCACGAGATTATTTGTTGTTTTCCAATGGCTTCTCGCTACCTTCTTTTGATGCCAGCCCGAGCCGCCGTCGCCCGCGTTCCAGACGACGAAAATTCCGACGATAAAGGTAGCCAGCGTTCGCCTTCCGGTGTCAGCAAGGCGCAGAAGTACGACGCCGCGCAGATCGACAAGCTCGAGGGCTTGGAAGCGGTCCGGAAACGCCCGGGCATGTATATCGGCGACCCGGACGAACGCGGTCTGCACCATCTCGTTTACGAAGTTCTCGACAATTCAATCGACGAACATCTCGCCGGTTTTTGTGACAAGATCGACGTGGAGATTCATGTCGATGGAAGCGTTTCGATCCGCGACAACGGACGCGGCATCCCAGTAGACATCCATCCGAAATGGAAAATGCCGGCGGTCGAGCTGGTTCTAACGAACCTGCACGCGGGCGGAAAATTCGGGCAAGGCGCTTACAAGTACTCCGGCGGTCTACACGGCGTCGGCGCGAAGTGCACCAATGCGCTTTCGGAGTGGTTCAAAGTCGAGGTTTCGCGGGACGGCAAGGTCTATCACATGGCCTTCGCCAAAGGGAAAACGACGCAGAAGCTCGAAGTTATCGGCGAAGTTAAAGGCAAGAAGGCCACCGGCACGCTGATCACGTTCCTGCCCGACCCAGAGATTTTCACGATCACCACCGAGTTTAAGTTCGAACGGCTGGCTACGCGTCTCCGTGAGCTCGCCTTTCTGAATCCGGGAATCGAAATCAATCTCAGTGACGAACGCGGTTCGTCTTCCAAGAAAGAAACTTTTGTCTACAAGAACGGTATCGAGGAATTCGTTAGGCAACTGGGCGAGAACAAACAGGTGCTCCATCCAAAGCCGATCGTCATTTCGCGGCAGCGGGACGAAGTTTTCGTCGATGTCGTTGTGCAATACAACGACAGCTACAACGATCAGATTTTGCCGTTTGCGAATTCAATTCCGAATCCGGACGGCGGAACGCATTTGACGGGATTTCGAACAGCGCTGACCCGCGCGATCAATCAATACGCACGGGCAAATAATCTCACCAAAGAAAAAGACCCATCGATTTCCGGTGATGATGTGCGCGAAGGTTTGATCGCGGTCCTCAGCATCAAACTGCCCAATCCGCGGTTTGAATCGCAGACCAAAGTCAAGCTGGTGAACACCGAGATTGACGGCATCGTAAACTCGGCGGTTTACGAAGGGTTGATGACGTTTTTCGACAAAACGCCACCGATCGCGCGCCGGATTTTCGACAAGGTCCTCACCGCAGCGCGAGCCCGAGAAGCGGCCCGCAAGGCGCGCGAAACGATCCGCAAAGGTGCGCTCACTGGTGGCGGATTACCCGGCAAACTGGCCGATTGCTCGGAGCGCGATCCGGAACTTACCGAACTCTACATCGTCGAAGGTGATTCGGCTGGCGGTTCCGCCAAGCAGGGACGCGATCGTCGCTATCAAGCGATCCTTCCGATTCGCGGCAAACTGATCAACGTCGAGAAGGCGCGCGAAGACCAATTTCTTAAGAACAACGAGATCCAATCAATGATCACGGCAATCGGCACCGGCATCGGCAAGCCGCGCGAGGAAGACGGTGCCGGGAATGGTAAACAGGAAGAAGGCCGGTTCGACATCTCCAAGCTCCGCTATGGCCGGATCATCATAATGACGGATGCGGACGTCGACGGTTCGCACATTCGCACCTTGTTGCTCACGTTCTTTTTCCGGCAAATGACTGAGCTTGTCCGGGCCGGCAAGATTTACATCGCCCAGCCGCCACTCTACCAAATCAAACGGAAGAAACGCGAAGAGTACGTCGATGACGACGTGCAGCTGAACAAGATCCTGATTTCACTCGGCGCGGAAGACGTAAAATTGAAGAACTTGGCCGACAAGAAGGAAATATCGGCCGCGCAGTTGAAAGACATTCTCGAATCGCTCGAGAAACTGGCCAAGCTAAGCGAAGCGGTGCGGCGTCATGGCGGCGATTTCGAATCGTATCTGGAAGCTCGCAACTCTAAGACCGGCAAGCTGCCTGCCTACCTGGTCAAAGTGCGTGAGGGAAATGACGAAACTGTCCATTATTTCCACGAGGAAAAGGCAGTCCGAAAGTTCCACGAATCCAACCCGGATCTCAATTTGTTCGACACGCAAATAGAGCAGGAACTGTTACCCCTCGGTGATACACAAGCGCCTACCGCAAAAACAAACGGTGGTCCCCGGCGGCGCGGAAAACTGGTTGAACTTCACGAGTCGGCCGTCATTCAAAAAATTATGGCCGAGCTCGCACGCAAGGGCCTCAAGGTCGATCACTATGCGGCAAGCGATAAACCGATCTTTGAGTTGATTGAAGGTGAAGGCGACAAGGCGGTGACGCGTCCGTTGTTCTCGATTCCGGAGATCTTGCAAAAGATTTTGGAGATCGGACGTCGCGGCGTGCAGATCAAACGGTTCAAAGGTCTCGGCGAAATGAACGCCAAGGAATTGTTCGAGACGACGATGAATCCTGAAAAGCGCAAGTTACTCAAAGTCGATCTCAACGACGACAACGCGGTCGATGCCGACAAAATGTTTACCATCCTGATGGGCGACGTCGTCGAGCCGCGCCGTCAATTCATCGAGGACAACGCGCTGAACGTTCGAAACCTGGACGTGTAACTAGAAAACTCTGTGTATTCGGCGAACGAAAAGGTTGATCCGATAAATGTGGCCGAAGAGGTTTCGAGGTCCTTCCTCGATTACTCGATGTCGGTCATCATTTCGCGCGCATTGCCGGATGCGCGAGACGGTCTGAAGCCTTCGCAGCGCAGAATTCTCTATGCGATGCACGATTTGTCGCTCTTTCCGGGACGTCAGCACCGTAAGTGCGCAAAAATTTGCGGTGACACGAGCGGTAACTATCACCCCCACGGTGAAGCGGTGATCTACCCCACCCTCGTCCACATGGCACAGCCGTGGGCAATGCGCGAGACGCTCGTTGATGGCCAGGGCAACTTTGGATCAGTCGAAGGGGATCCACCCGCAGCGATGCGTTACACCGAAGCGCGCATGACCCATCTCGGCGCGGCGCTGATGGTCGACATGGACAAGGACACGGTCGACTTCGTCCCGAATTACGACGAAACGCGGACCGAGCCGACCGTTTTCCCGGCAGCGTTTCCCAATCTTCTGGTTAATGGCGGAACTGGAATCGCGGTCGGAATGGCCACGAATATCCCGCCGCACAATCTTGGCGAAGTGATCGACGGCATTTGCGCGCAAATCGATGACCCGGACATCACGCTCGACGAGTTGAGGAAGCACGTGAAGGGCCCTGATTTCCCGACCGGTTGCGCAATCTGCGGGCTGCACGGCGTAAAACAATATCTCGAGACCGGCCGCGGCAGCATGAAGGTTCGCGGCAAAGCAGGCGTCGAGGAGATCAAAGGCGGCAAGGAACAAATCGTCATTACCGAAATTCCGTACGGGGTGAATCGCGCAACCCTGGTCGAGCGCATCGCCGACCTGGTAAACGAAAAAGTTCTCGGCGACATCACCGCCATTCGCGACGAGTCGGACGAGAACACACGCGTCGTGATCGAGCTCAAACGCGATGCGAATCCGAAGATCGTCATCAACAATCTTTATAAGCACACGGCCATGGAAAGCTCGTTCCCGGCGCTCATGCTGGCGATCGACCACGGCCGGCCAAAGTTGCTTTCACTCAAGGATGCGAATGCGGCTTATATCGAGCATCGCCGCGAGGTTGTTCTCCGCCGGACCCGGTTCGAACTGAGGAAAGCCGAGGAGCGCGCCGAAACGCTCGAAGGATATCTCATCGCACTCTCCAATCTCGACGAGTTCATCCGGATCATCCGCGGATCTGCCAATCGCGAAGAAGCGCGGGTGAAATTACTCGCGTTCGATTTTACCAAGCGGCAAGTCGAACAGATTGGGATCCTGATTCGCAATCCGGCGCGTCTGACCGAAGGCCGTTATGCCTTCAGCGAGCATCAGGCCAACCAGATTCTCGACCTCCGCTTGTATCAGTTGACTGGTTTGGAGCGGGACAAGATCCAGAACGAGTACAAGGAACTAATCAAGACGATCCAGGATTTGCGAGACATTCTCGCCAAAGAGCAGCGCGTCTTTACCATCATCAAAAAAGAGCTGCGTGAGCTGAAAGAAAAACACGGCTCGCCGCGCCTGACTCAGTTCATCGCCGATGAGGGTGACATCAACATGGAAGACCTCATCGCCAATGAAGGATGCATCATCAGCATTACCCATGGCGGCTTTATCAAACGGACTGCGGTCAGCGCATTCCGCGCGCAACGACGTGGCGGCAAAGGCGTAATCGGCATGACAACGCGCGAAGGCGCAACCGAGGAGGAAGAAGGCGATTTCATCGAACACCTCTTCACTGCGACAACACACGATTATTTGATGTTCTTCACCGAAGCGGGTCGCGCGTATGTCGAGAAAGTTTACGAGATTCCGGAAATGGGCCGCGCGGCTAAAGGTCGATCGATCGCGAACATTCTTGAACTAAAGCCGGACGAAAAAATCGCAGCCACGATTCGGATTCAATCCAAAAAATCGGGGACTGGACCGGCGGCGGTCGACCAGACTTGGGACGAAAATCTCCACATCGTCTTCACCGCGGAGTCCGGCATCGTGAAGAAATCGAACCTGTCGGATTACCGGAACGTTCGAAAAGGCGGAATTATTGCGATCCAAATTGAAAAGGGCGATCGCCTAATCGATGCCAAGCTCACCAATGGAAACAACGAGCTCGTCCTAATCACCAAAGAAGGAATGAGTTTGCGCTTTCACGAAGAACAATTACGCGACCAGGGCCGAAACACGGTCGGCGTCTGGGGCATTCGCCCGGACAAAAAGGATCGCGTTGTCGCCCTGGCCATTCTCGATCCGAACGCCATGCTACTGGTCGCGGGCGAGAACGGCATCGGCAAACGCACACCGTTCGACGATTACCGGAAGCAAAACCGCGGCGGTAAGGGAATCATCACTATGAAGACCGGCACCAAGACCGGTGATGTGGTTGGTGCGCTCACAGTGCGCGATTCGGACGAATTGATGTTAATCACGACCAAGGGTCAAATGGTGCGTACTCGCGTGAAAGAAATCCGCGAGACTGGCCGCAATACCATGGGCGTGAAATTAATGGATTTGAAAAGCGGCGAAAAACTTCAAGCCATCGCTCCGGTCGTCAGTCAGGCCGAAGAAGAGGCCACCAGCGCCGAGGTTGCGGACGAGAAGCCTGGAAAAGCGTAAGAGGGCACGCTTTTAAACGAGCCCTCTTACTCCCTTGGAGGGGGAATTAGTAATGCGTAGTCGTGGTCGACTGTACTGCCGTTGGCTCAGTCACCGTTGTCTGCCGGGTCGTTGTCGTCGTCGAGGTCGACGCCGGTTCGCTCGCGCAGGAATTTAGGAAAACAGCCACCAATAGTGAAAACAGCGGAACTAGAAGTTTTTTCATAGTGTTATGTGTCTCTCATAATCAGTTCGCGCCTAACACGTTCGGTAGATGTGACAAATTTGCACTTTCATCAGCAGCCCAATTGATGAGGCCGAATTCTTGATTGCGTTTATTTGCGCAAGCGAGCCAAGATTCCGCGCATGTCGCAACGAGTTCCGCCGTTCCCGACTACTGCATTGGTTTTCATCCTGGCCGCGGCCTCGTCGATGGCAGGTGATTGGCCGAAAGACTATGTTGTTCAGAAAAGCTCGGAATCACCGGACGGTCGATACGTTCTGCTCGTCCAGACCGCAGACGCTGCGGACGCGCAAACCAGCAACGAAAGCAACGTTTACCTGGCCGACGTAAAAGCCCACACCACGCTCGGAACCATCGAGAAAGTCGATTATTTCGAACATCAAAACCATCGCGGCCTGGAAATTTATTGGGCGCCGGATTCGAGTTATTGCGTGGTTGAGAATGATGGCCGCTACGGCATGGACACGCTTTTGGTCTTGGAGATCAAAGACTCCAAATTCACTCAAACTGAAATTGGCGAGCGTATCCAAAAATCACTCGACAGCGCGATGAAGGTGGAAGGTGACGTTTCTGCGCATTTTCGACCCGGAGACGACCGAAAGATTCGAGTCCGCGCAACGTCACAAAACAATCCGAAGCAGTTCGAGAACGTGAAAACCTACTACGCGTTGTTTCAAGGAACGTATGATCTCGCTGCCAAGAAGTGGACGGTAACTGACGCGCGGAGGACCAATTCCGACCAAGACGACGCGTTTCAAGAGGCTTATAACGACGATTTCACAAAGCACATGATTGTGGCCGCAGAGGATAAAAACGTGCCGGAAGACTTTGCTGGCAGCATCTTTCGCAGTGAGGAAGAAAAGTTCGACGCGTTAGACACGCAATTAAACCAAGTCTATCTGGCTGTGCGCACGCTACTGCCGGCGAATCGTTTCGCAAAAATTAAGCAAGAACAAATACTCTGGGTCAAGACCCGCGGCGCAGCGAAATCGGTCGAAGAGAAATCTAATCTGACCACAAGCAGGATCAGAGCGCTCCAGGATTTGCTCTGGTGAGGTTCAATCGTCGATTCGCGCGCGCTGCTTTTTCAGTTCACCGCGTTTGCGTTTAGATTCCAAAATTCGCCGCTTGAGGCGCGCTGGCCGCGGGGATTTGCGCCGACGGTTTTTTTCGCGTTCCGCGATTCGCGCTTGCCTGGCTGCGCGTTGCCGACCTTCGAGCGCGTCGAGTAAGCGCCCGCGGGCGAGTTTGCGATTCATCGCCTGCGAACGGGAATCCTGCGCGGTGATGGTGATTCCGCTCGGCCGATGCCGCAACGTCACCGCAGTCGCGACCTTGTTTACATTTTGCCCGCCCGGGCCGCCTGAGCGCGCAAACGATTCTTCAAGATCGACATCACGAATACCAAGTCTGGCCATTCGCCCGGCGATGGAATCTTTCATCTGCTCGCCAGAATAGACGAGTCTGAGCCCGGACGCTATTGCGCGGCGGCAAAGCGCCCCGCCATTTTGCCGGCGAAGATCGCATCGATGTCAGCCAGCACCTGTTGTGGTCCGCGGTATTTTGAGCCAGCATAACTGCTCGAGATCAGACGCCCGGTGGAATCAAACAGCACGAGCGACGGAATTCCCGGCCCGGCCTCTTTGGTTAGCGCTTGTTTTCCTCGTAACTTGGGAAAATCAATCGCCGGCCAGGGCATGTTTGCCTCGCGCATGTAAGTTTCAAAATCGGCCGAAGAGCGGTCGTGACTATAAAAAACGATCTCAAACTCGGGGTGCTGCGGGACGACCCGGTTATAATATTCAACCAGTTGGGGAGTGAATTTGCGGCACGGTCCACACCAGTGCGCCGAAAAATAAACCGCGATCAGTTTCTTGCTGGCAATCGCGGAATCGTCGAAGTGCACCAGACTGCCATTTCGATATTGAACAAGATCGCCTTTCAAAAGGTCTGGCATCGCCCCAACAGCCGCGTCCGGAGCGGTAGAATTTCCTGTTCGTTCTCGCGCGATTTGTGCCTGATAACGGGCGTCCGATTTTCGGGATATTTCGGCCTGAGCCGCGCGCCGTTCGTCCACGGTGGCCATCTGCTCTAAGACCGCCGCGGTCTTTTCCGCGGAGAGCGAATAGGCTCCGCTTTTGAGCGCCGCGATCAACTCAGCCGACGCGCCAGCGTTCATCAGCGTTTTTTCTTTGGTTTCATCGAGCACGTCGACGAAATGCCGGGTCGATAATTCTTTCATCAAGGTGGTGTTGGAGTAGCCGGCCCTGAGCATCAGACTGATCTCGCTAACCGTGAGCGGAAGTTGGCCGGCCTGCGTGACCGTGAAGAACACCACAAATCCCAGGTAAACCCATCGACGCATGTGTCTTAGCGAGCACGAAATACGCCAAGCCGCCTACCAGGAACTTTACTCTCAGAACGTTTTTCTGTTCGGCCGTCGACCTGTTTTTGGGGCAATGTTGTCCCTTCAGTGGAACCGCCCGATCCAATTCATCTGATTGTGCCGAAAGACGGCGCTCGCCTTCGGCTCGATCAATTTCTCGCCCGCGAACTGTCGCAATTTTCACGATCGCGGATTCAGGCGCTGATTCGGAATCAGCACGTGGCGCTAAACGGTTCCCCTGCCCGGCCTCGCGATCTCGTTCGCGCCGGAGATCGTATTGAAATTAAAGAGCCGGCGTCGGAAAAAACCGACAATCAGCCGGAAGCGATCCCGCTCGATATCCTTTATGAAGACGGAGCAGTGATCGTGATCAACAAGCCGGCAGGACTGGTTGTTCATCCTGGGGCCGGTCAACGGGAGCACACCCTGGTAAATGCGCTGTTATATCATTTCCCAACGCTTTCCGGGATCGGCGGCAACGAAAGGCCGGGGATTGTGCATCGACTCGACAAGGAAACGAGTGGTTGCCTAGTTGTTGCAAAAACCGACGAAGCGCACCGGAGACTCTCGACACAGTTTGCCGAACGCACCGTCGACAAGGTTTATCTGGCGCTGGTCATGGGAAAGTTGCGCAAGAGTGCCGGAACGATTGAGGGAAAGATCGGTCGCCATCCGGTTCATCGAAAAAAAATGTCGGTAACATTGCGGCTCGGGCGGGAGGCGAAAACGGATTATCGCGTTCTCAGTTCTTCAACGGAATTGAGTTTGGTTGAATGCCGATTACACAGTGGCCGGACTCATCAGATTCGTGTCCATCTTCATCACCTGGGGCACCCAGTGCTGGGCGACAAAGTTTACGGGGGGAAATTTGCTAAACCTTTTTCGCGACAAATGCTGCACGCCTGGAAGCTGGCATTCGAACATCCCTCTACCGGCGAACGAAAGAAATTTGAAGCTTCGCCGCCGCCCGATTTTCGGGACGCGGCTAGCTCGCTACCGCTACCGCCCGGTTTGTGGCAGCGAGGATGATCAATGACTGCAAAGCGGGCGAGAAGCCGGTCAGTCATGTTCGCGCCGCAGGATCGGCGGCTTGCATCGCTTCAACCGCTTGAACCGGGACTGCGGGCGGCACCGCCAGACCCTTGCGGTTGAGACGCTGAAGGCCGGCCCGGTGTGCCGCAAGATCGACGAGCTCCGCCACTCGCGATTTCAATGCGCGAGCACGCGAAGCGAGAAAAGCCAAAAAGATGGAGAATGGAATGACCGACCAAAGATCGAGATGGGAAGTGTGCAGTTGCCGGTAAATCACAATACTTAGAGCCACTAGACTGAAAATAATCGTGCTAGTGACAAATCGACTTCGCAGGCGCACGCGGGTCAGCTTTTTTCCGCCCCCGTGATCCTCGGTCACCGTTTGCAGCACCGTGCTCCACCAAAAGTTTCCGTAAATTTGGATGTCCCATTCTTTCCAACCAGTATCGATCGAATAGCGCCAGCCTTCCTCTTCGAGCAGTTGGAAAATCGCGCCGAGCAAATGATGCCGATCGCGATCCACGTCGCTCCAGAAGACTCGGCGACGCAAACCGCGACCCATTGCCTCGGGCGGCAACTGCTCATGGGTGCGAATGACGTTACGCGGTGTTCGTTTGAAATGAAGCCAGGTGAAATAACGGGAAAATCCGCGAACGAGAGGCTGGACAAAGGCCAAACACATCACCAACAGACGCGCTGGGACAGTATCGAACTTTGGCTCGATGCGCGCGCGGACCATGTAGGAAAGCGCGACCGTCAACGTACCACCGAGCATTAGGTAGGGAACGATCCGTAACGCCGGCAGAAAAACTCCCAACCCAAAGAGGAACAAAGTCAGGGCAAACCACTCGATACTACTGAGATATGCCGCGACTTCCGATTGCGGAGTGGCATACATCGATTGGAAAAATCCTTCGCCGAAAATGCCGTGATAAATGACCGGTCGATTGATGAACCAGGTGAAACGCGGCGCGCCATAGATTTGTCCGCGCCATTTTGCCGTGCCGGTCGGCCCGAAGAAGATCAAGTGCTTGAAACGTAGCAGTGATTCCGCTTCGCCGTAGCCTTCCTGTTGCTTCAGAAATTCGCGCAAAGTGAAACGGCGATGATGCCAGACAATTGCGGTCGGACTAAACGCGATAACGCATCCCGATTGTTGAAGGCGCCAGCAGAAATCGACATCGTCGCCGGCCTTTCGGTATTCGGGATCAAATCCGCCGATGTTCTCGAACGCCCACCGATAAAAGGCCATGTTACAGCCCGGAATGTGTTCGGCGACGGTGTCGGTCAGCAAAACGTGGCTTGGTCCTCCGGGTGCCGCCGCTACGACGGCCTGAATCGCATTTCGCGCTGGCGGACTCACATTCGGCCCGCCCACGCCGGCGTAGTCGCCACTGGTGAGCGTCCCAATCAAATAATAAAGCCAATCGGGATCCGCCATGCAGTCCGAATCGGTGTAAGCAAACACCTCGCCTTTTGCCGCGACTGCGCCCGTGTTCCTTGCGTGGCTCAGACCATGATTGGTTTGGTGGATGTAACGGACGTTTGGAAATTGCGCGGCAATGTCAGCGGTATTGTCGGTAGAGCCATCATCGACCAGAATCACTTCGTAATTCGGATAACTTAGTTTGCCTAACGATTCCAGACAGCGCGCCAGTGTGCGTCCGCCGTTGTAGGAACAGACGATCACCGACACCACCGGCGCTTCGGCGAGAGCGCGATGCGGGAGTGTGGAATTGTCCTGACCGAATTTTTCTTTCAGCGCGTAGAACGACTTCTTCGGTTGTCGGTCGCGGGTAACGATGCCAAACGCCCAATCAGGCACATCTTGCCCGCCGGTAAACCATTCGTCGGTCCAGGAAAACAAGATTGTTCCCGCGAGACCGCACTTGGCCACGCTCTCGATGTGCCAGCCGAGCATCTCCGCTTGTTCGTCCTGCGAATGTCGAATCGTGTCCATGCCGAACTCGCCGAGAATAAGCGGACGTTCTTCGGTCAAATTTTGCAGCCGCAAAAGGTAACGCTCGAAATCGCGCTGGTTGTGGAGGTAAACATTAAAGCAAAAAAAATCGACGTTTTGGGGCAGGAGATATTCGGTCGGCGGAAACGTGGCATACGAAAACAAGACATCCGGATCGATCGAGCGCCCGATTCGGACAAGATGTTCGATAAACTCGATCACCTGACGGACGCCGAGCCAGCGCGCCATCGTGCTCGAGATTTCGTTGCCGACCAGATAACCAAGCACCGCGGGGTTGCCCACGTAACGCTTCACCGTGGTACGGACCGTTCGGGTGATTTGGTCGCGCACTTTTTTCACGCGCAGAAACTCGATATGCTTTTCCCACGGAAGCGTAATCAAGACCCGCATTCCGGCAGCCGCGCATTTCTCGAGAAACCAATTCGGCGGCGCGTGATAAACCCGAAGCACATTCACGCCAATCTCCCGCATCAAATGAAGGTCGACGTTCACCTGTTCCGGTCGCCCAAATTGGTCGCCGTTTTCATCGGGTTTGAATGGCCCATAAGTCACGCCTTTGATGAAAAATTTCCGATCGCCTTCGAAGAAAAACTTCGAAGCCGTGCGAATGCGCGTTTGGATCGGAGTCGTCATAGCGATTGAAAAACGTCGCTTACAATCTGGGCGGTGCGCGCGATGTCATCGGGAGTGTGCGCGGCAGAAATGAATCCGGTCTCGAATTGCGACGGCGCGAAATAGATTCCGCGCTCGAGACAGGAGTGGAAGAATTTTGCGAATCGCTTCAGATCGCTTCGTTTTGCTCCAGTGAGGTCGACAATTGGCTCCGGACCAAAAAACAAACAGAACATTGATCCAATTCGATGAAACGTAACGTCGATCTTTGCATGTGAAATTGCGGCGCGGGTAAGTTGTTCAAACTGGGCCGCGAGTTTCTCGAGCAAATTCCAACCGTCAATTCGCTCGAGTTCGCGCAGTTGGGCGATGCCCGCGGCCATCGCCAGCGGATTTCCCGAAAGCGTTCCTGCCTGATATACCGGACCGTCCGGCGAAAGCTGATCCATGATTTCACCGCGGCCGCCAAACGCGCCTACTGGGAGACCGCCGCCGATCACTTTTCCAAGCACAGTCAGGTCGGGTTTGACCCCGAAAATCTCCTGCGCGCCGCCCCGGGCGACGCGGAACCCGGTCATCACTTCGTCGAAAATCAGAAGCGCGCCATGTTTTGTGGATTCATCGCGCAAACCCGCGAGGAAATCTTCTTTTGGAAAGTAAAGCCCGGCGTTCGCGGGAACCGGTTCCAAAATGATTGCCGCAATCTCGTTCAGGTTTTCTGCAAGAGTTTTTCGGACAAGATCAATATCGTTGAAAGGCAACGAAATCGTCAGATCGGCGAACGCCTTTGGAACGCCAGCGCTATCGGGCCTTCCATGAGTCAGTGCGCCACTTCCGGCTTGCACTAAAAGCGAATCGGCGTGGCCATGATAACAGCCGTCAAACTTAATGATCTTGTCGCGACCGGTGAATCCGCGGGCCAGGCGAAGACACGACATCGCCGCTTCGGTCCCGCTATTTACCATTCGAACTCTTTCGATCGCCGGCATCCAGCGACAGATCATTTCGGCCAGTTCGACCTCGAGAGGATTTGGAATTCCAAAACTCAGTCCGAGTGTGGCTGCGTCACGCACCGCATCAACCACCACTCTTGGTGCGTGACCAAGGATGGCCGGGCCCCAGCTGCCCACGTAATCGATGTATTCCGTTCCATCGACATCCCAAATTCTCGCACCGGCCGCGCGGTCGACGAAAAACGGTTCACCGCCGACGTTGCGAAGCGCGCGGACCGGTGAATTCACGCCCCCGGGAATGCGCTCCTGGGCACGAGCAAAAAGTTGAGTCGAACGGCGAGTCACGCGCCGAAGATAATCATTAATTCAATAAATCGCTAAATCGTTAATCCTCTTTCGCCCGCGCGGATTGACACCAAGGGGTCACGCGTTACGCTCCACTTCCGCTAACGGCGGGGTAGCCAAGTGGTAAGGCAGCGGTCTGCAAAACCGCTATTCGCGGGTTCGATTCCCGCCCCCGCCTCAGCATCACATTCGGGTTCGTGGACAACTGGGTGGTTCATTCATGCTTCGGTTCGATTGATTCGTTCGCTCCCGCCCACTCACCGTGCCGGGCTTCGTCCATGTCGCTCGGCTCCCGCCGGCTCCACATCCGAGAGAGAAAATTTGCCGGGGCGCCGAATTTTTCGGCGCGCAACATCACGTTCGCTTTCGCGAAGTTACTTGGGAGTCTTGGCGGCGGTCTGCGATTTCGCGTCATCCCCGACGACGATGAAGCGGCCGTGATAAGGCGGCATTGGCTTCACCGGGTAAGGCGGGCGGATGATTGCGAATCCTTGTGCGACGAGCACAAGGCTTAGCAGAACGCCGAGAGCGAACGTTCTCATATTGCTGTTTCTCTCTGCATCATTTGTGCCATGGAAAGTCAAATTTGCGATGCGCTCAGCGGACAAAACACCACCGATCGGTGAGATAAGCGGGAGAAATCGAGACAACACGCGCGACGAAATCGAGAACAACGGCCGTGCGCAGCATGTTCACCCCACTAACGGCGCGGAGAATACCAACTAACGGAGCCGATGTCCATATTTTTATACAACCACGGTCGCCGCGACTTTCGATTTGATATTTTCGCATTAACTTCCAACCGCCGCGTCGACAGCTGAGACCATGGCGGGATTACGGATTTCAAACTAAACTTTGACCGATGCCACAATTCTCGTATCGCGCGCGTGACGCGAAGGGCGCTTTGGTCGAAGGCGTTCTGGATTGCCCCGATCGAACGGTCGCGATTCGGCAGATCGAGCAGAAGCGCTGTATCCCGATCAAGATTGAGGTGATCGACGGACGACCGACGGCGACGGAAAAAACTGGCGCGCTTAAGGCCACAATGCCACCGGCGCCGACCCGAAGCCTGAAAATTCCGCAGAGCCAGTTGCTCATTTTTACCGAACAACTTGCCCATTTACTCCAGGCGGGAATGACTCTGGACGAAGCACTGTCTATTCTCGAAAAGCGTATCAAGCAGCCAAAGGTGCAACAAATGACGCGTTCGTTGCATCAAGCGTTGATCGACGGACGCAGTTTTTCTCAAGCGCTGCGGGAAATGCCGCGAATTTTTCCGCCGTTGTACGTGAACTTGGTCGCGGCCGGTGAAGCCAGTGGCGCCTTGCCGGAGATTCTGTTGCGCCTGGTCAAACATTTGATGCAGGCCAAGAACCTGCGCGACCGCGTGCAACAGGCGCTGATTTATCCCGCGTTTCTGGCCGTCGCCGGCGCGGCGCTGATCACGGTTTTCATCACTTACATGGTGCCGCAATTGAAAGGCTTCATGACGCAAATCGGCGGGTCGCTTCCGTTCGCTACGCAGATGTTGATGAACATCAATCATGTAATCGTCACGTATTGGTGGCTTGCCGCGTTGATTGTAGTTGGAATCATGGTCGGCTTTCGCGCATTCGTCCGCACTGAAGAAGGGCGACTAACATGGGACCGGTTCCGTTTAAAGATTCCCGGTTACGGCCGGGTGATCCGGTATAGCTACTATGCGCAGTTTTCGCGCACTCTTGGAACATTGATCCAAAATGGGATCCCGCTTCTCCGGTCATTGGATCTGGTGAGCGAGATCGCTGGAAACAAATATCTGGAAATGAAATTAATCGAGGCCCGTCGTGCCGTCATTGACGGAGCAACGCTTTCGACGGCACTGAGTTCACAGCGAATCTTTCCGGATTTATTTACCGACATGATGGCGGTAGGCGAACAAACGGGACGTTTCGGCGAAACAATGCAAACCATCGCGGATGTTTACGAACGTGAGCTCGATCGAAATGTTGCGATTATTTCGCAATTGATCCCGCCGGTAATCATCGTGCTCATCGCACTCGTCGTCGGTCTCGTCGTTTACAGTATTCTCGACGCGGTATTTACTGCGACCAAAGGCTTGCAGGTCACGCCACATTAAGTTAGGTTCCGCGACGAAATGCTGCTCCGTTTGGCTGCGCTAGTTTCAATCAGCGCAACAACTGCCGCGTTCGCTCAAGAGGCGATCAGCAACAATCTGCCGGAGAACGGAGACGTCCAGCCAGTCGCCGACAGCGCGTGGGTCGATCTGCGCCAACAGCCCGCCGCCAGCTCGCGTCCGCAAAGCGCGCCGGATTGGGTCGAATCGGTAAGCATGACCTCAAATGGCACCGGCAAAACGATTTTTCGGATTCATGTGTCGGCGCCATCGCCCGATACCCAGGTGATGTTCCTGCGCCTTTTCTTCGACGACAATGACCAGGCGCGGCCCGAAGTCGTGGTGTGGGATGAATCGGGCACACAGGTATTGCGTTCGGGCGTACTCGGTTCCGGCATCGGCCTACCAACGTCAGATTCGGTGATGATCCCGATGAAAGGAATTTCAGCCGTCGACGTCGAAGTTCCGGGAGACGGCAAAACGGTGCGCGGGGCTTATCTCGATTGGATGACGAGTAGTGAGGTCGTCCATCCTACTAATGCCGAACATCGCGACGTAATTCCCGAACCATTTTCGTCGCTACCACCATTGCACTCGCCCGGCCAGGACACCGAGCGTTTTGGAACTGTGACGGCCACATTGGCAAGCGAGGCAATTCAGATGGGTCCCGATGCAGAGCATGCGGCGACGTTTCAATTCCCAATCGAACAACAACCTCTGATGGCATTACTGACCTTTGAAGTCGCAAGCCCACGGGTCGACTCGCCTCCGCAGGTTTATGTAAATAGTGAAGACGTCGGAACCGCCACTCTCACTCTGCCCGAGCTGGCCGACCCAGGCTACCGGGGCGAATCGGAATCAATGATCAAGGGGATGCATTTTCAATACACCGGCTGGCTGCGCGCCCAAAAGCTCATTCCGGTCAGCAGCTTGAAAGTCGGCGCGAACGATGTGATGATCATCGCCGGTCCGGAAACGTCGGCATCGGCGGTCCGCGGGACGCAAGTTCAACTAAAGTATCTTTGGGAGAAATCGGATTATCTGCTGAAAACCAGCAACTGATTCTTTTCGGGAGTTGATTGAACCACGTTCAGCCGTTGCTTGTCTGAGCTAGATCACAAAATGAGAAAACAAAATACCCGGTCCGGCTTTACCCTGCTCGAGATCATGATCGTGGTTAGCATCATTGTGATTCTACTCGGTTTGGCGATTAATCGAATGGGCAACCCAACGGGCTTCGCCAAAACCGTGGCAGTTAAAGCCGATATCCAGGCGATCGGAACCCAGCTCATGCAGTACGAAGCGATGAACGGGTTCTATCCGACAACCGAGCAAGGGCTGCAGGCACTTGTCTCCCAGCCGTCGACCGAACCGCATCCGGCCCGCTGGTATCCATTCTTCAAAGAGCTTCCACAAGATCCGTGGGGTTCGCCCTACGTTTATCGTTGTCCGGGGGTCAAAAATCCCGACAAATACGATCTCTATTCCGCGGGACCTGATCGCCAACCCGACACCGCGGACGACAATTGGGGCCAATAACGCTCGCCCTGATTCAGCGTCGCCTCAATCTTCCGCGGAGGAATTAGGCGTCGCCGGTGCTTGCGGATTGCGCTGAATCACACCTCGCACGTGCGGGCTTGGCGTGGGAAGTCCAACGGGCCTTTGAAAATTCGGCGGCTGTTGTTGGAAAGCTGGCCCGGGCGGCGGCGCCCCATTAGGCCTGTTCGGCACCGGCTTCGACATTTCAGCCTGATTGAATCCTAAGGCGGCGTACTGGCCGTCCTTGCTAATCGTCACTTTGGTTTCACCGACCTTATCCGACCAGTCAATGCTGGCGATGCCATAACCCTCCACCGGGTTCTTCGTGGTGAGATACTTCTTGAATTCCTTATCCGTCATCGAACCGATCACCACCATGTCGCCGTCTGGAGATTTCGCCGCGCTCATGACATAGAGGTCCTTGGCGAAATTCGGGGTAGCCGCCGGCGCAACCATTGCCGTTGCCACCGCAAAAGGAGAATGTTCGAGGATTCCCTTGTAGCGATCGAAATTAAGTTTTGCCGGCAAATCGTCCGCCCGAGCAACGAGAGCGACGCTAAAGACAAAGATCGGCACTAACGCAATTCCCAATCTCATGATTAGCCCTTTCTGCGCTGGACCGGAGCAAACCAGCGCGCGATTTTGAATTTTCCGCGCATCATTGTCGCATCGTTATTATCTACCGCCAGATTCACGCTTTCAAAGACAATGAAAGCGTCTGGTTGTTGAACATCATAAAGGAAATGAACCATATCGGGCCAGTGACCACTGGTGTCGATGGAGGCGAAGACCGTCTGATGAGTGGGCGTTGTTTCGCCCGCGCCGATCGCAGGGTTTTCGACTAACACGTCGTATTTGCCGGCGACTTGTTTGACCTGGTCGAGCAAAGTCGAAGCTTCTTCGGCGCCTTTCATCGGCGGCTGGGTCTTCTCAAGCCATTGCTCGCGTTTTGCCCAAAGGTCGCGCTCTTTCATATAGACAACCTGTTGCGCCCGAGTCGACCTGCGCGCCGCCAGCTCGCGCCGCGAGCTGCCGATGCTTCCCAGAACCATTCGCCAAACAAAGATGTTGATCAGCAAGAATAAGATCGCTGAAATGACGAGCGTCATCGTTCGCTCCCGCTGATTCATCCGCAGATAAGCGGCCGTCAGTTTTTCCATCATTTCGGTTTTCCCTCCAAACGAAATTGGGCGTGATTATTGGGCAAAATTCGCGGGGCGGCCATGTCGAACCGAAAGTTTTGCAGCGCGCTGTCTTTTTTCACCTTCTCACCGAATTGATATGCGAGAGCCGCGGTGTTCGCCTCGCCGTCCACTGAAATTTGGCGTGCTGATTGATTGTAAGAGGTGATGCGCACATCCGGTGAGGGCAAATCCTCGGCAAGATGAAGAAGGATTTCGACTGGGTAATAACGAGAGTCGATCGCTGGGGCGAGCGATTTCCAGTCGGATTCGGTTTCGCGGATGAATTGAGTTTGGGGGGAGTCACGCGTAATCAGCCGATCCAGTGCGGCGATAGCGAAACGGGTGTAGCCAAGATACAATAGGAACAATAAAAATAAGCCGGCGTAGACGGCGCCCGCCAACGTTAACCTTTTCTGCCATTCGCCGCGCTTGGCCAACTGGGATCTGCGTTGCCGCCAACTGTCCGGCAGCAAATTCAGTTTTACCGAGGCCGGCGGAGTTTCGACCCCAACCAGCGCGGGTTTGCTATCTAGGATTCCTTGAACCGTGTCGCGCAGCTCGTAACAACTTTCATCGAGCAACACATTTGGAAACGAACTGTTGATACCTTGCAACTCCGCGCTCAAGGCAATTTGCGGCAATTCCGCCTCCAAATGCTCCGGCTTAGCGCCGTCCAAAGTTCGAGTGAGACTCACCTTGCCATTCTCGGTCACCGCCGAAACCAATTTTTCGCCTTCCGGATAAATCAAAAGCGCGCGCCCTTCCGGCGCATGGGTGGTCGCGCGCTGCGCCGCATAAACGGTGACCTGTTGCGGAATCACGCCTTTGTCGAGTAGCGGCCCGGCGATCTCCATCAATTGCTCATTTCGAACTGCCACCGCCGAAATAACGCTCTCGTTTTCATTTTGCTCGATCAATTCGAAATCGGCGGTCACGTCTTCAGGCGAAAATGGAAGCGCTTTCTCAATTTGCAGCCGGACCATTTCCGGAAACTCCGCCGGATCGACCGTCGGCAATCGAAACCGTTGCGCGAGCACGGCGGTGACCGGCAGACTCAACACGATATCGTCCTGGGCCGACACGAGCGGAACGATCTCCGCCAGCGTCGGCAGAAGGCGCACGTCCCACGCTCCATTCCCGTCGCGTGCTCGCAAGAGATTCCACCCGTGCGCGGTCGGAGTGATGAAAACAGGACTGGCCTTTATGGACTTGGTGTCGGTCACTAAAATTCTCTCCAGGTCATTACTTGCGGCATCACGCCGATACGCCGGAATACCATTTGTACCGTCCGTTTCGCTTTGCCTGCGGTCCCAACGCTGACAACCCGAAATATCGCGACGGGGCCTGGCGAAAGGAACGGTTGAAGTTGGGTGATTTGTTGCTGATTAAGTCCAAGCAGAGCAGCAGCATTTTCGTTGCTTTCGATCAAGGTGTCATCTTCGGTTCCATCGATACCGTCGGGGCCTTGGCGAACTTGGAGAAAACGGTCAACCATGTCGTTCGTTAACCCCGGCAGCGCAAGTAAGACATTGCGCGACGCCCACGTCAGATCGATGCCCTGCCGCGTGTTCACCGTGAAATCATCGTCCCAACCGGGCACCGATGTAAACTCGGCCCAACCCGCAACCTTTTTTACTTCGTCTACTCGGGCGAGAGGCAAATGCGCGGGATGGTAATCGTCCGTCTCGGGCGGCGCGTTCAAGCGGTGCAAACCCGTGTTTGGTTCGATCCAATCCTGCAGCGCGTCGATCATCAGATCGCGTTCGTTAAGGTCGATCCCTTTGTTCTGAAGATAATTACGCAGTATTTCAATATTTTGAGGAAGCACCACCCAGTTCAAATCGATTCGTCCGCCCTCCCCGGTTATTCGAGCATCATAAGTCGCGCCGTTGTTTAATCGGCCCTTCAAGTTTGGCGAATCGGGCTTGATCGTCGGATTCAGCGCCACTTCCGCACCCGAACAAGCGACCGCTTCCGCTTTCAACGTTCGGTTGCCTTCGCTTGAAACCGTCAGTCGCGAATTGATATCGAGAGCCCACGAAATCACCAGCGCGCTCAAAAGGAACAATGCCCAGAGCGCAAGCAAGATTGCCGCGCCGGCCGAAAACTTCGGATTTCGGGTTTTGAATTTCGGATTTTTCACATTGCTGTTCGCCCAAGCGGAATGATCGCTTCCCATGGTATCGCCGAATCGCTACGGCCGATGATCACCTTTACCAGTCGCGGCAAGGTGCCGGCATCGGTCCAGCGTTCCACCCAGACATTCAGTCGAACGTCAAAATAACGAACCTGCAAACTGCTTACGTTTTCGATCAGCGGTACCCAGCTTTCGTTTACATCGCTGACCTCGGAATCACTTTTCGATTTGCGCAAAATTCCGAGATCGTATCGGTCGCTGTTCTTTTCGGCCTGAAGTCGCAGGCTGACAATGTACTCGCCCGCGGCATATCGCGTCATCAATCCTGGGCCCGCGCCGCAGACCCAGCGAATCTCGTCGCGCGATCGATCACTCAACTTGAAGGTGTCGCCCAGCAGCGCGCCTTTGCCCGACGGTAAGCTCTGCCACTGTGCGGTCAGCATGTCGAGCAAACCGTCGTAGCGAGCGTCGGCCGCAATCACGTCGGAAGAAACACGTATGGCGATCAAATTTGATTGGACGAAGCGATAAATCGCCATCGCCATCATCGCCAGAATCGCCACCGCGACGATGATTTCCAGCAGGGTGAAGCCGCGGTCGCGTTTAACCCGGTCGGTACACATAAAATTCGAGTTGCTCGGATTGACCGGTGCCGGCACGGCTCCATTTCGCGGTCAGCACGATGCGATGCAGACCGGAAAGCTGTGCTCCATTATCGTCCTTTAATCCAGCATCTACGCTGGTCTGCAAAAGCTTCACTGTGCCGTAGCCGGTATCGACGTTGAATTCTTTCTTCTCGTCAGGTATTCCCGGCGTTGTTTGCACTTCCGCCATCCGGTTCGACAAAATCAGATGAACGCGGTTTTCTTCCGCGTTGAGTGCGCTCGCGTTGATACAGTTCTGGACCGCGCGGCCAAGCGCGAGCACGCCGAGAGCAAAAATCGCCACACCCATCAATACTTCGTATAGGGCAAAGCCGATCTGACTTCTGACCTCTGCCTTCTGATCTCTGGTCTTAGCGCGCTGCATAATTCGTCAGTTCGCCGTGCGCGGTTAGCGGTGAATAATTTGCCGTCCACGTTCCCGCCTTTCCGGTAAACTGCACAATCGCTGGTTCGCAGGTGCCGGTCGGCCAGAAAATCCATTCGCCTGGTTTTTTGGAAGTCAGCGCCGCGGGAAGCGTCAGCGTAAATACTGCGCCCCGTTCTAATTCGAACGTCGCTAGTGGTTGCCGATCGTCGTCTTTGTTAAATGCCTCCGGCTGCAAATACACGTTCTTGTCCGTCCACACGATCAGGTACGCGCGATGTTCCGACACGCTGCGTTCTTGCGCTCCGCGCACCAGTTTGTTGAATTCATCCAACGACGCGCGTAAATGCCTGTCCGCTAAGACCCCTTCTAGACTTGGCACCGCCATCAAAAGCAACGTGGCCATGATCGCGACCGCGATAATGATCTCCAGCAGGGTAAAGGCGCGGGAACGGGGCATTGGCAAAGTTACGCTCACCACGCGAAATCACAACACGCCGGGTCTAGTCCCGAATTGCCTTGCAACTTAGGCAATCGAGACGGAATGTTCGGCAGGACCATGAATATCCTCGCCAGTTTCATGAATCTGGGCGGACCGGACTTGCTGGTCATCTTGCTTATCATTCTCGTTCTGTTTGGAGCGAAGAAATTACCCGAACTGGCGCGCGGTCTCGGCCAGGCGATTAAAGAATTCCAAAAGGCCAAGGATGAGTTCACCGACGAGCTGCACAAGGCCGGCCCAACCGATACCACGGCGAAGACCAATCCGCCCCAATCGACGGTCCCGCAGAATCCGGCACCTAGTCCGCAGCCCAATCCAAACTCGATCGACAAGGTCTAGGTTTTACCGGGACGCGGCTTTTTCCTTCCTGCGCGGCAAAACGAGTGTTGACCCGCACGTCCGTTTACGACAATTTCGCGCCGCCCTAACCTATGTCCGACCCCGACCTGCGATCGCGCATCAAGGAGATGCTGGTCAAAAACCTGATGCTCCAGGTTACCCCGGAGCAGATTGGGGATGACGTCCCGCTTTTTGGGCCAGGGGGACTTGGATTGGACTCGATTGACGCCCTGGAGCTGGTGGTCAGCATGGAGAAAACCTTTGGCGTAGGGGTGCCAAATTCGGAGGTCGCCGGAAAGGCCCTTCGGACCGTAAATACCATACACGATTATATTCTCGAAAAACGCCCGGAAACTGTTCACACTGGCGGAAAGGTCGATAAACCGGCGTGAATCTACTTCATCTCGAAAGCAGCGGCAGTTGGGGCGGACAGGAATATCGCACCTGTCTTGAGATTAACTGGCTCAACGCGAACGGCCATCGCGCCTGGCTGATTTGCGATCCAACGAGCGAAGTGATGACGAAAGCGCGCGAACTCGGAACACCCGTCATCCCGATGTCGCTCAAACATCGAATCAATCCCCTCGTCTCTTTTCGGATCTGGCTTTTTTGCCGCCGCAATCGCGTCGACCTGATCAAGAGCTACAGCTCAAAAGATCATTGGCTTTGTTTGCCGCTCTTCGTGTGTGGCTGGCCGGTGACCCGTGCCCGTTGCATCACCGATCCGCTGGGCAAAAAGCAACGCGCCTTCATTTACAAACATGGTTGTGCGAAAATTGTTGCCGATGCGCGCGTCATCAAAAACGAGTTCATCGAGCAGTACGGAATCGCGCCGCACAAAATCGAAGTCATCGGATCGGCAGTCGATCTCGACAAATTTTCGCCAACGCGCGACCGGATGAAATTCCGCCGCGAAGTCGGATTGTCCGCTGAAACTCCGGTTATCGCCAACATCGGCATGATTCGGCCGGACAAAGGCCAATTCAATTTGGTCGAAGCCGCACGAATCGTTCTTCATCAACGGCCCGATGCACGTTTTGTTTTCGTTGGTGAAGCAACCGGCGGACGCAGCCGCGAAAAGTGGGTCCGGAAAGCGATCGATCGCGCGGGCTTAAACGGCAACGTGTTGATGATGGGGTATCGCTGGGACATCCCGGATATTCTCGCCGCCGCAAACATGGTGGTGATTGCATCACGCCATACCGAAGCGTCGCCGATTGTTTTACGCGAGGCGTTCGCCAGTGGCCGACCGGTCGTGGCCACGCGAGTGGGCGACGTTCCTGAGATCATTATTCATGGCGAAAGCGGATTGATCGTCCAACCCAACGACTCCAACGCGCTCGCCACCGCCATTTTGCTGTTCCTGTCCAATCCAAATCTGGCAGAGCGTTGCGCCGCCAACGGATTGCGCTACGCGCGTGAGCATTTCTGTTTCGATCGAATGATGCGGGCGAAGCTCGATGTCGATCTTGCCTTGGTCAAAGAGACCAGAAAATCGTACGTCCGCGGCCAACCGCGCGTCGAAACGGCGGCGGTCGCTCCGATCGCTGAACCCGAGCCCGTCTTACCCGACTGACGCCAGATTGATCGCGTCGATCAATTGCCGGAACCGGCCGAATTTGTCCCGGTAGGGCGTCAGAATCAATCGCGGAAGGTCCCAAATCGCGGGCTCGTTTTTTTCCACGCGTAGAGCGCTGCCCTGCACGATCTGGCCTTCGCGAACGATATCGGAAAATCTCTTGTTCAAATCCGCCACCGCGTCGCTCGACAAACGCCGGTTGATGCGAATTACCAACTGTTCTCCGACCCAGCGCGTCGAATGGTAAATTTTGTAAAACTGAAGAATCTCCTGGACCGCGGAATCGATGTCGGGCGCAATTTTGAAGAATGAGAAATCCTCGACCGAAACCAGCCCAAGCTTGTTAAGGAATTCGGTCAGGAATTTCATCCAGGTCTGCCAATAGTTCCCGCCAGGCCGGTCAAGCATCACCACTGGAATAATGCGGGATTTGCCGGTCTGCATCAGAGTAAGGACCTCGAATGTCTCGTCCATTGTTCCGTAGCCGCCCGGAAAAAGCGCAAAGGCGTGCGATTCCTTCACGAAGTTGAGTTTGCGATCAAAAAAATAATTGAAGTTGATTAGCTTCGGATCGCCCTCGATCACTTCGTTCGCGTGCTGTTCAAAAGGCAGGCGAATGTTCAAACCAAAGCTGTGTTCGCGGCCCGCACCTTTTTGGGCGGCACCCATGATCCCATCCCCACCGCCGGTGATGACCATGTATTGCTGCGCAATCATTCGATGAGCAAATTCTTCCGCAACTTTGGATTCTGGCGCCTCGGGCGGAATACGGGCGGAGCCAAACACCACCACCTTTCGAAGATGCGCGTAAGGCGCGAAAATCTTCGCCGCGTAGCGCATTTCCTTGAGCGAGCGATTCATCAACTTCAAATCCGCCACGCTCATTTCGTCCCGGGCCATTTTTAGTGCGGTGACGATCATTTCCTCGATCAACTCCGGCGTCTTGGTCGCGCCCCAATCGCGGACCAGCTCGCGGACGCGTTCATCGAACGGCGCCTCTAGGGTCCAAAGCCGACGAGTCGGCTGATCCTGGATTGTTCCGGTAAAATCTTCCACGTTGAAATCTAAATGGAGGGACAGGCGCTGTCGTGTCCCAAATTAATGGGCGGTCCGAGCTGGACTGGCCGCAACAGCGCGGCACCCTCCATTGACCGCGAT
>DATINV010000187.1:0-3510 GCA_035473775.1 Chthoniobacterales bacterium
CGAAGATGACCAAGTATCTCTCAGCTGCTCTGTTTCCTTTGTTAACTTCTGTTAATCTCAGTGTTCTCCGTGAGCTCTGCGGTTAAATCTGATCATGCGAGTGGAATTGTCGATCCGATTGGATTTATTTGAGTCATGAACATTGGGACACTTCATATCGGGATGAAGGTACGCCATCCGCAGTACGGCGTCGGGGTGGTGCGATCGTTGACCGAGCAAACGGCGGAGATTTCGTTCGATGATGCTCCGCGGACAATTGCGCCTGCCTCCAGCGATCTGCAACCTGCTGAATCGACCGCCACTTTGAGCGAATTACAGATGCCGCTTACGAATTTGATCCGTGAGACTGCGGACGCCGTCGTCGAAGCGCTCGGCCTCGAACCAAAGGACGCGGTCGTGGAAGGTTTGGCGAATCGATGGCAGCGCGGGACGTTAGTTATGCGATCGGCAGACAGCTCGCTTCAGCCAAAAGAAGTGCCGCTTGAGACGTTCTTTCACAAAATCGTGATGATTCGGAATAATCTGCGAGTCCTCGAACAGAAGGTGAACGCGAGCGACAAACTCAGCGATGCAGACAAGTTCGACCTGCAACAGTACATCACCCGCTGTTACGGATCGCTTACTACGTTCAACATTCTATTCAAAAACAAAGACGACCAGTTTCGAACCGGCGGATAACAAGCGAGTGACGAGTGACAAGCGGTAGCAAGTAGAGGTGGCGCGAAATTTTTGGGGAGCGCGCCCGTCTCGGGCGTGGGTTTCGGCGTTTCGCCGAAACGAACTTTACGTCTTATATAGCGACTGCTAGAGATCGTCATGCGTTTAGTTCCCCTCACATTGTCGAGTTTACTTTGCGTTCAGTTTCTCTCCTTGGCCGCCCCCAACGTTAACCAGCCGGGCGTGCCTCAAGGCTGGTCTGCGCTCCAGTACGACAACTATGGCAATGACATTCTCAACAAAGGGAGATACGCCGAAGCACGGAAATATTTCGACGCTGCGATCCGTGTCGAACCGAGCCGATGGACTGCTTATTACAATCGTGCGGTTGCGTTTCGCAAGGAAAAGAACTGGAATGCCGCGATCAACGATTTGAATCAAACGATTCGATTACAGCCCGCCTTTTTCATGGCGAGCTGGGAGAGAGCAATCATTTATCAAACCATCGGAAACTATGCGGCGGCGCTAAAAGATTTAAACGCGTTAACGAGCGTGACTTTTCAAACCACAAACCAGTATGGAATGGCGCTGGCATTGAATTGGCGCGCGTCGCTCCGCGCAACATGCCCTGACGCCTCATTCAGAGATGGCAAGGTTGCGGTGCAAGACGCGAAGCGAGCCTGTGAGATGAGCAAATGGAAGTATGCCGACTACATCGACACGCTGGCGGCGGCTTACGCGGAATCGGGCGATTTCGATTCGGCCGTGCGTTATGAGCAACAGGCGATTGATCTGAACCGATCTGGGAAAGACGAGACGCTTCAAAAAACCGACTACCCGGGTAGCGATAAGTTAGCTGTGAAGATGGCGGAAATTGCGCAGAAAGCGTTGCCTGAATATTTCAAACGCCTTGAATTGTATAAGCACCATCATCCCTACCGCAGCGCAACCAAGCGTTAGGAAAACGCAAAAGTGAGAATTAAGAAGTAAGAGGGACTGGCTTGGTGAGCAGGGCTTTCGTTAAAGAAGATGTCGATCCTCCGGAGAGAAGCGGTCGGAAGCGATCGACTTCAGGATTACCACCGGGTGCGATCAATTACATCACGGCCCGTGGCGCGACGCGTTTGCGCGATGAATTAAATAAACTTCGCGCGGCGAACTCGAACAATGAGCGCGTCGGCGAGTTGGAACAAATTCTGGCGTCGATCCACGTCGTCGAGCCGCCGGAAACGGCTTCGAACAGCGTCACGTTCGGCGCAACGGTTACGGTGAAAGATAAGAAAGGTGGAACCGAAACCTATACGATCGTCGGCGTTGACGAGCTCGATTTCGAATCGGATGCGGTTAGTTGGATTTCGCCGCTCGGCAAAGCGTTTCTCGCCGCGGACCTTGGCGACTGGATCACGCTCGAAGACGGACGAAGCGCGAAAATCGTGACGATTGAGTATCGCTGACAGCTAATTCTCTGTCGCCATTACGCGGGAGAGTAGTACGAAAACAGCGAAGGTGCGGAGACCGCTGTACCGGGCGATGGTGGTGATTGTTATGCCGTTTCGCGCTCTCCAACTCTCACCTCAAGTCCTCAGTGCGATCCAGGAAGCTGGATATACTGAGCCGACTCCGATTCAACTGGCCGCTATTCCCGAAGTCATGGCCGGGCACGATGTCATCGGCATTGCGCAGACCGGCACTGGAAAAACCGCGGCGTTCGTTTTGCCAATCCTAACGAAGTTGATGGCCCGCAACGGGCAGCGACCTGGAATGCGCGCTCTCATAGTTGCGCCCACCCGCGAGCTGGTGGTGCAGATAGAGGAGAATGTGCGCGCTTACGCGAAACATTTGCCGTTGCGAATGGCCACGATTTACGGCGGGGTAAGTGAGCGCCCGCAGATCGCGGCGCTCCGTTCCGGAGTAGACCTGGTGGTGGCAACTCCCGGTCGTCTCATTGATCTTATGGGACAACGACAGACGAACTTTTCTGGCATTCAGTTTCTCGTCCTGGATGAAGCCGATCGAATGCTGGACATGGGTTTCCTCCCGCAGATCCGGCAAATCGTCAAAGCACTACCGAAACAACGGCAGACGTTGATGTTCTCAGCTTCGCTTTCGCGGGAAATCGAAAAGCTAACCCACGAGTTTCAAAGATCGCCGAAGGTGATCGAGATTGGGCGTCGCGCCAATCCGGCGGAAACGGTCACGCAATTTGTTTACGAAGTGAGTCCGCATTTGAAACAGGCGCTGCTTCTGCATTTGCTGGGCGATGCGCGATTGGACACGGTTCTGGTTTTCACGCGGACGAAGCGCGGGGCGGATCGCATCGCGCGTAAACTCGAAGGCGGCGGAATCAAAACCGGAACCATTCATTCCAACCGATCACAAAATCAGCGGCTGCGCGCCTTGAAAGATTTTAAATCAGGAGCGGTCCGCGTTTTGGTGGCGACCGACATCGCTGCCCGCGGAATTGATGTCGATGGCATTTCGCACGTGGTGAACTACGACTTTCCCATGCATTCGGAGGATTACGTGCATCGGATCGGCCGGACTGGTCGAGCGCAAGCCGTCGGCGATGCCATCAGTTTTGTCACACCGGAAGACCAGAGTTCGCTGCGCTCGCTCGAACGCTTCATTGGTCGAGGGATTGTGCGAAAGAAAGCCGACGGTTTTGATTATCACGCCGCCGCGCCTCCGCGTGAAGAACGGCGCCGAGGAGAGCAGCGATCTTTTCGGCCGGCTAAACTCGAGCCGCGATTACCCGGAAATTCTCCGCGTGGAAGCGGCGACGCGATCCGACACAACGGCAATCAATTCCGAAACGCCCCATCGAACAATCGCCCGCGAAGAAGGTCTTATCGA
>DATINV010000188.1:0-4252 GCA_035473775.1 Chthoniobacterales bacterium
TGCGAAATGCTTTCTTAGAATTTGATGTTGAGGTCGGCGAAGAAGAGTTGGTACTGGTCAAGTGGATTGATGCCAATGGCGATAGGTGTTCCGCCCGTCCCCAAATCATCATCATGACGCCAGCCGTAGTGATAGGTGAAATTAACACTGACCGCATCGCTTAGTGCGTATCCTGCCTTTACCACGACGCCTTCCATGTTCTGGCGGCCATCGAAAATATCATCATCGACCAGGTTCGGATCGAGTGCGTACTGCTCCGAAAGTTGATAATAAACGTCAACCTGCCAGTCATGTTTTTTCTTGAGCTGGCCAACTCCTGCCCCGGCTTGAAACGCGTAGCGTTGATCGCCGTGACCAGGATGTCCGGCAGCCGTTGCCCGATCGTCCCCCTCGAGGTTGGCCGCGAAGTCGCCGAAAATGTGCATCGGCAGTTTGCCGATCTTCCAACCGAACTCCATCGGCATGTCGAAAACGAGCAGACTGTTGATTCCGGTCTGATTTTGGGCCAGCGACACCGCGTTAGTCACGAATGGCGAACCGCCCTGGTAATGAACGTTAAAGGTGTCTCCATTGCCGGTGTAATTGTAAATCGTCGGTGCCACCTGAAAGAACATGCCGTGCGGAAATGTAACTTTCGCCCCGGCCTGCCACGCCATCAGGAACGCATCGGTATTCGGGACCAGTTGGTGGCCTCCGTTCGCAGTTGTAGTCGCCCGAGGTCCGAGCGGATTCTCTGGGTTTGAATCGTCATAAACGAACTGAGCCAGATTGACGAAGATATCGAGTTTGATAAGCGGCTCCGATTTTGTGACGACTGGAGCGATGTTCTTGCCGTCTTTGCTGTAGGACGGCGCTTCGCCACCGGTTTCGCCAAAGCTGAACGTGTGCTTCCACTGCTCAGCCAGACCTTCCGGGTTGATATCGGGGTCCCAGACCATCGCCGTGTTAACCAGTGGGTTCGGCATTCGGCCGCCCGTCAACGTGATGTCTTTGAAACCCTTGTAGCCGAGATAAGCCTGACCGACGTTGATGCTGTCGCTGGCCTTAGCGAAAGGTCCATTGCCAGCGGTATCATCTCCAATCGTCACGTTCGTTGAACGCGAACTGGTGCTGGTTTCGAGGCGAATTCCGAAGAACCAATCATCCAATAACGTGCCGCGAATGCCCAATCGGATTCGGTAACGTTCTCGCTCACGTTCCTGCCAATCGTCATGTCCGGCGATGCCGGTTGCTTTGGCGCCGAGTGGTGAATTATCGTCGGTCTGGCCGCCGTTATAGGCGTAACGCAGCCGGACATCCCCGAAGAGCTCGATCTCGGTAATCGGTGTGGACAATTTCCACTTGTCGGCGGCGGTTTTTTCAACCGGAACTTCTTTCTCGACGTAGGTCTTTCCGTCATAGGTCTTCTGCATCTTCATTGGTCCCTCGGCAGGTGACGGCGGGTTTTTTGCCGCCTCCTTTTTGAGTTCTGCCCGAACGTTCTCCGCCTCCTTGGCCGTGATCAGCTTTTTCTTAACCAGAAGATCAAGAAGCGCGCCCGCCTCCTGGGCGCGCAACTTAGTCATCGGCGCGATGACAAGACTTAAGGTGATTGCAATGAGAGCGAATTTTTTGATCAGCATTTTTCTCCTTTGAAATTGCGGCATAGCCGCGGGGTTGGATCGCGAGTTAGCGCCGTCCGCCTCCGCCTTCTCGCGACGAGCAGAAGCTAGAAAGCAATTGTTACGGACAGATGACGCCAACGTGACAATTGCGTGAAACTCGCCGGCCCGAAAAATCGTCGCTCGATGCGACGAATTTAGAATTTCACGTTCAGATCAGCTTGAAAGAGCTGAAAATTCTTCAACGGATTGATCGCGATATCGCCGAACCCGCCGGTCCCAAGCGAGTCGTCTGCGCGTTCCGCGTAGCCGTAAAGCAATTGGACCCACACCGCGTCGCTTAACATGTAAGCGAGCGTCACGCCGACACCTTGCATGTTCAGCTTGCTGTCCCAGAATTCGGTATCGACGAGGTTCGGATCGACTGAATACTGGTCTTGCCGTTGCCAGAAAACATTCAATTGCCAATCGCCTTTCTTCTTCAATTCCCCGACGCCGGCGCCGATTTGATACGCATGTCGTTGGTCGCCCTTGTTTGGATGTCCTGCCGCGGTCGCGCGATCGTCTCCATCCAGATTTACGGCAAAGTCCGCGAATAATCGCATTGGCAGATCACCAAGTTTCCAGCCGACTTCCGCCGGCATATCGAATATCAGCAGGCTGTTAATCCCGCTTTGGTTCTGCGCGAGCGACGCTGCGTTCGAAAGTTTCGGATCGCCGCCCTGGTAATGGACATTAAATGAATCGCCGTTGCCGGTATAATTATAGAAGGTTGGAGCGATCTGCGCGTACAACGTGTTTGGAAAGTTGAACTTTGCGCCTACCTGCCAGGCCAGCAAGAAAGCGTCCGTATTAGGAATCAACTGAGTACCCCCGTTGCCAGTTGTTGTCGCACGTCGGCCGAGCGGATTCTCCGGGTTGGCGTCGTCGTAAACGAATTGCGCGAGATTCACAAAGATGTCGATCTTGAGAGCTGCGGAGTCGGGTTTTTTCTTTTCCGCGGGCAGCGCAATTCCGTCTTTTGAAAACGCCGTTGGCTCGGATATGGCCCTGCTCCCAAAAGTGAAAGTATGTTTCCATTGCTCGGCCGAGCCTTCCGGATTGATGTCTGGATCCCAAACCATCAGCGTGCTCACGAGCGGGTTTGGCATTCTTCCACCGGTCAGGGTGATGTCTTTGAAACCTTTATAGCCGAGATATGCCTGACCGACGTTGATACCATCGCTGCCCTTAAAAAAGGGTCCGCCGGAAGATTCGTCGCCAAACGTCACATTGGTCGATCGCGAGCTGGTACTGGTTTCTAAACGGACGCCGAAAAACCAGTCGTCCGCTAGGATACCGCGCAAGCCGAGTCGCAATCGATACCGTTCCCGATTTCGCTGCTGCGTGTCGTCAGTCAGGGTCTCGCCGTCACGAATTTCGTATCGAACTCGCGTGTCACCGTAGAGTTCGAGTTCAGTGATGGGGATTGATAGTTTCCATTTGGACGCGGATTTGTTTTCCAAAGGGACGCTGGTTTCGGTGTATGTCTTGCCGTCATATTTCTTCTGCGTTGTCGTCGCTTGACCGGCTGATCCAACAGGAGCTTTTGCCGATTGTTTTTTCAATTCGGCTCGAACTTCGTCGGCTTCCTGTTTAGTGATCAGTTTCTTTCGAATGAGCAGATCGAGCAGCGCGTCGTCGTTTTGTGCGCGAATCGCTGGCGCACCAAGAGCGAGCACAGCCGTGACGACGAGAGCCACGGTCTTCAAACGCATCCCGCGAATAGTGACCTGCTAGCCCCGGGACGGCAATTCTTACTTTGGCTTGGACGGCGCGGGCGAGGCCGAAGGGACGATCGGCGGTGTGGTCGTCGCTGATGCGCTTGCTTGTGGCAAAACCGGCGCACCCGGAGCTGGAACGGCTGGCGCGTTTGGATTTACCGGCGGAAGGGAAGCCGATGGTTGCGCTGTCGTTTGTTGTCTCAGCAACTCAGTGCGCAATCCCGTATCCCGGCTCGTCTTGTGCGCATACAGGATCGACAATACGAACGTCAGCGCGAAAAAAATGAAGGTCAGATAGGCCGTAAATTTGACCAGCACGTTGGTGGTTTGCGCGCCAAAAATATTTTCGGTTACGCCACCGCCGAACGCTGCGCCAAGTCCTTCGCTCTTGGGGCGTTGCATCAAAATTATCAGGACCATCAGCAACGCGACCAGAACGTAGATCGCCAGCAGGAAGTTAATCAGGATCTGCATCGGGGACGGGGAATATGAACGATCTCGAACCAGAAGCAAACGCCGAACGCTGAACGTCCAACCTCGAATGTTGAACTCAGATTTGGTCGGCGTTGGGCGTTCGAAATTCGGCGTTCGATGTTTTCTTTACCGTGTTCCAGATCGCATCAAGCTCGGCAGGATCGACTTCACCAAGTTTCTTCCCGCGAGCCTTTACCTCGTCCTCCAGCAAATTGAATCGCCGAACAAACTTGTTCGTCGCGGCTTGAAGTGCGGTCTCAGCATCAAGTTTGCACTTCCGGCCGAGGTTCACGACGGTGAAGAGCAAGGCGCCGATTTCATCTTCAATCGCTGGGTTGTCCCAGCTGTCGATCGCTTGCTTCAGCTCGGCCAATTCCTCTTCCACTTTCGCGATTACATCGCGCAGCTCGTCCC
>DATINV010000189.1:0-17505 GCA_035473775.1 Chthoniobacterales bacterium
GAGATTGCCGATTTCTGCGGAAAAACTCAATTCGAATCGCCGGAACAGAGCGATTTATGCAGCAGGATGCGCACTAACTGACCTGCCAGCTTAGCGCTTTTCCGAAGGAGAACGTGAAGCACCGTCTAGAAGCTTCTCTGCCGCTTCTTTCCGACGCAGTGGAACAACGATTTCTGCGCCATGACTATCAAGAATCACACGGCCGTCTTCGATTCGCTTGACTGTGACCTGATAGATTTGAGTGCCGATCTGCAATCCGAACGGCTGGCCTTCGCCCATCGTCTTCCCATTAATGATGGCAAAGTGCGTTGCCCCGTCGAGCGTGATACTGGTGACCAGAAACGCTCCCGGAGGAACTGCTCCCTGGTCGGTCCCGCCAGTGGCGATCCGGGCGGTAGGTTTCCAGCCGATCGGCCAGAACGGACTACGCGATCCCGCATCGAACTGAAAGGACGACTTGTTTTTGAGCGTGATTGGAACGGGCTCGTCTGCCGGCTTATTTTTAGCGTCGGCGGGTGCGGAACTTTCGGGCGGTTTTGTCTTCGAGGCAGGCGCAGCCTTTTCATCAGCGGCAAACAACGCCGGCACGAGCGAGATCGAGAGACAAATTGGTAAAAAGATCTTTCTCATCGTTTTTCGATCACATTAGTTGCGACGATCCCGATTTGTTGAAACTGCGATTCGTTAGGCAGAACGTGAATCGTCAGCTTGGTAATGGAAAGCAAGGGCTCGTTGTTTTCCAGGTCCGCGAGAGATTTGCCAAGCGCCGCAAAATCCGCCTGAGGCAACTCGATTAGCCAATTATATTTTGCCCAGTGGGATAATTCCGGCTGTTTGAAAGCGATGTTGCTCTCCAAGCGCGCAGACGCTTTGTCGATTTGCTGGTTCGCGAAAAAAGTTTTGACCCTTGGCGGAAACCAGGCAATCGGGGCGCCGTCTGGTGAGAGTGCCTTGAGCGCGGCAAATCGACTGGTCGCATCCTTGGCCTGACGTTCGAGATTCGCGGCTTTTGCCAGCTCACCTTTAGAACCGTCGATTTTCTTTTGGAATTCGTCGATCTGCGTCAGCGCGGTGTCGCGAGATCTTTGTAACGGTCCGAGAAAGAACGTGAAATAGACGTAGAGCAGAAACACGAAGCCCATCGTGCTCAGCGCCATCTTCTTGACCTGATCTTTGGAAAACTTAGGAAGATTCATCGGTTTTGCGTTTGGGGCGAGCTGGAGCCGGTGTAGCAGCCGGTTTTGCAGCCGTGTTGGACTTGAACGTGATGAGCAATATGTAATGCGACATCGGCATGTTCGTGCCGCCGATGTTCGCGACTGTTTCTACGTCTTCCAGTGCTTTGAACTCCGCTTTTACGTCGTGATAAGTTTTGCCGAGCTGTTCAAGCAACATTTGCCGAAGATCTTCGGCTGCTGAGCGCGGTTCTCGGGCGGCCGCTACTCCATCGATCGTGATGGAAATACCGCCGCCTCTTTCGTCGTCCAGAACTTGGCCTTCCAAGCTGTTTAGTTGCGCGTTTGGAGGGACACAACGGGAAAGTTTCTCAAGCAACGGACCCCAGAAGAAGCGTGTGTCGATGTATTCATCGAGAAAGTGAGTCGTGTTGATGATATTGGTTACTTCAGTCGACCGCTTCTGCGCTTTGGTAACTTCCGGCTCGATTTTTTTCCAGTCAGCTGTGATGTGGCTTAGCCGGCTCTTGATCTCGATCGTGCGATAGGCGTTCCAAGCGTAATAAGCAAAGAGCACGACTCCGCAGCTTGCGAGCACGATCATTCCGATCTTCAGCGGGTCGCGCTGACGCTGGCGCTGCTCGAGGATTTCCTCATGCAGAAGATTGATAGAAAGGGCCATTGCTGCTCGTTATTGTTTGAGGTATTCGAAGGCCGCGCCACAAGCGGCGTTGAGTGACACAAATTCGTTAGGCAGACTCTGGCGTTTCGCCGCGGGCAACGCGACTTCGCAAGTTTCGAGCGGGTCCCAAATCTCGCAGGGCAGAGTCAGTTCGTCGCTCAATGTCTGCAAAACAGCTTCGGCGCGGGCGAGTCCGCCAGAAACGAAAATTCGATTGATGCCTTCCTCGCGCTGGCCTTCGAAGAAGCCAATCGAGTTGCGCACTTCCATAGCCAAGCGGGCAAGCGAGTTCCGGCAAATCTCGCTCATCCCTTCGTCGCCCTGTTGGATCATGTGCCAAGCGGCGTCGGCGTCGAGTGCATCCTCGGCGGTGAGCGCCTGCATCAAAGCTTTTCCGCCGTAATCGATGCTGCGAACGAGAACCAGTTCACCTCGGCTCCCGATGAGCACGGTGCTTTCTAGGTGACCCATGTCGAGAAGCAGAAACGCTTCGTTGCCGAAAACTTCCGGGTAGGCGAATTCAAAAGCGTTGAACGAGCAAACTGGGGCGAGTTGAACAATTTCAGCCGAGACTCGGACCTTGGCCGCTGCGGTAACAATTTGTTTAATCTGGCTGCGCAGCATTCCTCCAACCAAATACTTGGTCTGGGTAAGCACGCCGACGTTTCCAGCGCCAGAAGGCTTGTCAGCCGTCGAGGCACCATTGCCGTGCGCGATGACCGGCGCGACATCGAGTACGAATTCCTTGCAGTCTTGATTCAGGACCGCGAGACCGTTCAACCGCAAGGCGGTCCGCAACAAGTCGGTAGGAGTGTTCGGCTGCTCGATGATTCGCAGGATGCTGGAGGGATCGGAAATGGCGAAGGCGCAGGATTTCGCGCCGCCGAGGTCGCGGAGCAGTTGTTTCAATTCACGGGCTAAATCGTCAGCAGAAGCGAATTCTTCCGGCACCGGCCGGGAGGCAAAGCTGGTCAGAACGAACCGGTTGTCGTTCTTGCGGCGAAGGGCGACGCCCTTGAGCGTATGTTTGCCCAAGTCGATGCCAACAACAGAATCTGCGCGTTTGGCCATGATGCTGCTGTAACCCCTGTAGCGGGAAACGTGCCTCGTGGAGGCGCTTTTTGGTGAGCCATTTACGTAGCAATTCTCCGGACTCGTTGGCCGGGCCTTGTTGGCTCAGGCTGCGACCGCTGCGCGATAACCGAAAAACTGGCGCTCTTTGATGATCTGGGCGACCTCCTGCGGGACCATTTCCTCCCAAGTCTTGTCTCCCGATTTTAATTTCGCTAGGACCGCGGCCGGATAAATCCGCAGAAAATCCTTCTGATAATCCACAATTTCTTCGATGTAACGATTGTCGATCAGGTATTGAAACAGTGATCGCAGATTCGGAGCGATTTCGGTTTGAGTCGCAGTCACGATCTTGCCAGTTTTCTCATCGATCATCGGATAGACGTAAAGTTTCAGGCCATGCTTGAACATCCGGCCTAGTGCTTCCAAAATTCCGCCTTCGAGATTGAGGTAGTATTTCTCGTCAAAGATTTCGTGCAAGGTGGGCACGCCCATCACCAAGCCGATCATTTTGTTAGTGTAACGCGAGAGATAACCAGCCAATCGATAGTATTCGCCAAATTTTGAAATCAGGACGGTTCGCCCGAGTGCGCCGAGAATATCGACGCGTTGCAAAAAGTCGGCGTGGTTGAGCTGACCTTCAGCCAGCAAATTTTCGAGCGTCATTTCCATCAGTACGACCAGATCCTTTTCGGAACATCGGGTTTCTTTCAGGAATTGGCGCCGTGAACCTTCGAGCATGTCGTTCGTTGCATAAGTCACGGGTCGAAAGCTTCCGCGCTCAATCAGAATTGCTTTCTTGTGCAGAATCTCCGAGGCCTGCACCATCTCTCCATCGGCCGTGAACATGACGGCATCGGTGAGACCCTGACTGACTAGTTGGAGATTCATTAATCGGTTGTCGATCTTGGCAAACGCCGGCCCGGAAAACTTGATCAGGTCGACCTGCATTCGGCCAGGCGCGAGATTCTCGTGCAACGACGAGATCAGTCGTTCCGGCTGCGATTGATAGAAAGCGCCATGAAGCAGATTTACCCCGATGACGCCAAGTGCTTCTTGTTGCTCCGCGTTTCCTTCATCCAGCATGCGGACGTGAACGATGATCTCGCTTGGCTCCGCACGCGGTTGAGTTTGAAAGCGCACACCCAGCCACCCGTGTGATTCGTTATGCTGCTTGAAACTGCGCGCCGCCACCGTGTCGGCAAAAACGAAAAAAGTGCGGTCGTTCCCTAGTTTTTTGTCCAGCCTTTCCAATAGTAAATCATATTCGTGATCGAGCATCGTGTTTAGGCGCACGCGACTGACGTAACGATCGGCCGGACCGTAGATCGCGTCGCTGAACGTCATGTCGTAAGCCGACATCGTCTTGGCGATCGTTCCGGAGGCGCCACCGACGAGAAAAAAACGGCGCGCAACTTCCTGCCCGGCGCCTATTTCGGCAAACGTGCCGTATTTGTGCGCGTCGAGATTGATTTGGAGCGCCTTTCGGTTCGTCTCGACGTCCATCTCTGTCTTCATACAAATGCTGTAGCGGCGATCTCTGATCGTCGCAAACGTTCTAGGGCAAGCGCTCCGCTTACCGCATTTGGCATCGGAAGGCGATGCGCCGGCCCTACAACCTACATCCGCACGTGCTCGGCGCTTTTGGCCGGCATCCAACCTCGGAGGTTATTTGGCAGTGCTGCGTAGATCCAGTCGCCTCGCTCGCTCAAGATCCGAATTTCGCTGCCGGCCGGCAAGGCCAGAACCCGATTGGCCGTGTCCGCAGTCGCCAGACGCGCGTCGGCGTTTTCAGCGGTAACGATCGCCAGGCCACGGCCATTTTTTCCGCGTTCCAATTCCCATGCTGCAACAGCTGTTAACGCGAATATGAGTGAAGATAAAAACAGCAACGCGATCACCCTGAAATTTCGGCGGGAATAAAAGATTAGCGCAAAGATGCTGAATGCACTGATCCAAAATGCAATCGCAGTCGCGGCGACGTACTGATTTGGAGTAGCGACCGCGAACAAGCGTTCCATTTTTGTCGGGACCAATTCCAGCGCCCGTGCCTCATCGCGTGCGATTCGCAGATTGGCTTGTGCCTCCGGATGGCGCGGGTCCAATGCCAGCGTACGTTCGTAGTTCAAAATCGCGCGACCAAAATCTTTCTTTCGGAAATAAGCGTTCCCGAGATTGTAAAAAAGATTTGGCGTGTCTTTTCCGGAGCGGACCAGCTCTTCGTAACTCCGGGCCGCCCTGTCAAAATCTCCGGCCGCGAATTCTTTATTGGCCTTTACGAATTGTGCATTCGACTGCGCCGACGCAAATGAGGTCCCAATAAGTATCAAGATGAAGCTGAGAGTCAGAGTTCCACTTCTCATGAGTGTAAGCTTTCGAGTAATCCCAGAACTTCTTCCCGATCTTCTCGTGGCAGGTTCTTGTCGCCATTTCCGGTTCCGCTGTAACGCAACTCGTCGGTACGAGCGAAAAGGGTTCGCAGCCGGGCGCGTTCGTTCTCGTTCAGATCAAACGTTCGCGCGATGGTCTCGGCATCAACAGCGTTCGGGTCGATGTTCTTGGCGAGGGCAGTTTTGACCCGGGCCACTCGCGACGCGTTCGAGAAATATTCCTGCGGCGATAATTCGGCGCGTCGCAGTTTGCGCAAAAGGTCAGCTGATTCCTGTTGTAAAGCCGCCACTCGCAATACTTCGCGATTTCCAACCGCCTCGTGGCGGATTTTCCAACCAGCAAATCCCAGCAGCACGATCAATGGTGCCAGCTGGATCGTCCAAAATGCTGGCCGGGCATAAATCGGAGCGAAGGAGCGAACCGCACCGAGATCGTTGAGTTGATACAGAATATCGGCGGGCTTGGACACGGGTGCCGGAGTTGCCACGCGAGCCGGTGCTGATTGATTTGGCGCAGCTGAAGCAGCAGCAACCGTCGGGGCCGGCGCGGCGCCTCCTTCTACTGCTATCGCGAGGGGATCACTCCGGAGAGTAACATAGTCTTCCTTTACTGGGTCGAAGTAGGCGAACGTCAATGGCGGCACTGCCGTTTTCTTTTCGTTAGGCGCAATCACCGTCTCGAAAGTTTTCTCGCCGCTGATTCCGACGTCATCATCTTGTTTGAACTTCGCGGACGGAGGATATTTGTGCCAACCGCGCTCGTCCTCCAATGCCGGTCCACTCATTCGATCGAAATTGCCGCGGCCCGAGACAGTCGCAGTTACCGTGATTGGATCGCCGACCTGCACATTTTTCGGTTTGGCGTCCACTGACATAGTGAAATTACCGATCGCTCCCGAAAAACTTGGCGGCGCGTTCGGGGGCAATGGTTTTACATTGAGCATCACTGATTCGCTCTTTATTGGCAGCTCAATGCGTTCACCCATGCTGCCAAACGGGTCGGCAAAAAACGGGTCCGAGAATGGATCGTCTAAATTAAATAGGTCGAACGGCGAGCGGGGACGGCCGGTTCGTGGCGCGCTTGGTCGCCTCGGCAGCACGACTACTGCTTTCGCCTGCACCGGCCCGATTTCGAATTTTCCCGAGCGCGCGGGCGAGATAGCAGTCTTGAACGTTAAGACTTGATAAGTTCGGCCGCCAATCGTCTCCATGTTTTCCTGTGGCTGCTGTAACTTCTGCGTAGTGAAACCTTGTCCGGAAAGTTCGGGCCCTTCTTGCAACCGAGGATGGGAGCGAGGTTCAAAGGCGAGCCGAATCTCGGCCGGCACCATCTCGCCGACGTATGCGTCTTTTTTCGCGACGACTAATTCCGCGAACGCAATTTTGTTGAGGCCCGATTGCGCCTGATTGCCTCGGGGTGTTCCTGCGGAGTGGCCGGTATCGCTCGCCACGTCGAGCGTGAGCTCCGGCGTGCGAAGCGAGTCGCTCCCAACTCGAACCGTTTGCGCTGGAATTATGAACTTTCCTGCGCGCGACGGCACGATCGCATAGTTGTAAAGTACGCTACTGGTTACGTCGAAGTTGTGCATTTCGAACTGCCGCGAAGTGCCTGTTTGATGAATTTCAAGGCCCTCGACTGAAATCTCCTCGGGAACGTTGGCACTTTGCGCGCCACTGACTTTAATTTGCAGCTGCACTGCTTCGCCGACCGCCGGTTCCGAATTACTCAGCACTGCGGTCACATTTGGCGAAGCAGCAGACGCAACCGCCGTCGTAACCATCAGCGTGACCAGCGTTAAGCCAAACGTAAAATGGCGCGTGTGTATCTCCATCGCTTCAACTCTCAACTTTTTTGGCTACCAGTCATTATAGACACGTCGTCGTACCTTGCGTTCATCAAGTTGGACACGCGCTTCCTCGTCCTTCATCGATTGCAAAAGCATCTCAGCCTGCTTCTCGCTCATCTGACCTTCCTTTTCCGGCTCCATTTCGGCGAAAGCATCGGCATTTTGTGGTAAAGGTGGCTTGTCTTGGTTCGCGCCTTTGATTTCGCCGGCGAATTTCTTTTCCGGAGAACCGGTTGGCGTGGCCGAGGGGGTCGCGTTTTCTCCTTCTCCCTGGCCTTCGCCAGGAGACGGTGAAGCCATTTGATCTTCGCCTTCGCCGGGTGTCGGTGATTGCTCGGGTTGATCCTGTTTGCCGGACTGCTTTTGATCCTGGTCTTCGTTCTTTGCCGACGACGATTGGTTATTCTGTTGTTGTCCTTTGCCGCCTGATGGCGATGGGCTCTCCCCCGGTTTCGGCTGCTGTTGATTCTTGTGCGGCTCGTTCTTCGCCATTTGCTGGCTTGATTGGTCCTGTTTCGAGTTCTGATTTTGGTTCGCGTTCGATTGATTCTGCGACTGTGTTTGTTGATTCTGTTGTTGCTGATCTTGCTGTTGTCCTTGCCCGGATGACTGCGGTTGTTGTTGGTTTTGTTGATTTTTCGATTGCTTGGCTTGCTGTTTCTTCCGAAATAGACCGGTCATGTTCTGTAGCTCAGGATCATTGGGAAATTTTTGGAGACCGGTTTTGACCTCGGCTTCGGCCTTGTCGTCATAACCGAAGATATATTCTTGCGCACCACGATGAACATAATCGCTGGCCGTTTCCGCAAGACACAGCATGGGTGCAAGAAGGGCGCTAAGGATTATCAGTCGTTTTAATTCCATTGATGTCATCTAATCGCTTGATGTAATCCGCGTAGTAGCTTGTGGTCGGATCGGTCGCGAGTTGCTCCTCCATAATCGTTAAGGCTTTTCGGTAAGCGCGCTGTCTCACTGCATTGTCCGCCTTTTCCTTTGCTTTCTTGGCTGCGTCGCTTGGTTCCAATTGTGGTGCCGGCGTCGCCCCCTTTTTTGGATGCTGCTTCAACCGCTCGATCTTCTTTTTGACTTCTGCCAGATTTGATTTGGCTGCTTCATTCCTTGGATTGAGCTCGAGCGTTGCTTGATAGTGCGCTGCCGCGTCATTCAGATCTTTCAGGGTCGTATCGTTGGTCTGGTCCAGGTCGGCACGGTCTTCCAACGTGCGGCCAAGGTTGAAATGACTGTTTTCTTGAAGGCGCTTGTCGGGTGAAAGCAACGCGTCGCTGAACGACTGGAGCGCTTTATTATAATCACCCATCTTGAAAGCTGCGCCACCGGCATCGAATTCGATTTTTTCCCTCTCGGACGAATCGGGATGCGATTTGAGATCGTCCTGAAAACTCTGATATGCATCTTTGTATTTCCCGTCGCGGTAAAGATTCAGTCCAGGTGCGCTCGCGAACGCCGGCCTCGCGAAAAGGAAGACCAACGCCGCTGCCGGCACCGCGATTTTCGTCAGCCGCGGTAAACGTTCCCGCGCTCGAATTTTCTTCCGCTCGCCAATCAGAATCGAGGTAGCGAGCGCGACGAGGGCGGCGCCGAGCGGCCATTCGTAACGTTCAATCGGTCGTCGCGATAAGCGCGCTTCGATCTCCGCGGCTTTCATCTTGGACAGGCCTTGCTGGTAAAGCTGCGACATGGTGCGAGGGCTATCGCCGAGATTCAGATAAAAGCCGCCGGTCGCTTGCGCGATATCGTGTAACCGTTTCTCATCGAGCTTGGATTTAACAACCTGCCCGGCGGAATCTTTTACAAACGCGGTCTCGCCATCGTCGGTCGTGATTGGGATTAAGGAGCCCTGGGGAGTTCCCACGCCGATCGTGAAAATTTTCAAGCCGGCTTCGGCCGCGGACTTTGCCACCTTCACGGCGTCGCCACTCAATTCTTCGCCATCGGTGAAAATAATCAGCGCGCGATTTCCCGTCGCGCTTTTACCGAATGTTTTGATCGCGAGGTTGATTGCTTCAGAAATGTTTGTTCCGCCTTCAGGGATTGTTTTTGTGTCCAGATCGTTGATTGATTCGACCGCGGCTTCGTAATCAATCGTCAGGGGAGCCTGCAAAAACGCGCGGCCGGCAAATGCAATGAGTCCCACGCGATCGCCTTGCAATTGATTGATTAGGTCCTGGCCAGCGAGCTTGACCCGTCCGAGCCGGTTCGGCGCCACGTCATTTGAAAGCATGCTTCGCGAAGTATCGACGGCAAAGAGCAGATCAAGACCTTTGCGCTTTACGTCCTCGTAAATGTAGCCCCATTGGGGCCGGGCCAGCGCGTTAATGGCGAACGCGAGACCAAGCATGAGAAAACCAAAGCGCACGAGACGGCGACTACGATTCACTGTCGCGGAAAGCTGCGGAAGCAATAGCGGAGAAACAAACTCACGCAATCGCACCGATGCGCGTTGTTCCGAACGGACAAACAAAAGCGCGAGAATCGGAATCGCGAGCAAAGCCCAAAACCAGACTGGCGCGCCGAAGCTCATATCATTGTGAAATCGCACTTCATGGCAACTTTTTCCAGACAGTTTGGGACAGGAGAAGTTGAGCGATCAACAATCCGCAACCGCTCATGACGCAAAGCGGAAATAGCTCGCGGTATTGTTGGTACTTTTTTACCGCCACCGTCGATTTCTCGAGCTTGTCGATATCTCCGTAAATCTGCTCCAGCGATTTGGTGTCGGTCGCGCGGAAGAATTGGCCATCGGCAATTTGGGCGACCTGTCGCAGGCCCGCTTCATTGAACTCGACGCGCTGGTTCTGATAAAAAATGTTGCCGAGCGCGTCGGTCATTGGTCCGCGGGAAGTGTAGATTGGGGCCGGCGCAATTCCGTTAATCCCGGCACCGATCGCGTAGAAGTGAATCTTCAACGCTTTGACCGCTTCCGCTGCGGTATTCGGCGAAATTTTGCCGGCGTTATTTTCGCCGTCCGTCAACAACACGATGACGCGACTTTTCGAGTGTTTGTCATTCAACCGGTTCGCCGCCGCCGCTATGGCCGACCCGATGGCCGTTCCATCTTCCACCAGACCAATCCGAACGCGCTCCAGATTTTGCATCAACCAATCGTGATCGAGCGTCATTGGACTAACGACATACGGCCGCCCCGCGAACGCGATCATGCCGATGCGATCATTTGGACGGCCGTCAATGAACTTACGGGTAACTTCGCGAATCGCGTCCAGTCGAGTCGCCTGGTCGCCACCGATCGTAAAATCTTTTGTCAACATCGATCCGGAGACATCGAGCACGAGCATGATGTCGATGCCGCTGGCCTCGACTTGGGTCAGGCTTTTTCCGAGCTGCGGACGGGCAAGCCCAACGATAAAAATTGCCAGACTGGCGAAAATCATCGCGCGTAAAATTTTCCCGACGCGTGCCGCGCTTTGTTTGCCAATCGCGCGCAATGCTGATGTTGACGAAAACGTTAGGGCCGCGGCTGGTCCGTGTTTGCCTCGCAAATAGGCGAGAATCGGAATCGCCAGCAAAAGCAAAAGCAACCAGGGTCGTGCGAAAGTCAGCGCGGTATTTTCTGGCCACCAATCAAGCAAGCGCAAGTTGTTCTCCTTTCACGAAACGGGTCGCTTCTTCGAGCAAAAGACGACTGTCCGCCGATGTGGCTTGGTAGCGCGCGAACTTGATCAAGTCGCATCGATTCAAAAAATCTTCGAGCAACGATTTCTCATTGGCCGAGAACGAAGAGGATTTTGCCAATGCGGTCAGAAATTCGACCGAAGTTTGCCGCGTTACCGGCAGGGCGTACTGGTTGGTGACGAATCTTCGCAAAATGTCGGAAACGCCAATGCTGAACTGGTACGGATTCATCGTGTCGATCTCAGTGCTAATGCGTTCGAGTTCGTCCAAGGCAATATTGCGTGGCAGTTTTGGGGGAGGGACAGGCTTTGGTTTCCGCTTCAACCACCAAAGGATTAGGCCAATGAGTGATAATGCGACAAAGCTGGCGAGGAAAATCGCCCAGGTTGGAATGAAGGAGTAATCGACCGGTGGCGCGATCTCGTGAAAATTGTCTACCGCAAGGAAAACGAACTTCATACCTAACGAATATTGGCGCGGCGTTCGCGAAGCCTGAAGAATGAGCGCAGCGCGGGCAGATAGTCCTCGCTTGTTCGGAGGGTAATCGCGTCGATGTTGTTGCGGCGTAGCGTCCGGGTAAGTTCTCGTGCATTTTCGTCTGCTAGGTCGCTGAAGCGCGTTCGGATGTTTCGGTCCGCGGTGTTAATTTCAATTTGTTCGCCTGTCTCAGCGTCTTCGAGTGTAATAATGCCGACGTTTGGAAGCACCGTTTCGCGTTCATCTTGAATTCGCACCGCGATGAAATCGTGGCGCCGCCCGCTCACAGCCAGGGTGTGCGAAAAATCGGGCGCTTGAAAATCGGATATGAAAAACACGACCGAACGTCGGGTCACGATTCTGTTTAGGTAATCGAGCGCAAGCGCGGGATCAGTTCCGCGTCCGGCTGGTTCGAAGAATAGGATTTCGCGAATGAGCCGAAGCGTGTGCGAACGTCCTTTTTTTGGCGGGATGAATAATTCAACGCGGTCGGTAAAGAGAAGAAGTCCGACTTTGTCATTGTTGCGAATAGCGCTGAAGGCGAGAAGACATGCGACCTCAGCCGCGAGTTCGCGCTTTGACTGAGTGGAACTGCCGAAACTTCCCGATGCGCTAACGTCGACAATCAACATCACCGTCAATTCGCGTTCTTCGGTGAATTTCTTAATGAATGCGTTACCAAGTCTCGCGGTTACGTTCCAATCGATCGCGCGAATTTCGTCACCGGGCTGATATTCGCGCACGTCTTCAAAATTCATTCCGCGTCCTTTAAAGACGCTGTGATAGTTGCCGGCGAAAACGGTCTCGACCAAGCCGCGAGTTTTAATTTCCAGCAGGCGGATCTTCTTAAGAATTTCCGCCGTTTTCTCCTGCAAGCCGTTCATCGTAACTACGGAACCGGAAGACCGGCAAAAATTCGTTCGATGATGGTTTCACTGGTGACTGCTTCGGCTTCCGCTTCGTAACTAACAATAATGCGATGTCGCAATACGTCCGGTCCGATGCTTTTCACGTCCTGGGGAGTAACGTAACCGCGTCCGTTCAGAAACGCATGGGCGCGTGCTCCGAGCGCGAGGTAAATCGTCGCTCGCGGCGAAGCGCCGTAACGGATCAAACCTTCCAGCGCCAGATTATAGGTCGCAGGCTCGCGCGTCGCCCAAACCACGTCGACGATGTAATCCTTCACCCGATCGTCGATGTAGATTTGATTCACGACTTCGCGCGCAGCGATGATTTGTTTTGGATCGACAATTCCCTGGACGCGCAAGTCGGGCGTCGACGTTGCCATCAAATCCAAAATCGTGCGCTCTTCGGATTTTTGCGGGTAGCCGATGTTTAATTTGAACATGAAACGATCGAGCTGCGCTTCCGGAAGTTGATAAGTCCCTTCCTGTTCGATTGGATTCTGGGTCGCGAGAACGAGGAATGGATCGGATAGGGGATACGTCTGTTCGCCGATTGTGACCTGGCGTTCCTGCATCGCTTCGAGCAAAGCACTTTGCACTTTGGCGGGGGCACGATTGATTTCATCCGCCAGAATCAAGTTTGAAAAGATCGGGCCGAGCTTGGTCGAAAACTCGCCGGTGCGCGGGTTGTAAATGAGTGTTCCTATCAAATCGGCGGGCAAGAGGTCGGGCGTAAATTGTAATCGTTGAAAGCCGGTTTGGATCGCGGCCGCCATCGTTTTGACCGTCAGCGTCTTAGCCAACCCCGGAACGCCTTCGAGCAATATGTGGCCGTTGGCGAGGAGGCCGAGTAACAGTCTGTCCACCAGGTATTTCTGGCCGACGACAACGTGCGAAACTTGTTCGCGGAGGCCGGGGATCCACTGGCCCAATTCCTGGACTTCACGGGTAATTTCCTGCGTAGATTTCATTATTTTTACAGGTAAACTCAGACAAATTCCGGCGCGAAACGTTCGATTCGCACCGAAATCACCGCGCAGTGGCGGACTACAATTTTTGACGGCGCGCGCGCAAAGTCAAAATGATCGGTAGACCAGGGTAGGGAGTGTGTTTGCGGATCTGCGCCTCCAGGTAACGGCCGTAAGTCCGCGCCAGCAAACGGGCATCATTCACAAACAAGACGAACTCAGGGGGTTTAATCTTCTCAGTCTTCAAGCCGCTCGCTTGCGCGGCGTACAACAATTTTAACCGCTTGCCCTTGACCATTGGCGGCGGACTGGCCGCAAACGCCGTGCGCAGCAACCGATTCAAAACACCGGTGCCAATTCGGGCCTTCGAACCGCGATCAATCCTATCAATCATGCCAAAAAGGCGTTCTACATTTTCGCCGGTCCGTGCGGACGCGATCACGACCGGCGCATAATCGAGAAAGAAGATTCGCTCGCGTGCTTCATCGGCGAGTTCGAAGATGGTTTGGCGGCCGCCGCGTTTTGGCTTTACGAGGTCCCACTTGTTCAACACAACGAGCGCGCCTTTGCCCGCCTCCTGGATCAACCCCCCGATCCGTTTGTCTTGCGCGGTTACGCCGTGAGTCAAATCAACAATCAACACGCAAAGATCCGCGCGTTGAATGCTTTTTTCCGCCCGCATCACGCTGAAAACTTCTACCGAGCTCGAAAGCCTTCCGCGTCGTCGCATTCCGGCGGTATCGATAAAACGAAATTGCTGGCCATCGCGCTCGTAAATGATATCGACCGAATCGCGCGTTGTTCCCGGTAATTCGCTAACGATTGCCCGTTCGCTTTGGACAATCGCATTAATGAGCGAGGACTTGCCAACATTCGGCCGGCCGATAATCGCGATCGAGTTTGGTTCAGAGCTAGCTTCCGACGTCTGATTTCCGACGTCTGGCTTCAGCCCGATGGCTTCCGGCAGGAGCTGCGAGATATTATCCAGCAACTCGCCGATACCGCGATTGTGCTCAGCGCTAATTGAAACATCCTTGTCGAAGCCTAACGAATCGAAATCTGCCGCCAGCGCCTCATGTTTATCGTGGTCGATCTTATTGACGACGAGCAGGATGGGCTTTTTCGATCTGCGAAGCATGCGGGCAAGATCTTCGTCGATTGGCGTGAGACCGTCCTTCGCGTCGACCACAAACAGTAACAGATCGCTTTCACGCAATGCTTCATCAACGGAGCGGCGCACGTGATTTGTTAGCTCGGTTTCGCCGGCTCCAAAAATTCCGCCCGTGTCCCAAACCTTAAACGGCGGATCACCTCGCTCGCAGATCGCCGAGATTCGATCACGAGTGATGCCGGGTTGATCGTGAACAATCGCGATCTTGCGCCGGACCAGTCGATTGAACAGCGCGGATTTGCCAACGTTCGGCCGTCCGATGATTGCGACGCTCGGCAGTTTATTCTCTCCGATCATTGGGCTATGAACATGTTGCTGTCCTGTCCGCCTGTCACGCCGAAGCCTTGGCGAAGGCGGATTCATCGTATGGCGATCTTAATTCAGTCAGTGCGTCGGGTGGGCGTGTCCCTCCGCCTGTAGTTGGCGCACACCTTCCATCACGTAAATGATGCCGGAGACCAGCGTGAAGAAACCCGCCACGATGACTACGAACAGGAGTGGCAGAAAATGAAACTGCAACATGACCCACGCGATCGCGCACATTTGGCAAACCGTGGCCACCTTTCCCGTCCAACTCGGTTTCACTTTCATTTTGTTGCCGATGAAATAATGCAGGATCACAGCTCCTACCAGAATGACCGCATCGCGAGTGATCACGAGGACAGGGAACCAGATCGGAAATTTGCCGTAGTCAGGATCGCTCTCGCTCCAACTGGCGATACTCAATGTGATAATCCCGCTCAAAAGCAGGCCTTTGTCCGCGATTGGGTCGAGAATTACGCCTAACGAGCTACGTTGTTTGTAGCGACGCGCGACATAGCCATCCAAACCGTCGCTGACCGCGGCAATCAGAAAGATGGCAATCGCGGTGAAACGTTGCCATTCCAGCGGTTCATGGCGCTTGATGCTTTCGCCATAATAAATCGCCATGGTCACGAATGCTGGAATCATCAGGATCCGGGCGACAGTGATTTTGTTGGCGGTCGTCATCGCCGAATATTGTAGTGGCTTTCTACCGATCACGCCATCTTGTCGAGCCCTAGCCTCAAAAGAAGGCTGAAGCATTGCGACGGGAGATACCGCCGCACCATGTATCCCGTGGCTTGATGCGCTGCCGATGCGAATTTCTCCGAAACGCCTACGTTTCTAAAATCGCGCCGGCCATCCGCTTCTGTTGCGTGTGTTTTCCTTCGCAGAATTCCTCGATCATTTTCTTGTTGAACGCAGGGATATCGTCGGGCTTACGGCTAGTCACGAGTCCGTTATCGACCACGACTTCTTCGTTTACCCATTTTCCTCCGGCGTTTTTTATGTCGGTCTGAATATTAGGCCAGGAGGTCAGAGTTCGCCCCCGGACAACGCCAGCGTCTATCAACACCCATGGACCATGGCAAATCACCGCCGCGGGTTTGCCTTCCTCGAAGAAATGTTTCACAAACTCGAGCGCTTCCGGCGTTCCGCGAAGTTCATCCGGATTCATTAGGCCGCCGGGAATCATGATTGCGTCGAATTTCTCGGGCCGCGCTTCATCGAGCGTCAGATCGACGTCGAACTTGTCGCCTTTATCGGCGTGATGCATTCCCTGAATTTGTCCCGATTTCGTCGACACGATCTTCGTTTCGGCGCCGGCTTCATCGAGCGCTTCGCGCGGTTTGGTCATTTCGACTTGTTCAAACCCATCCGTCACCAGGATGGCGACTTTCTTTCCTTCTAACTTGCGAGCCATAGGTCCTCCCTTTTGAGTTTTAATTAATCTGGAGGGACGCCGCCCGGATAATGCCCGTCCGATTCGCACCTCTCTAAATAGTACAACGCGTTCCGGCGGGCCGATTGGACGTAGTGGATTTCCTTTTGGTGTAGGGACGGCGTCGTTGGCCGGGGTCGCCCCGAAAACAGAGGAGCGGTATTTCGAACAGTGCCGCTCTGCTGGGTCGGGGCAGCAACCGCATCCGTTGTTCCACTAATCAGTCCGGCCTTAGTCGGCCAGAATTCCTGCGTTCCTGGTTTCCTGATTCGAAAATGCTTTGCTCCGTGATCTCCGTGATCTCTGTGGTAAAATCCTTCGCGGTTAACCGCCGATGTGGCGAAATGGCAGACGCAACGGACTTAAAATCCGTTGGGCTTTAAACGGCCCGTGCCGGTTCGAGTCCGGCCATCGGCACTTTCGAAATCAGGCAGAATGAACAGAATTGATCCTAATAACGAAGAATTCTGAGTCGCTCCGTGCAATCCATTCTGTAAAATTTTGTTAATTCTGCCTAAATGGACACACCATTATTCATTCCGCTGATTCTTGGAACGGCTCGGCAAGGGCGTGAAAGCGAACACGCTGCCCGTTTTGTGTTTGAACGGACGAAAGCCCGCGCCGGGGTGGAAACCGAATTCATCGACGTGCGCACCGTGCCGATGAAACTCGATGACGCCGGCGAGCAGATGAAGGACCCAAAATTTGCAGCAACGATCGAGCGTTGCGACGGGCTGATCATTGTCACGCCGGAATACAATCACAGTTTTCCCGGTCTGCTGAAACACGCTCTCGATATGTGTTTGAAGGAATACATCCACAAAGCCGTCGGGATTTGCGGTGTCTCGGCCGGAGCTTTTGGCGGCGCGCGCGTGATTGAGAATTTACTTCCGGTAATGCGCGAGCTCGGCCTGGTAACGATCTTCGAAGACGTAAACTTTGGCCGAATCGGCACGCTGTTCGACGAACACGGCCAACTGCTCGATGAGAATTTCATCCGCCGCGTCGACGGATTCTTAAACGAGCTCATTTGGATGAGCAAAGTTCTCCGCTACGGGCGCGAATCCATTCCACCCGTTTAACCGCTCCACAACAATGGTCTGCGCCGCGATTCTTACTTGTTGCGCGAGGTCCTGCGCGGGTTCGATATCGGTGTCGCCGAAGCGGGCGAAGACAATGACGCGCCCGAAAGGGGAGTGCCCGAGAACGATTGCACTAGCGCAACATCGGAACTGCTGATGATGCCGTTGACGGTCACGTCTTCACGGAAATTGCTCTGCGTCACAGCTTGCCCCGACTGCGATTGGGTTTGGGCAATGTCGCTCGAATTAACGAGCCCATTAGCCGTGGTGTCGCCTTCCAGGACCCCCATCGATACTGAAACGTTACCCGTGCCGCCAGAAGCGTCGACGACATTATCGAGC
>DATINV010000190.1:0-29378 GCA_035473775.1 Chthoniobacterales bacterium
GGATGCGGACGCAATCTGAGCGCGTCGTATTCCTTCTGTTTCATGTCAATCCAGTTCGCGATAAAGTCGGCGTTGAACACGTCGCCGCGAAGCAGGAATTGATGATCGGCCTGGAGCGCTTCGATGGCGCCGCGAAGCGAATCGGGGACGCTGGCGATTTGGGCGAGTTCTTCCGGCGGCAAATCGTAAAGGTTTTTGTCCAGCGGATCGCCCGGATCGATGCGGTTCTGGACTCCGTCAAGCCCGGCGAGCAGCATCGCGCTGAACGCGAGATACGGATTCGCAGCCGCGTCGGGCGTGCGGAACTCGATTCGCTTTGCTTTGGGACTCGGCGAATAAGTTGGAATCCGGATCGCGGCGGAACGATTTCGCGCAGAGTAAGCGAGATTTACCGGCGCTTCAAATCCAGGAACCAGGCGTTTGAAACTGTTCGTCGTGGGGTTGGTGATGCAGGTCAGCGCCGGAGCGTGTTTCAAAATGCCGCCAATGAAAAACAACGCGAGGTCGCTTAGTCCGGCGTAACCGTTGCCGGCGAAGAGCGGTTTGTCGCCGTTCCAAAGCGACATGTGAGTGTGCATGCCCGAACCGTTGTCGCCGAAAAGTGGCTTCGGCATAAACGTGACGGTTTTGTTATGCCGCTTCGCAACGTTGCGAATGATATATTTGTAATACTGCATATTGTCGCCCATCCGCTTGAGCGACGTGAAACGAACATCGATCTCGGCCTGGCCCGCGGTCGCGACTTCATGATGCTGGCGCTCGATCGCGACGCCGGCTTTTTCCATCTCGATGCACATTTCGTTGCGAAGGTCCTGCAATGAATCCATGGGCGAGACCGGGAAATAACCTTCCTTCGGCCGAATCTTGTAGCCGAGGTTGGGAAATTCTTCACGGGCGCTGTTCCAATGTCCCTCGATGCTGTCGACGCGATGCATCGAGGCGTGCCCTTCATTGCTGAACCGGACGTCGTCAAAAATGAAGAACTCCGCTTCGGGTCCGATGTAGGCGGTGTCGGCGATACCCGTTGATTTCAAATACGCTTCGGCTTTTTCGGCGACGCCGCGCGGATCGCGATCGTAGGGCTCGCGCGTAATCGGGTCTACGATCGTGCAAATCAGACTTAGCGTCGGTTCGGCGTTAAAGATGTCGATCCAGGCCGTGGCCGGATCTGGGATAACGAGCATGTCCGAGGCGTTGATGACTCTCCAACCGCGAATGCTCGATCCGTCGAAGCCGAGGCCGTCCTTGAAAATTTCCTCGTCGTATTCAGTGAGCGTGGTGGTGAAATGTTGCCACGTGCCGAGCAAGTCCGTGAACTTGAAGTCGATCAACTTCACGTCGTTGTCTTTGATCATTTTACTGACGTCGGATGGAGTTTTGTCTTTTGAGGCCATGTTAAGAGGTTGAGGAGTTGAGGTGTTGAGAGGTTGAGTGGGGGAAAATGTGTGAATAACCGGCATGGTTGTTCACAAAATCGGCTGAAAATAAATAGAGCCGAGCCAACCCATCGAGTGATGGGTTAATTCGGTCTCTCGTCATCAAACTGCTTTTTCGCCGATCTCTTCCGTGCGGATGCGGATCGCGTGTTCCACCGGAAGCACGAAAACTTTTCCGTCGCCGATCTTTCCGGTCTTGGCCGCGCCCACCACGGCGGTGACCGCTTTTTCGACCATGTCGTCGGCCATCACGACTTCAACTTTTACCTTGGGCAAGAAATCGACGGTGTATTCGCTGCCACGGTAAATTTCGGTGTGGCCCTTCTGGCGGCCGAAGCCTTTCACCTCGGTCACGGTCATGCCTTCAATCCCGAGCTCGGCCAAGGCTTCCTTGACCTCCTCGAGCTTGAACGGCTTGATGATCGCTTCCAGTTTTTTCATGTCGATGGGGCCGCGCACTTATTCACATCAGCAGGAGCTGAACACGGCACGCGGTTCATTAGCAACGCGTGCGCGCGATTGCAAACAAGAAATTTTTTCACGAAATGACGAGCACGAATGCTTGGCAAATTTGACTGAACGCGGTTGACTGCATTTATATCAACGATGCCGCGCGATTCGTTCGTTCATCTCCATCTTCACACCGAATATTCGCTGCTCGACGGTGCGATTCGGATGCGGGAGTTGATGAAGAAAGCGGCCGAATTCGACATGCCGGCCGTGGCCATGACCGACCACGGTAATCTATTTGGCGCGATCGAATTCTACCAGGAAGCGGAACGGGCGGGGATCAAGCCGATCATTGGCTGCGAGGCCTACATCGCGCCGAAATCGCACAAGGAGAAGGCCAGTTCGATACGGGAAGCGGCTTACCATTTCACCCTCTTGGCTGAGAACGAGATCGGCTACCGAAACCTGGTCAAACTGATCACGACCGCGCACTTGGACGGGTTTCATTACCGACCGCGGATCGACAAAGAACTCCTCGCGGAACATTCATCCGGTCTGATCGGACTAAGTGGGTGTCTGGCTAGTGAAGTGAACTCAGCCTTGCAGGCGAACAATGTTCAAAAGGCCACTGCCGCCGCGGCAGAGTACCGGGACATTCTCGGCAAAGAAAATTTCTTCGTCGAACTGCATGATCACGGTCTGGAAGAACAAAAATGGTGCAACGCTGTGCTGCCCAAGATTGCGAGCGATCTGGGCGTCGGTCTGGTGGCGGCCAACGATGTTCATTTTCTGCGCCGGGACGATCACGACGCCCACGACGTGATGCTCTGCATTGGCACCGGCAAAATGGTCCAGGACGAAGCCCGGATGCGTTATGCGCCGGAACTGTATTTCAAATCACCGGCGGAAATGCGGGATCTGTTTAAAGATCACCCGGACTCGATCACGAACACGCTGGCGATTGGCGAACGATGCGACGTCACGATTGAGTTCGGCCGCTCGAAATATCCGGAATATCCGGTGCCGGCGGGGCAATCGCGCGAAGCGTATTTGCGCGAGCTGTGCGACAAAGGCCTGGAAGAACGTTACGGCGAACGCCCGAAGACCGATCCTCAACTCCGGGAACGCCTTTCTTATGAGTTGGGCGTGCTCGAGCGCACCGGATTTGTCAGCTACATTCTGATCGTTTGGGACTTCATTCATTTCGCGAAGGGCCGCGGAATCCCAGTCGGTCCGGGACGCGGCTCCGCCGCCGGCTCCTTGGTCGCTTACGTTTTGGGAATTACCGACATCGACCCGCTGCAATATGGATTGATCTTCGAACGCTTTTTGAATCCGGATCGAGTGTCGCCGCCTGACATTGATGTTGATTTTTGCGAAGCGCGCCGCGGCGAAGTTCTTGAATACGTCCGGCAGAAATACGGCGAGCGGCGGGTCGCGCAGATCATCACTTTTGGAAAACTGAAAGCGAAAAGCGTGGTGCGGGACGTCGGAAGGGTGATGGGCCTCCCATATCGCGATGCTGATCGGATTGCCCGCATGATTCCAAACGAGCTAGGCATCACGCTCGATTCCGCGGCGGAAAAGAATTCCGAATTGAAGCGCGCGATCGCGACGGAAGCGCAAACCAAACAACTTTTCGAATACGCAAAGACGTTGGAAGGCATTTCACGCAACGCGGGTGTTCACGCGGCGGGCGTGGTGATCGCAGACCGCGATTTGTCCGATTACATCCCGCTCTGTCGTGACGTGAAGGGCAACGACGTAATCAGCCAGTATCCGATGGGACCACTGAACGACCTCGGCCTGCTGAAAATGGATTTCCTCGGGCTAAAAACGCTGACCGTGATCGAAGACACGGTGAATTTGATTCACAAACGCGAGTCCGAGTTTTCGCACAAGAATATTCCGCTCGACGACAAAGATACGTTCGGCGTTTACAACCGAGGCGAGACGATCGGCCTGTTCCAAATGGAATCGGGTGGAATGACGAATCTGGCCAAGCAATTCGATGTTCAGAAAATCGACGACATCATCGCGTTGATCGCGCTGTATCGACCCGGTCCGATGGAGCTGATTCCCGACTACGTGAAAGCAAAGAAGGGGATCACGCCGATTCGATATCTCCATCCGCTTCTCGAAGAAATCTGCGCCGACACTTACGGCATCATGATTTACCAGGAGCAGGTGATGGCGGCGGCGAGCAAACTCGCCGGCTACTCGCTTTCTCAAGCCGATTTGCTCCGGCGCGCGATGGGCAAAAAGGATCGCGAAAAAATGGCGAAAGAGCGCCAGAATTTCATCGAAGGTTGCGCTCGCACGAACAAGATCCCGGAGAAAAAGGCGAACGCGATCTTCGATTTGCTGGAAAAATTCGCCGGTTACGGTTTCAACAAGAGCCACAGCGCGGCCTACGGCGTGATCAGTTATCAGACCGCGTATTTGAAATCGCATTACTCGGTAGAGTTCATGGCCGGCTTGCTGAGCAACGAGATCAACAACACGGACAAGATCTCTATTTTCGTTGGGGAGTGTAAACGAATGGGCATTTCGATCTTGCCGCCGGACATCAATAAGAGCGCGCTCAAGTTCACGCCTGAGGAAAACGATGGGAAGACGGCGATCCGTTACGGGCTGGCCGCAATCAAGAATGTCGGCGAGTCGGCGATGCAAATGTCGATCGAAGAAAGGGAACGGGTAGGGGAGTACACCTCGCTCGAAGATTTTTGTGGCCGAATCGGCACGCGGATCGCGAATCGCAAGATGTTGGAAAGCTTGATCAAGGCCGGCGCCTTCGATTTTCTCGGGCGCGATCGAGCAGAGCTTTACGCCTGCATTGACGAATCGCTCGCCAGCGCTGCAGCCGCGCACCGCGATCGCACGGTTGGTCAGGTTTCGTTGTTCGATGAAGAAACGCATGCCGCGACCGCGCGAAAACGTGTGGTCACACCATGGGCAGATCACGAAAAGTTGTCCTACGAGAAAGAACTGCTCGGATTTTACGTCAGTGGGCATCCGCTCGACGCCTACGCCGATATTTTCGCGGGGAAGAACTATCAGGCGATTGCTGCGTTAGGTGATTTGGAGGACCGGTCGCAGTTCAGGATCGCTGGCGTCATCGTGCAGGCAGAAAAAAAATTCACTCGCAAAGAAGGCAAACCATTCGCGGTCATCTGGCTGGAAGATCGAACCGGCACCCTGGAAATCGTGGTTTGGAATGATGTGTTCATCACTGTCTCGGAACTGCTCGAACCGGGACGCGTAGTAGAAATTCGGGGGACCATCGACACTCGGGCGGATTCGCTTCGCGCAACCGCGCAGAAAATACGAGTTCCGATCGCGAGCAAAACAAACGGCGCGGGCAATGGTAATGGAAACGGCAATACCAACGGCGAACCTGCCGTGCTCTTACAGTTTTCCCCAGCGACAACCAGCGATGAATTGCGCGAAGTCAGGGAGTTGCTGGCGAGTTCGCCGGGCCTACGGCGAGTGCAGCTCCTGTTCGACCGACCCAATGGCGAACCGCTGCGAGTTGATGCCGGCGCAGACCTGCGGGTCAATCTCACTCGCGAGCTCGAGGAAAAGTTGACCCGTTGGCTGGTGACAACGAAAGCCGAACGCCGGAGCGGCGCGCTATAATCAGATCGTACCATTAACACCGGCCTTTTAGCCCGGTGTTTAGCGCAACCTGGGCAACGAAACCGTTTAAACGAGTTCCGCATTTGTCTTGCGGAAAATCACCGGCCTGAAGGCCGGTGTTAGTGAGACCCTGATGCGCGGTGAGGTGAATTCGTCGGCAGGCTTCAGCGGCGCTTCGATTTTTTGCGCGGCGCTTCCGGGGTGGGCGATGGTTTCGGATGCAGACCAAACGCGAACGATTGCTGCGCCGGTTTTTCGCCGAAGCATAACGCGATCTTGGTTGCTTCGGAAGGAATCAGCTGGCCTTGGGCGGTGATTTCGGCCCGGCGAGGTGTCATTGTCCAGCCGCCCTGAAAAACACTGCCGCGCAATTCGATCTGATTGATTATCGGCGCAAGTGTGATTCCAACCGCCTGAAGATTGATTCGGTTAACGCAGGAATTTGGCGGCGTGGTCAGTGCAAAAACCGGCATGCTCGGGAAAACGTCGATCTTCGCGTCGGCCAGATCGCGATTGTCGATGTCGCCCCGCAGCGAAACCTCAACGTCGGCCGTGGCGGCGTTCAGGAATTCGATCTTGCCGTGGTCGCCGTCAAAACTAATCCGTGCACTTGCCTGAGTGAAATCGAGCGGACTGTTTTGGAGCTTGGCGTTGACGAGCTGGGCATCGCCGGTGATACGCGGATGCTGAAGGGTTTGAGTAAAGGAGATCGCCCCGCTCAGAATTCCTTCATTGAAAACCGGCGGATGAAAAATTTGCGGAGCGCTCGCGAGCACAATCGCCGGGAAATTGATCTGTGTGTCCACCGGCGAAGCCAGCAACGTTTTCCAATCGTCGCCGATCTTAAATGGAAACTTCGCCTTCACTTCAATCGGACTCGATCCAGGCAAAGTGAAAATCGTATGCGCGTCCCACCGGCCGGAAGAAATTTTCGCCTCCAGTTGGATCGGAATCGCGCTGCTGGAAGCGGTCTTTCCGAGCAAAAAATATTCGGACGCGTCGCCGACTTTTCCCTCGATGTTGCCCGAATAATTGTGTTCGTGAGCAATGTCGATCGCTCCCTGCGCGCGCAGGTAATCCTTTTTCCGAAGGACTTCGAATTGTTCGAGCTCGAGCGAATCAGTTTTAAGATTAATTTTGGCGGCGAACCGATCGACCTGACGTTTAAAAAACGAGAGCGACGTTCCGGCAGCCGCGAGATAACCACCAACTTTTCGCTGACCCGCATTGAGCGTCCCTTCAATCGTCACCTTTCCGGCGAAGGCACGCGGTTCGGCTCCGAAGAGCTCGGCAAATTGTCCGAGGTCATTGATGTTGCCGAGAATCTGGCCGCGAAAATCAGGATTCAACCAATCGGTAGATTTCGAAGGCAACGCGCCTTCCCCGTTCATGGTTAACTGGTTCTGGCGTTGCTTAATATAGAGCTGTTGCAGCTGGATCTGGCGATTGTAAAAAACGGCGCCGAGCATGATCAGATCGGCGGCACGATGGTGCCAGCTCAGATCATTTAATTCAGTCCAGATCGAAGCCGTCCCGCTAAAGGGATCGCGTGGGTCACCGCTAAAAGTGAAATTACATGCGCGGAGCGATCCGCCCAGTCGATCAGTGAACCCGAGTGACTCGGATGTTTGCGCGAGAGAAATTCCCGTGGCCGTGCCGGCCAGGTTCCAGATCGAATGTTGTCCGGCCCATTCATTAGAGATACTTGCCCGAATTTTGCCGCCTAGAACATCGAGATCGAATTGAAGATCAGCGCGTTCATTGTCGAGCCGTGACAGATCAATCAGGAGAGATTGAAGGTCGATGCCATGGGCAAGAGTCAGGCCGCCAATGGTCAGTCGATTGTCCTGCCACTTCGTCGCGCCGCGCAGTTGGGGGAAGGTTTGCCGGAATAACGGCGAAGTAATGGCACACTCATCCGCGGAAAATCGACCGGACTCGATTTGATACCCGGAAACAGATGCGTTGCGGATCAGCACCACCGACGGCCCGTTCTCGACTCGCAGATTCAGCCGCGCGATTTCGAAATTCGCCGGCAACAACGCCTGCAACCTGCGCCAATTAAAATCGAGCGGGCGTTTCGATCCGGAGAAATCGCGGCGAACTTCCAGGCGCGCGTTTTGGATCGACAATCCGTGAACGCCGTCAAATTTTCCGGCGATGAGTTTCGCTAGCTTCAGCCGAAGCGTTGCGTGTTCGGCGTTCAGCTCGATCTGCGTCGCCACTGCCGCCTCGTTGGTGATGCGGAGGCGTTCGATCGAAACCGGCCGGAGCAACGGCGCGTCGATTTTTCCGAGCTCGAGTTTCAAATGCTGCCGTCGCGCCTGCCAGTAAAGCCAGCTGCGAACGGCCCCCGTAACCAGGGCAGGCGATAACGCGATGCCGGCCAGCGCAGCCAGCACTATAACGGCAATCAATAATAGACGTTTCCGTGGCATCGCGTGGCAATTGCTTTAATCGCAAACTCCCAGCGCGCAAAGTCGGTTTATTGCGGCACGGTCGAAGGCGAGACGGCTGGAGTCGGACTCGTAAAGACGAGGCGAATTGGTTGTCGCGCGTGGATTCGTTTGTTGAGCTGGCGCTGCAATTCCTGCTCGGCATCCGCCGGCAGGCCGATCTCGACCGCCTCCTTCCGCGCCATTTCCGGCAACTGGGCCAGTTCGTTTTCCAAATCGGCGCCAGAGATCCGGTTCCAAAGACCGTTCTCCAACGCCAGCACATCCACCCGCTGTTCCTCAACTCCGACAATTTCGGCGTGCGGGAGCTGGACCACAATTTCCTCCGGGCCAACGTCGACTTTTACATCTTGTCGCAAATCAAAACCCGCTTTGGCCAGGAATGTCCCGCTCAATTTGATCCGCTTCGAGCTGCCGGCCCAGGTGTGCGCGAATTCGCGTTTCACTTTCAATTCCTTCGTTAGGGTCGCGAGCTCGGCGACCGGCGAAGCATTTTCGTTCACCACGGTCTTATTGTTGATTGTGATCCGCGGCTGGAGGTTCGCAATGTCAACAAAAGCAGCCCGCAGATCCTTTCCCAGACGCTCAAGGTCTTCGGTTCCCTGACCTATGGTGCGGGCCGGCCAGGTTTCCAAGCGCAGAAAAACGATCACAGCGGCCGCGACCAGAATTAACACAACGATCGTTAGCGCGGCTGGCCACGAAAATCGCCCGGAAGTTTCTGGCTTCTGCATTCGGTGTTGGACGTTGAGCGTTGGACGTTTTCTTCAACTCCCCAAAAAAGTACCGCCCCCCACGCCCGATGGGCGTGAAGGGCGGCTGTTCCCCCCAGAACATTTTATAAAGCTGTGGTGCTAGTAAACGAGCTTCCGCAATGCCGCAACAGAAATTTCCATAAATTATCAACAGGTTTGGCTTTTTGCGCAAGTATCAGATTTTGTCCGATTTAAGGCTGTTGATCGATGACGATCTTTTGAGCAGCGTCCGGGCCTGTGCGACTTGCGGAAGCGGGCGATGCGCGATTTAGTTTTGTATGCGCGATATAGGTCCGGAGAAGCCGCGATGTCTCGCAGGCTCGTTGCTGGTAGCGCATCCGAGCATGCTCGATCCGAACTTTCGCCGGACGGTGCTTTTTATTTCCGCGCATGATCCCGAAGACGGCGCGATCGGCGTTATTATTAATCGGCCACTTGAAAAAAGTGTATCGGATCTGGTGACGGAAACGCCGCCCCAAAGTCTGGGCAACGTTCCGGTCTTCTTTGGCGGGCCGGTTGGCAACAACCAGTTAATGCTGGCGGCCTTCGAATGGCATAAAGGTCAAGGACTCAAATTGAACTCTCAGGCCCTCACCGCCGTTCCCGAAGAGATTGGCGAACCATCGGCGATGCGCGCGTTCTTGGGTTATGCCGGATGGAGCGCGGGCCAGCTCGAGGCCGAGATGAAGCAAAAAGCTTGGATCGTCCAGAAACCGAGTCGCGCGACGTTGAAATTCGAGCGCGTATCCCGGCTTTGGTTCGACATCATGAACAAACTCGGGCCGTGGTATCGCATGCTCGCCGCCGCGCCCGATGATCCGTCACTCAATTAAGTGTCGGGTGCATGTTACGGGTGATGCGTGACGAGAAAAAAGACACGTCATCGCGCATTTTTGGCTTGTCACTTGTCTCTCATCACTCGTCACTGTCTGCATGATCATCGGCGTTCCCAAGGAGATTAAAGAACAGGAGCAGCGGGTAGCGTTGCTGCCTTCGGCGGCTGACCAACTGAAACGACGCGGCCATTCCATTCTCGTGCAGAAAAATGCCGGCGTCGGTTCTGGTTATTTGGACGAGGAATATAAAAAGGCGGGCGCAGAAATCATCGATTCCGCCGAGGAAGTTTTTAAGCGCGGGGAGATGATCGTGAAAGTGAAGGAACCGCTGGCGGCGGAATTTCCACTTTTGCGCAAAGGCCAGATCCTTTTCACGTATCTGCATCTGGCCGCGAGCAAAGGCCTCACCGAAGCGTTGTTAAAATCCGGGGTGACCGGTATCGCCTACGAAACTATCCAGGTGAACAATCGTTTGCCGTTGCTCGAGCCGATGAGCGAGGTCGCCGGACGCATGTCTGTGGTGATGGGCGCTAATTACTTGGCGAAGCACAACGGTGGCAGCGGCGTTTTGCTTGGTGGCGTTCCAGGAGTTCTACCCGGTCGGGTGGTGGTGGTCGGGGCGGGGACTTCAGGCGTAAACGCGCTCCGCATGGCGAAGGGTCTTGGCGCCGATGTCACGATTCTCGACATCGATGTCGAGCGATTACGCTTTCTCGATATAGCGATCGACGATTTGCACACGCTCTATTCGAGTGAAGCGAATTTGAATCATCTCATGCCGGAAACCGATTTGTTGATCGGCGCCGTGCTGTTGCCTGGAGCGAAAGCGCCGAAATTAATTACGCGCGCGATGTTGCGAAAAATGAAACCGGGCAGCGTTCTGGTCGACATTTCCATCGATCAGGGCGGTTGCGCGGAAACTTCGCGGCCGACTACGCACCTGCAGCCGACTTACATTGAAGAAAACGTGATTCATTACTGCGTGGCCAATATGCCGGCGGCCTACGCCCGCACCTCAACCCAGGCTCTGACCAACGTGACTTATCGATATGTGCAATTGTTGGCGGACTGCGGAGCAAAGGACGCGTGTTTGAAACAACCCGCGCTCACCGGCGGTATCAATACCCTTGAGGGCAAGCTTACCTGTCAGGCGGTGGCCGAAGCGCATGGTTTGAAATACGAACCGCCCTTTTGAGTAGATAATTCTCAAGACCGCGGGGTGCACTTGCGCCGATCATCAATTAGCTAACCGTCTGCCTATGAAGACCTATATCTGCATTCTTGCCGGAGCCGTGTTGCTCGCGGCTTGCGAACAAAAAACTGAAACCATCTCGCCGGCTCCAAGTCCCGCTCCGACTCCCATCACTGCGCCGGAAGCGGAGGCGTCTCCAAGTTCCACCAGTCCGTCGGAAGCGGCTGCGAACGCGGCTGAACCGGTCAATAGCCTGCCCCCGGATGTCGAAAGGCCAACCGCCACCCCTTTGGACACCAACCAAACCGGTTCATGGGCGTCGCCAACGCCAACGCCTTAAATAATTATCACCCACGTCCGTCAAACCCTTACATGAAACAATATATCTGCCTTTTAATGGGAGCCGCGTTGCTGGCGGGGTGTGAGCAAAAAGAAACGACGGTAACGAATCCGCCGTCCGAGAAAAAAGAAAGCAACACTACGATCATTAAGGAATCGCCGGCGCCCTCGACTAAAACGGAAACCAAGACCGACATTAACGTTAATACGTCGCCTTCTCCTTAATTCGGAGAAGTGGAGATTCGCAAAGTCTTTCGTTCGCTTGAGGCGGACGAAAGACTTTTGCTGTACGGATCTTTGTCATTCCGACCGAAGTGGAGGAATCTCTAGATATTTTCGCGGATTATCGCTGTCATAAGCTCCTTTTTTGGGAGCATTATTCCTACGTTTACGATGCGATAGCCCGGGATAAGCAATTGAAAAATTGGTCTCGAAAAAAGAAGGTCCAGCTAATTGAAAGTATAAATCCTCGCTAGGTTGATCCATCTGAGGAGATTTTCGGAAATATTTAGAGATGTCTCGACTTCGCTCGACATGACAAAACAGAAGCGTCTCACATTGCCGAAAAGCCGACGTTTGATCCATCCAGCGGAGTTCGACCGGGTTAAGAAACACGGCCGGGTTGAACGCGGGAAGTTCATTGTCCTTGGCTTTCTCCAGGCGGATGGAACGATCCGCGCAGGCTTCGTTACCTCGCGCGCGATCGGGCGCGCGGTTGTTCGTAACCGGGTGCGGCGCCGTCTGCGCGAAATTGTGCGCAAACATCAAAACGAAATCGTCCTGGGAACGTGGGCCGTCACTATCGCGCGCGCGGCTGCGGCCAGCGCCACCTACCAGGAGTTGGAAGGTGAGTGGTTGCGTCTGGCTGGACGCGCTTCTATTCTAAGCGCCTGATGCGCATCGTCATTCGCATTTTTATCCGAGTTTATCAGCTGACCCTTTCGCCACTGCTGGTAGCAATCGGAGGTCCCGGCTCCGGCTGCCGGTTTCAACCGACCTGCTCGGAGTATTTTCTCCAGGCAATCGATTCGCACGGAACGGTGCGCGGAATTTTTTTGGGAGTGAAACGAATCGCTCGATGTCATCCCTGGGGCGGCTGGGGTGAAGACCCGGTCCCGCGAGCCAAACCCTGCGTGTGATTCGAAGTCACCACGAATTTTATGGATCGAACCGCATGGATAGCTGTTGTCCTTTGCACGCTGGGCTTGGTCGGCTGGTATGTCTACGTCGGCAAACAATCGCAACAGTTTCGCCAGCAACATCCCGCCACTGCTGCTTCGCCGACACCGTCCCTTCCCGCTAGCGCTACCGCTAACACTAGCGCAACCCCGCCTCCCGCTCCTTCGCCAGTCGCGTCCGCGACTCCGGTAGCGCAAACGACTCCGGAGTTTGCCGAAAAGACAGAGACGTTGCGCAACGAAGACGTTGAACTGCACTTGACGAATCGAGGCGGCGGAATTTCCGAAGCCATGTTGGTGAATCACCTCGCCAGTCACGATGATCAGCAGCGGATTGTTTTGAATTCGAAGGAGCAAACGCCAATCGGGGCAATCGTCGACCAGCCCAACTCGCTGCACCTCGACGAATTTAGTCTGATCCGCGAACCGGATGGCGGAATCAAATGCGAGCGCACCGCGGATGGCGTCACCGTTCGCAAAAAGTTTTTCTTCCCTCCAAGCAGCGAGAAGAAAGACAACTTCGTTACCGAGATGGACGTGGATGTGGTGAACGCCGGCGGGCAGCCGTATTCAAATCCGGGTTACTTAGTGGCGCTTGGATCGGCGGCGCCGGTTCATCCGAAAGATTACTCATATTATACCCGGTTGGTTTGGTGTCTGGATGGCAAAGCGAAGGGAGTCGACGTCAATTGGTTCGGCGGCGGCGGAGGAATCTTTGGTATCGGCGCGCGGGCGCCGCAGCCGTTTTATCAACAAGACCTGACCAATGCGGATTGGGCGGCGGTCAGCGACCAATTTTTCACCACCCTGATTGCGCCCCTGACCGCTAAAGGAAACGGAGTCTGGGGACGGCGTTTCGATATTTCGCCCGAACAAAAAATGTTTGGTATCACCGGCGGGTTGCGCATGCCAGGTTTCCAATTACCGCCCGGGCAGACCTACACCGCCCGGTTTGAGATTTGGGTCGGCCCGAAAATTTATCATCGGCTCGCGCGCCTGGATCACAACGAAGCCGAGATCATGGATTTCGGAATGTTCAAGATCGTCAGCCAGTTTTTGCTTAACTTCCTCAACTGGATTCACGGTTTTCTCGGCTCCTACGGCTGGTCGATCCTCGCGCTGACCGCGATTATCAAGATCGTGCTCTGGCCGCTCCAGAACAAAGCGAACTACTCGATGCGCCGCATGTCGCTGCTGAATCCGAAAGTCCAGGAACTGCGCGACAAATACAAAGACGACCCGACCAAGATGAATCAGGAGGTGATGAAGCTTTACAAGGATTACGGAGTCAATCCGGTCGGCGGTTGTTTGCCGATGATGATTCAAATCCCGATCTTCTTCGGCTTGTTCAAAATGCTTGGCCAGGCGGTGGAGTTGCGAAACGCGCATTTCCTCTGGGTGTCCGATTTATCGCAACCGGATACGGTGGCGCATCTCTTCGGCGTTCCGATCAACGTCATTCCACTCTGCATGGCGGCGAGCCAAATCTGGTTGATGGCGATGACGCCGAAGACCGGCGACCCGGCCCAGCGTCGGGTGATGATGTTCACGCCGCTGATCTTTTTGTTTATCTGTTACAATTTTGCCGCGGCTCTGGCATTGTATTACACCACGCAAAATCTTTTCAGTATTGTGCAATTCTATTACAACAAGCGACAACCCATTCCCACGCTGGAGAAGGTTCAGCCGGCCGGAAAACGCAAATGATGACGCCGAAAGAATTACTCGACACCATTCTCGGCTATCTCGGCTTTGTCGTTGAGATTGAAGAATCCCAAAACGAGGCGGGCAATCTGGTGCTGCAAATTTACAGCGAAGAAAGCCGCCGCCTGATTGGTCGCGACGGCGAGACGCTTGAGGGGATTCAGTTTCTTCTTAACCGTTTGCTTCAATCCAAAAACAAAGACGCGCCCAAAGTGGTCGTCGATTGTGAGATGTACCGCTCCATGCGCGAGGATCGGATCGTGCAACGAGTGCGTGGTTTGGCGGAGCGCGTTCGTGCGACTGGAAAATCACTCCAACTCGAACCGATGAATTCTTACGAGCGCCGCATTGTCCACAACGCATTCAAAGACGACCCCGATATCGCGACCTGGAGCCCGTCCGATTCGGCGCGGATCAAGCAGATCACTCTGCTAAAGCGCCAGTCGAAAAAAGAAGCGGCTCACGAAACCGCGCAAAAGGAATAATTGCAGCCGTTTCCGCAGTACCAAGTATGTGCATCGCGTCGTTGGTGGATCGGCCGCTCCGCGGGCGATGCCAAATAAGGCGGCTTCGCCGCCTAGATTAACATCGAGCAAGGGACTGCTCGATCCACCTATCCTTCGAACCGCGCCGCTTCTTTTGTCGCGCCGGATTGTACTTCTGGTCGCCAGCGAAATTTTTTCAGGATCGGGTTCGGTTTGCCCTCCACCGCGTCGGCAACGATTTCGCCCAAAACCGGTGCGAACTTGAATCCGTGTCCGCAATCACCGGTTGCGACGATCAAGTTCGGACGCTCCGGATCGGGCGCGATCCAGAAATCGCCGTCGTTGGTGTCGGAATACATGCAGATGCGCGTGTAAACGATCGGCGCATTGGCAAGCGAGGGAATTGTCGTTTCCAAAAACACGCGCAAATCGCGTTCGTCATCGGCAGTCACGACTCGATCCGGTGAATCGGGCGACATTTCGCGTCCCACTCCATGGTTTGCGATTTTGACGATCCCCCGGTTCAGGGGAAAACCGTAAAAGCCAGTGGTCGAGATGTCCGCGCCGAAGAACGGAAATCGTTCCGGAAGAAAAAGGTCCGGCGTCGGCGGCTCCAAATGAAAAACCGGGTGACCGGTCGCGCGGAGAAATGTCTTTGTCGACGGCAACAAGTATGGCGTCCACGCGCCGGCTGCGATTACCACCGCGTCGCCCCTGATTCGGTGACCGCCTTCAAGGAGAATTCCTCGAACCGAATCGTTGGCTTCATCGAGCGCTGTGACTCTCGTATTGTCGCGCAATTCGATGCCGAGTGATTTCGTGTAATCGATTAACGTCGCGACCACGCGTCCGCTTTCGGCATAGCCGGCTTCCGGATCGAAGAAGCCATCTTGAAATCGATCCGGCGCAAACGCGGGAAAGCGTTGATGGAACTTGTGGCGATCGAATCGCTCGATCGGATGTTGATGTTTCTCCAAGACCCGCGCGCTCTCGTATTCGAAATCGCCGGGGCGCATCGGTTGCCGGCAAACGAACAACACGCCGGTCTGATGGTACAATTCGGTCCCGAATTTTTGATTCCATTCCCGCCAAATCGAAATGGAGCGCTCAGCCAGCGCGGTGTAATCCTCGTCGGGACCATAGGCCGCGCGGACCGCTTTGCTGATATCGGTCGAGGCCGCAAGGGGGTGGGGCAGCGGACCGGGATCCACCACCACGACTTTGTGTCCGCGGTTCTTTAATTCAATCGCAGAGGTAACGCCGTTAATTCCTGCTCCGACAACGATTATCTTCAACGATCAGTCGCGATCTAGTTCGAACTCGCGGTCTCCGCGGCGGCCGTCCGATATTGCCGGATACGCTTCAATTCTTCGCGCGCAGCGTCTGATTTCGCAGTCTGAGTGGCTAACTTCGTGTAGTACTGACGTGCATGTGCTTTATCGCCGGTTTTTTCCGCGGCGAGAGCGGCACCATATAATCCCCTGAACCGACCAGGATAAATTTTGAGTGCTGCTTGAAACGCTTCCTCGGCTTCTGCCGGGCGGCTGCGCTCCAACAACAGATCTCCCAGTTGTTCGCGAATCGGAACCAGGGCGCCGGGTGAAACTGGATGTTTACCAAGAACATCTTCCGAATCCGCCGAACGACGCAGCATGTCGATCGCTTCCTCGTTCTTGCCTTCGGCGTTAGCGATCCAGGCCGATGCCGCCTGCATTTGTAACTCGAGATGGCGTTTGAAGTAGTCGAACTTCGCCTCCTTTGTAGCATTTCGCAGTTGTTCCATGCGTGCGATTGCCTGGCGCGCTCCGTCCAAATCGCCAGTGTGCGCGCGACCGAGAGCATGAGCGTATTCGATCAGCGCTTCCATGAAGGGAAACGACGTCCAGTGCGGGACTTTGGGAATTTCCAGCGCTGCCGCGCTTGACCAATCGTTGCGGTCCAAAGCGTAACGCGCTGGAATTGCTGCCAACGCATACGCCGCACTGAATTCCATTTCCGGGTTTGTCTTGCGGACTTTTGCTGCCCAATCAACAATCTCTTTCGCCTTTGCGTCCTCTGCTTGCTGCAAATAAGAGTAGGCGAGGTAGTCGCGCGCGTGTAATTCCTCGGCTTCAACCGCATCACGATGACGCATCGCCGCGTAACTTCGTGACGCTTCAGCCGACGATCGATTCGAAGCGATCGATTCATCCCACATTCCCAGGCGGGTGAAGATGTGCGACGGCATGTGCAACGCATGGGGCACCCAAGGAGCGATCGAGCCGTAGCTTTGCGCGGCTGCCAACCCCCGTTTCGCCAGAGCGGGATAATCATAACAATGAATCAAATAATGAGCGACGCCCGGATGATTCGGGTTCTGTTTCCACAATTTTTCGAGGAGCGCTGCGCTCTCCAATTGCTTGGACAGACTCGTATCGGCAGGCGTCGCATACCCAACCGCCAACACGGCAAAGGCGTAAAACGTTTCGACTTCGAAATCGTTCGGATATTTTTCGTAAAGCTGTCGCATAGCCTTTTCATATGCAGTCACTTGACCGCGTGGCCCGACCGGACCGTGACATGATTGTCCAACCGGCGACGGCGCTGAACTGTCCGGCGTGTTGTAATAATCGCTCAAGGCGCTGATAAATCCTCCCTCGCGATCGGTTTTCCCACCCATTGCCATGGCTTTCCCGATCGCAGCTTTGCCTGCGCTCATTTCGTCTGGAGTGGGCGGCGTCCAGATTGGATGCCACCAGGTCATTGCAATCCCCCACTGGGCCATCGCGCATTTTGGATCTTGCTCGGCGACCGACGTAAAAGCGCGTCGAGCTTCTTCGTAAAAAAACGAATGAAGCAGCGCGACGCCACGAGTGAACGCCGGTTGGGCGGCCGGTAGGCAAGTCACCGGAAAATCTACCTTCCCGGTTCCGCGCAAATCGCCCGGCGTGGGAATAGATTCGCCCCGAACAACGCCGAGACTAACGAGGAACAGCGCAACGAATACTCGGGGCAGATACGATCGAAGCACATCCTAGAATGTCACGCCTGCGTTTAGGCGGCAAACTCGAAAACGATCTTGCCGCTCCGCTTGCTTTGCATCGCGCGCACCACGGCTTCTTTTGCGTCATCGATCGAAAACGTTTGTTCGATCTTGGTTTTTAACAATCCGCGTTTAGCCATTTCGAACAGCGGATTAAACGCCGCCATCCGTTCGGCCGTGGTGGCGTTGTCGTACCAATGATTGATCCAGATTCCGCGAAACCGCAGATCTTTGAAAATCAGCAGGCCGGTCGGAATTTTTAGCGGCTGTAAACTCATCGCGCCAAAGCTGACTAGCGTTCCACCGAAGGCCAGACAGTTCGCGACGCGCAACGCGCTATCGCCGCCGACCGAGTTTAATCCCAGGCGAATCGGCGCGCCGTTCGTCGCATTCTTCACTGCGTCTCGCAAGGTGCCCGTCCGGCTCGGACTTTCGTCATCGAGCAGGACCACGTCGCCGCCTTCAGCACTCAGTTCATCGATTAACTCCGCGCGTCGGACGACGTTGATGGTTTTGAATCCAAGCTCGTGCGCAATTGCAATCACAGCACGTCCAACCGCCGAATTGGCGGCGTTTTGAATCAGCCAATCGCCGCGCGCAAGATCGACATAATCGTGCAATAATCGCCACCCTGTCAGTGGATTGATTTTTAGCATCGCAGCCTGGGCCGGATCGATCCCTGACGGGACTACAACAAGATCATCAGCCTTTACCGCGACCGCTTCGCGCCATGTGCCGATATTGTGCGGAAGAATCACCAGCGCGCTTTGCGAGATCGTCGAAACATTTGCGCCCACTTCGACAACGACTCCCGAGCCTTCGAATCCCGGCACCGCCGGCACTTCACGGCGCGCCGGATATTTTCCCTCAATCGAGTTGATGTCGGCCGGGTTGACCGGCGCCGCGCGCATCTGGACGATAACTTCATCCGCTGCTGGCTTCGGCCACGCCTCGGTTTTAATTTGAAGGACCTCCTTCGGATTTCCGTGCCTTTCGTAAACAACAACCTTAATAGTCTTGTTCATTCCAATGAATGCGGCGCCGCAGCAGCCTCAGCCGGTCGTAAGCAATCTGCAAACTGGAGCGCGGATCGCGCTTCTCGGTCTCGTTATCAACATCGCGCTGGCTACGATTAAAATCGTCGCCGGACTATTGGGCAACGCTTATGTCCTGATCGCGGACGGAATCGAATCAGCTCTGGACGTCGGCGGGTCGGTGGTCATTTGGGGAGCGCTGAAATTCGCCGCGCGGCCGCCGGATGCGACCCATCCGTATGGCCATGGAAAAGCGGAACCATTCGCAGCGATCGTGGTTTCCGTTTTGGTGCTGGCGGCTGCGCTTGGTTTGGCGATCTCGAGTATTCGCGAGCTTTTTCTTCCGCGTCATGCGCCGGAACCATTCACATTGATCGTTCTGATCGTTGCGGTCGCCATAAAGGAAATTCTTTATCGTTACGTTGTCCGAATTGGGCGAAACGTGGAAAGCACTGCGATCCAAACCGACGCCTGGCACCATCGGACAGACGCAATGACTTCCATCGCCGCGTTCATCGGCATTTCCGTTGCGCTAATTGGCGGTGACGCGTGGCAAAGCGCGGATGATTGGGCGGCACTGTTTGCTTGCGCGCTGATTGCCGCTAACGGGTATCGTCTGCTTCGTCCGGCGCTTTTCGAAATTCTCGATACCGCGCCGCGCGGCGAAGTCCTGGATCGAGTTCGGGAAGCCGCCTCATCGGTCAAAGGGGTTGTCCGAATCGACAAGAGCATCGTTCGCAAGATGGGCCTCAGTTTCTACGTGGATCTTCACGTCGAAGTGGATGGCGATATTCCGGTGCGGGCAGGTCACCACATCGCCCACGAAGTGAAGCGCGCGATTCAAAGGAGCGATTCGCGAATTGCCGACGTCCTGGTACACGTTGAACCCGCACAATAAGTTGTACCACGGAGCTCAGGTTGGTGGGGCGAGACTCTGTCGAGCCGAATGTGGCCCCACCACAGCTATAGTGCGCGAACCAGCGTGACGATTGCGTCGGTCAACTTGGCGCGAACCCGATTAATATTGCGACCAAACGTGATTAGGCGCGGGATCGACGCTGGATTGGCTAACAAATACACAAACAGCCGGACGTAATTTATTCTCTGCCGCTTGATATCGAACAGGACGTCTGGCGGAGCAGGAAACGGTGCGGTTGGGGTATCACTGATCGCGCGCAACGACAGCACCGGAACGCCATGAGCAGCGCAGATACTGACAATCGTGCCGGTCTCCATGTCGACCGCCGCTGCGCCGGACGCACGAGCGATTTCATTTCGCTTGGCGATCGAATCAATGATTGACGGCGATGTAAAAAGTTTCGCGGTCCGCGATTTCTCTTCCCCAAAGATTTGCCTGGCGGTGTTGAGCAATTGTTTGTCCGAAAAATTTTCCGCGAGGATCAAATCGCCAACCTGCAAATTCGCGTCGACCGCGCCGGCAAAACCCGAGCTAATGACCAATCGTGGTCGGATCTTGTGCAAGAGCGTCTCAATGCGTTGACTGCAATTCTTTTCGCCGACTCCAGTGTGCAGGATTGTGATCGCGCGATCGTTGATTTTGCCAGTAAGGAAGTTGCGGTCTTGTTGAAGGTCACGGAGCCGGCGGCGGAGATCCAAACTCTCCGTTGCCAGCGCAAACATGATCCCGATCATTGCGCGGCGCTGATCCTTACCTGAAGAATTGTCTTTTCCGCGGCGTTAGGCTCATTCGACGGCGGTGGAATGGTCGCACCGAGTTTCTTGAGCGCTTCGCGAAATTCGTTTAGTCGCGGGGTCGGGATCTCGGCGAAAATTAAAATGCCGTTTTCGTTGTTTAATCCCTTGGTGGCTGATCCTCCAGACTGACTGGCCGCGGCGATAATTTTATCCGCCAGCGCGGCCTGTTCAGTTGCCAGAGTCTGGAAGGTAATTTCCTCGACGCCTAATGTTGGCGTCGGCAAGGCGGCCGCTGCGGTTTGGGAAAGACTTTGGGCGAGCTCAGACCGGTTTTGTTCCGTCCGTTCGCGCGCGCGTTGTTTGTTCTTCATGAAGAAGATCGCGTAAATCCCGAACGCGACGTTAACAAAAACCAGCACCATAAACGCAATCATGACTCGTCGCGCCAGAATTGGGCCGCGATCCTCCGTTGAGGGCGCATCTGCAATCCCAACAATTTCGCGGGAATTACCCATGCTCGCGTGAATCTGGCGCGCGACAGCCAGTTCGCGACGCGCTACCGGGTCGGACATGAAGCGATCTTCGAGATCGGCCCGCTCTTTGGCCGATAATTTGCCGTCGAGATAATCGAAAAGCTTGTCCGGATTCATTCTCGTGCTTTGGCCAAGCGTGCCGCGACCCGCGCTTTGCTGCAAGCGTGTCGTTTCGGACGGAATGACGAACCTCGTAACCGGTGCAATGATAGAAATCGGCGTAAGCAACAGGAAACGTAATCAACTGTCATCTTGTATTTACCTGTGCAAGATGGTGATGATTCCGACATGGCAAGAACCCTCCTCGTCGCCACTGTCGTCATCTTCGTGGTGATTATCCCATCTTTTCCACGGCGGGTTTTGGCGCAGACAACAGGTCTACCAACATACAATGCGGCCGAAGCTGCAAAACACATTGGCGAGCTTGCTACGGTCGCCGACAAGATCGTTGCCGCCTACAAAACGCAGAATGGAGACATACTTCTCGTTATGGGTGGCAAGTTTCCGAAGCAAACGTTCACTATCGGGATTCAGCAAAATGGCGCCTGGAAATTTTCGGACTATCACAAGTATAAGGGCCAAATGGTCGCGGTGTTTGGAAAGATTACTCTGTACCTGGGAAAGCCGGAGATTACTGTCACCACCAGGACACAGTTTGTTTTGAGGTGACAGCAAACTCCACGCGCGACCGGCCCCGGCGCGCAATCGGGAACTCACATATATAACTGAGCAGACTGGCCCGATTTGCGCTTTCTCCTCGTGCAGTAGAGTAAATCCGTCGTGGGCGAATATGGTCAGGGCAGTATTCACGCTGGGGATTGGCGTCGCCGTGCGTTAATCGCGTTGGGGATTTTTTGCGCCCTTTTGCTGATCTTTCACCGGCCGCTCTTATTATATATAGGCCGCAAGGTTGCCCTGCATTACGCGGCGAAAGAGAACCTGAAGGTCGAGTTCCGCCTTGAAGGCAGCGTTTTCACCAACCTCACCGTTCGGAACCTCCACGCCGTGCCCACTGGTCCGAGCGACGTGGAATCGATCGATATCGATCTCGCTCGTGTCGACTACGGGCTCTTCACCCTGATGCGGCATGGCATTTCGAACGCTCTTCACAACGTCGACGTCCGGTCCGCCCGGATCGTAATGAATCCAGCCAGAGCGCCGTTGCGTCCGCGTCCGCCGAATCCGAAGAAAAAGATCGAGCTGCCGGACATTTTCCCGGAACGAATTCACATTGCCGATGCGACAGTTATTGTCCGCAATCGTCCGCACGATTTTATCGCCGAACACGCGAATGTTGATCTAGATCCGCGACGATCGGGTGAAGTGCGCGTCGACAAACTGCAACTCGTTGGCGGTCAGGTCTGGCTGAAGCTCGCAGCGCAGGCGACTTATAGTAATCGTAACCTCACCTTGCGGGATATCGTTCTCGGCGACGACGAACGATTTCGCTCAATCAATTTCGACGCATCGCAAATCGCCGCGCGAAAGCTCGGGATCAATTTCGATTACGTCGTTGCCGATGGAAAGGTCAACGGTGCGATCGCGCTGCGAGAATCGCACGATTCGCTCGATACGAATGTGCGTATTCGATCCGAAAAAGTGCCGCTGTCGGCGATCAACAAGTTTGCTGCATTGCCTCAGGATTGGTTGCGCGGTTCGCTCGAAAAATTCGACGTTGATCTCTCCGGCTTGCTCAGTTCACCGGCGTCGTGGCATGGAAACCTCACTGCAATCGTCACAGACTTTCGCCAGGAGCAAACCGCATTCGATCGCGGCGAATTTCAAATCGTTGCTGACAATGGCGTCGCTACTCTGCAATCAGCCGAGATTAAGCAGCAACAGAATGAGTTTCACGTGAAGGGATCAACCGAACTTCCGCGTGACATTCGCGATTTAGGTCGCGCGCCGGCGACGCTCGAGCTCGCGTCGAAGATTCCCGATTTACAACAACTCACGGCAACGATGCCGGAGAAACTCAGCGGATCTGCGCAAGTGAACGGCAAGGTGAACGTCAGCAACGCCAATCTGGACGGTGATTTTACCGTCAGCGCGCCGTCGACCCAGTTTAAGGACGGTCATTTTGAAAACCTGAATGCGACAATCAAAGTCTCGAAGAAAATTCCGCCGGCCGATTCAAACAAACCGTGGTTCGACGATCTCGTTTCGGACGCCACCGTGTCCGTTTCCGATATTCGGTTTCGCGATTACGTCGCCGATTCGGTGACCGGGTCGCTCCATTCCAAAAACGATTTGGTCACGTTTGATCGTTTCCTTGTGAGACGGAAACAAAACGAGTTCGCGGTCAGCGGAAATTATCGTTTGCCGAATGATGTTGCTAAGGCGGCGGAACAGTCATCGACGTTCGACCTTTCGTCGAACGTTCCGGAGCTGGCCGACTTTTGGGTCGCAAATTCGGCTGACAAGATAAGCGGACCACTAAAAGCCGCCGGCCGGATCGAATGGAAGAATGGAATGGCAAGCGGTCGATTATCGATCTTCGGCGCGAATCTGCGGATGCGCGATCTGGTGTTCACGCAAATCAACACCGATTGCGAAATTTGGAACAATGTCGTCTACCTCAATTACGTCAGTGCAAAAATGAACGACCAGGATTTTGTTCGCGGCAATGGAATCATCGATCTTGGCCCGCGGCACCACTACATCGGAAAGTGGGAGGCGAATATTTCGGATTTGTCCAAGCTGCGCCCGTTGTTGCGCACGTTTGGAAATCAAAACGAACTGTCGGGTTCGCTGGTGATGGAATGGGAGGGAAGGGGCGAGACGGTTGGCTTCAAGAGATCAGGCGCGTTCCGATTCGCGTTGGATAACGCTCGTTACGGCAACGCGCGCTCGTTGCAGGCACACGCGGACGCGACCTACTCGCCGGATGGCGTCGATATTCCGACGATTTTTGTCCGGAGCGACAAAACATATTTCCAAGCCATTGCCCAAGCCAATGGCGACGAGCTCGAGATCGACAAGATCGAGCTCGACCAGGCGCAGGCGAAGTATGCCGGTGGTTATATGTCGGTTCCGTTCATTTGGAAAAATCTTGGAACGGGCAAGCCCTTGTTCTCGCCCAACGGCAAGGTGACGGCCGCCTTTCAATCCGAAAACTTGGACATCAAAAAACTTTTCCAGGACGTTGGACTCAAACCGGCAGCATCGGGCTCGCTGAACGTGAAATTCGACGCCAGCGGAACGCTCGCGGATTTGAACGCGCGACTCGACGTGCAAATGCGGGATTTGCGAAGTTTGAATTTCGAAAAATTCGAGCCCGCGTCGGTCGACCTGACCGCGCAAACCAAAGCCAAGCAATTGACGATCAGCGGCAAATTGCAGCAGGCGAAAATTCAACCACTTGAGCTGATCGCGAATCTTCCGTTCGATACGCCGAAGATCGCGAACGCGGGAAAGCTGCCGGACAATACGCCGGTGAACGCCAAGCTCCGATTGTCGCGGACGTCCGTGAATTTTATGCGGCAATTCATTCCGGGCGTCGAAGAACTCGACGGCGATGCCGCTTTGGACGTCGACGTCCGCGGCACGATCGCGCAACCCGTTCTCACCGGGAACGGCGACATGACAATCAACGTCGCGCGCATGACCGACCCAACCCTGCCGGCGGTCCAAAACTTTAAAGGGCGGGTGAATTTTGCGAATAACGCGCTGAAGATTGAGCAATGCCGAGGCGACCTTTCCGGCGGACATTTCGCGGTGAGTGGCGGCGCGACGTTTCCGACATTGCGAAACGCAGACCTGAATTTTCAATTGAAGGCTGACAGTGCGCTCATCGCGCGCAACGACGCCTTGACCGTGCGGGCGGACGCCGACATTAAACTTATTGGACCGTTTACCGGCGCGAACGTGACCGGCACGATCGCGCTGACTAACAGTCAGCTTCTGAAGAACCTCGACTTGATGCCAATTGGTTTGCCGGGCCGGCCTGCGCCCCAGCCGCCGTCATCGCGTCCGACTTTTTCAATTCCGCAGCTTCCCGTGCGCAATTGGAAATTCGATGTCACGATAAAGACTAAGGACCCGTTTTTGATTCGCGGAAATCTTGCCAATGGCGGCGCGATTTCGAATCTGCATCTGACCGGTACCGGCCTCCACCCCGGTTTGGAAGGTTACGTGCGTCTCGACAACGTTGACGCGACCCTGCCGTTCAGCCGGTTGGAAATTTCTTCCGGATTCCTTTATTTCGATCCTTCGGACCCATTCAATCCGAAGATCGACATGCACGGGAAATCGGTGATCCGCGATTACACGATCAATGTTTACCTTTACGGAACTTCGCTCGCGCCGGAAGCGATCTTCACCAGCGAGCCGCCTCTGGCGCAGGAAGAAATTATTTCTCTGCTCGCCACCGGCACGACTCGCGAGGAATTAACCGGAAATAATAACGTGCTTGCCGGGCGGGCTGCGACCCTGCTCGTTCAGCAGCTCTACCGAAAAGCCTTCAAGAAAGGGCAGGGGACGCAAAGCAGTTCCGTTTTTGATCGATTGGATTTGGATGTCGGCACCGTCGATCCGCGGACGGGCCAGCAACAAGCCATTGCGCGGTTCAAGGTCAACGACCAGTTTGTCGTGCTCGGCGATGTCGGCGTGGGCGGCGATTATCGCGGCATGGTGAAATATTTGATCCGGTTCCGATGATGCGTCGCGTTTGTTTTGCTTTTCTGGTTGCGGTCACCGGACCGTTGGCGGCGCAAACGGCGGTCGACGCCCCGCGCGCGGAAGAAAAACAGAAACAGCAGAACGCGGTAGCCAAAGCGCAGGAAAAACGCGCCCAGGCGGTCGCCAATGTCGAGTTCAGCGGTCAGCAAGCGTTCACCGAAAAAGATCTCCGATCAGCCGTTAAAGAACAATTGGCTACGCTCAATCAATACGGTTTGAGTTCGGCACGCGCGGACGATCTCGCATTTTTCGTTGAAGTTTTCTATCGCAAGCACGGTTACACCAAGGCGACCGTCCGTTACAAAATCGAGAACGGCGATCGTCTGCGGCTTGAAATCAACGAAGGCGCGTTAATGGATCTCGGCACGATCACGTTTGAGGGCAACGCGCACGAGCCGGAAAAGAAGCTTTTCGAGTTCGTCGTCGGTCCGACGCGGGAACGTTATTCGAAATTGCAGCGCACTCTCCCGTTCGTTGCTTCGGACGTTCAAGAAGGTGCTGAACTGGTGCATCGTCTTTATGTCGCGGAAGGATTTCTCGACGCCGCGGTCGATCAGCCGCGCTACACGTTTGTGACTGAGGCAAATCGGGTCGACGTGACGATTCCGATTCGGGAAGGGCGCCAATATTTCTTCGGAGACGTTTCGTTTCGAGGTCAGACAATTTACGGCGCCGAAGCACTGCGCGGACAGCTCGAGGATTTGTTGAAACAACCCTACACCGACGCGCGCGTGGCCGATATTCCACGGCGGCTGCAGGCCTATTTTAAAACCCGCGGTTATTATGCGGCGAAAGTCGAGGCTACAGCGGAACCAGAGCCCGGGAAGAGTAGGCATGTTCCAGTTCAAGTGGTCGTTTCACCTGGACCGCTTTATCGGTTCAGTGGTGAAGTTTCCGTGAACGGTCTTACCCGACTGAATCCGAGCTTTGTTCAGAAACGTTTCGCTCGACTCAAGGGAAAGATTTATAGCCCGGAGGTTCTCGACGACCGGTTCCGGACCCTGATGAAAACCGGATTGTTCAACGTCCTTAAAATTGATCCGGCGCCGGTCGCCGACGAAGATCTGCTGGAGTTGAACGTTTCGGCCGAGGAAGCGAAGAGCAAAGAAGTCGGCTTCTCACTCGGCTACGGCACGTTTGAGGGCGCGATTGTGGGTGCGCAATTTCGCGAGCGCGATCTGTTCGGCTACGGACGGCCAATCACCATGTCGGCCGAAGTTTCCCAAAGAAGTTACAAAGGCGAATTCATCTACGAAGATCCGTTTCTGTTCGATACCGATTTCTATTTCAGAAACCGGGCCGCGGCCTTCACCTTTGATTACGACGGATATTCTAAGTTCGAAATCGGCGACCGGATTGAGTTGACCCGCAAGATTACCAAGCAATATGAAGTTGGTTTGGTTTTCGCGGCCCGCCATGTCGAAGTCACGAACACGTCGATCGCGTCTCGATTTTTGGGTGACACGTCCTATTTCGTGGACTCGCTCGGCTACACTCAAACGCTCGATCTTCGCGACAGTCCGCTGGTTTCTCCGCGCGGATTTCTCTTTAATCAGACGCTCGACGTTGCCGCGGAACCGTTGGGCAGCCAGGTTCAACTCATCCGGGGCACTGGTCGCGTCGCTTACTTCTTGCCGTTTAGCCCGAAATCGCTAACGCCCGGGGTGGTGGAAGATCAAACCACCCCAGCTTTGCAGCGGTGGGTCCAACAATCGTCGCTCGCGTTCGGAGCGCGGGTTGGTTTTCTTCATTCGCTCGATCACTCCGGCGCGGATGACCAAACTACTTTGCCAATCGATGAACGCTTTTTTAACGGCGGCGCGACTAGCGTCCGGAGTTTCGGCGAACGGACTCTTGGTCCGCAGGATCCAAAAGGCAATCCGATCGGCGGCGAATTTTATACCATCTTCAATGTCGAGTACACGTTTCCGATCTACGGCGAGCTCCAGGGCGCGACCTTCTTCGATGCCGGAAATCTTCTACCGACCTCCGAACATCCCGCTCTCGACGACATGCGCTACGCGCTCGGACTGGGTTTGCGTTATAAATTACCAATCGGTCCAATCCGGCTCGATTATGGATGGAATCCCGATCGCCAGCCCGGCGAAGATTTCGGCGCGTTTCATATCAGTTTCGGCTTTGCGTTCTAAATTAATCCGCCAAATAACGCGAAGGGTCATACTTTTCTCATTCACACCGCGCTTCAGCGCGGTGAATTACGTTTCAGCCATCGCAAGAAACCGCTGAAGCGGTTATCAATCTCCGCTCGCGTTTGCACCCTGCTAAAGCACGGTGTTAATGACATCTAAAGAATGCAAGATCAGCAACCTTTACTCGGCGATACGCCGCCGGAAGTTTTTCGGAAGCAACTCCATCAGCTTGCTGATTGGATAGCGGATTTTCGTGAAGGGTTGGGAAATTTGCGCGTGGCGCCGAATGCTAAGCCGGGCGCGATTCGTGGCTCGTTGCCATCCAACCCTCCGGAAAATCCGGAGACGTTCGATGAAATCATCGCCGACATCGATCGATTGATCGTTCCGGGAATGGTGCATTGGAGTCATCCCAGGTTTCTCGGTTATTTCGGTTGGCCCCAAACCGGACCCGGGATCCTCGGCGAAATCGCAACCGTTCCATTGAACGTGAACGCGATGACCTGGCGAACATCGCCCGCGGCCACCGAATTGGAAACGCTGGTCGTCGATTGGGCGCGGCAAATGGTTCGGCTGCCGGAAAAGTTCGGGGGCGTTGTTTACGACACCGCTTCGGTTGGAATCATGCACGCGCTTGCCGTTGCCCGGGAAGAAGCCGCGCCTTCAACGCGCAAACTCGGACTCACCGCGCGAAACCTTCCGCGCTTTCGCATTTATACTTCCGATCAGGCGCATAGCTCAGTCGAGAAAGCGGCCATTGCTCTCGGCCTTGGTGAAGAAAATGTTCAACGCGTTGCGACCGATGCCCAGTTCCGAATGGATGTGGCCGCATTGCGCGCAATGATCGAGCGCGATCTCGCGTCCCGCCAAGGCGCGATCAAACCGCTCGCCGCCGTCGCCACCGTCGGAACCACTTCCACTGCCAGTGTCGATCCGGTTGCGGATATCGCGAAGATTTGTCGCGAACACAAAATGTGGCTCCACGTCGATGCCGCTTACGGCGGTGGGTTCGCGATCCTTCCCGAATACGAGTGGATTACCAAAGGCTGGAGTGACGCGGACTCGGTCGTGATCAATCCGCACAAGACGCTCTTCGTCCCGCTCGACTTCAGTATTCTGTATGTGCGCGATCTCGAGCGTTTGCGGCGCGTGTTCACGCTCGTTCCGGAATATTTGCGCGGCGATACGATTGAAGCCGAAAAAAATTATATGGATTACGGCATTCAGCTCGGTCGCCGTTTTCGCGCATTAAAAGCGTGGGTGATTTGGCGGTCGCTTGGCCGCGCTGGAATGGCGGCTCGCTTGCAGGATCAAATGCGGCTGACGAATCTTCTCGCCGATTGGATCAAAGCCGACGACCGCTTCGAGCTGGGGGCGCCGGTGGTGATGCCGGTGGTTTGTTTTCGACTCGTCGTCGGCGACGAGTCGTCGCAACGTAGCGAAGCGAAGCCGGACCTCACAAAGACTGGCGTCGACGATCTCAATTCCCAAATCGTCGAGCGAATCAACGCGTCTGGCCGCGCTTATCTCACTCAGACCAAATTGCATGGCCGGACCGTTATGCGGATTGGGTTGGGCAACGTTCTCACGACCGAGGAACATCTGCGGTTGGCCTGGGAATTAATTCAAGAGACCGCGGACGAATCATTGGAACGCGCTTCGTCGCATTCCTAATTTGGAGGGACGCGCTCCGTCGCGTCCGAGAGAATTCACGGGACAAGCTCCATCCTGTCCGGCTAATCTGAACAATCCCCAGAACAGGAACAAGCCCGAGCGGAGACATCCGCCCCATTTTCCATTCATCGAGCGTCACAACACACCAATCATCATTTT
>DATINV010000191.1:0-5573 GCA_035473775.1 Chthoniobacterales bacterium
GCCGCATCAGAAGTCGCCCAACACAATGTCGATCTTCTTTCATCTCAACTCCTCAACAACTCAACGACTCAACCTCTGATTGTCTTCCTGGAGCCTTCCTGCTGGTCGATGTTTGTTGACGACTACCGCGAATTGAAGATCGCAAATGCTGAGAAAATCGCGGAACGCTGTTTTCTTTTTGAAACGTTTGTCGACGAATCGCTGGCGCGAAATCCAGACGCGCTTCGATTCAAAGAGCGCGAGGCAAACGTGGTGATTCATGCCCATTGCCATGCCAAATCACTGATTAATCCGGCGTTCATGGCAGGTCTGGTTGAGCGATTGCCGGGGCACCGCGCGACGTTACTCGACACCGGTTGCTGCGGGATGGCAGGCGCGTTCGGCGCACTCGAGGAAAAATACGATCTCTCTAAACAAGTGGCCGCCGATCTCCTGCGTAAGATCGACAATCAACAATCGGACATCGTGATTGCGTCGGGCACCAGTTGCCGGCACCAGATCGTCGATTTGAGCGAGCGTTGGCCAAAGCACATGGCCGAACTGATCGCGGACGCGATCGCGTAAATTATTTTGGCGGCGCAGGCTTGGCAGCTTCGCCAGGTTTTGGCGGCGCATTCCCGGCAGGCGCACCACCTCCGGCCAGGTCTTCATCAGGCGCAGCCAGAATATCGTGCTCGTTATACGATTCGGCATGACTTGCAAGCTCCTTGCGTAACGCGGCAATTTGTTCGGCCGTCACCGGACTCGCCTTGTTTCCCCACTCGCCTCTCTCGTAGGTCATGACGTCCGCGATTTTTTGGTCGGTCAACGTTTTGTCCCATGGCTGCATGACTGCGCTGCCAAACGTTTGGCCTTTCACTTTGACCGGCCCTTGTAATCCTTTCATCACAATCATCGCCATGCGGCGAGATCCACCGTTCGTAAACTCTGATCCGGCTAGCGGCGGATATTGACCCGGTACGCCTTCGCCGTTGGCTTGGTGACAGGTCTGACAATTTGCCGCAAAAATCTTTTTCCCGCGATCGTGCGGGCTTAATTCGACAGTCGCTACTTCGTTCGATTGACCACCGCCTTTTTTCGCCGGCGGTGGACCCATCATCGGATCTAGGCCGTCGCCCGAAAAATTTCCAGAGTAACGACCGAGATAAGCGCCGCCGGTAAAAATCGCGAGCCCGTAAACCACGATCAGCCAAATCGAAAGCGGCTCCAGTCCAACCCGCGGCTCGCGTTTCTCGCGCTGAATCGCGGCATGCACTTCCTGGACATCTGCGGTCTCGCCATAATCCATTCCCTGGCGAGTGAGCGAAGATGGATCTGAAGGTTTTCCGTTCATTTTTTCGGTGCGGCGGATTGCGAGGCCGCTGGTGATGCTGCCGGTGCGCCTGGTTGCGCCGCCGGAGAACCAGCTGCCGGCGCTGCGCCGGGGACATTCTTAACTTCTTTCAACGAGTGTGATTGGTCCTGCGCCATCAAATATGCCACCAGACATTTCGCTTCGTAAGTTGGAACAACTTCCCAACCGGCGGGCGGTGCGTCGTTTCCAGTCAACTGCAACGCGTCGGCAGACCGTTCGCCGCCCATGCGACGCTGCTCGTAAAGGAATCGATAGGCCGGCATTATTGAATCTCGGGTCTCAGGACTCATGCTTTGGGGCGAATAAAGATGTCGATGATGCCAAGCTTCAGAATAAGCGGGCGGAATCCCATTCGAATTTGGAGTTGGCGAGGGAGTCGCAGCAGCCGCGGTGGCCGGTGCGGGCGACGTTGCTGGCGCAGGTGAGGCGCCGGCTCCAGGTTTGGAAGAAGCTGCATTCGCTGCAGCCGGCGGCGACTGCGCGGGTGCTGCGGGTGATTTACCGGCTCCCGCTTTCGATGGAACTGCATTGGCCGCGGGCGACGGTGACTGTGCAGCGGAGGCGGGCGATGCCGCAGGCGCATTGGCCGCTGGCGCCGCGGGGCTTTCTTCGGTTCCTGGCGCCGCTTTAGCCAAGTCCGCCAAATCGGGGCCCATTCGTTCTTCGCCAAGAAGCACTGGCCGATCAAAAACGTAATCGCGCGGGGCGCTCCGGCGTCCACCCCATTTCGGACGAGGCGACGGGCCCGCATCGCGTTCCCGATCGAGATCCGCCGATGCGTAATCGGGACGGAGTTGCCGGCTGTGACAATACATGCAGCCGTTGGCGGCATAAACCCGGCGACCTTCTTGAACCATTCCGGATTGCGGCATCGGGTAAATGTCATTCTCGTCGTCCGGGCTAACCTGAGGACTGAGAGCGCCGATTTGCATATTCGGAATCACCGTCAGACCGACCCACGAAAACGTGAACGTGCCGAACAATCCGAGAAAAAGCGGTACTAATCCCTTCATAAGTGCGGCTCCGATCCTTCCGCTTCGACCGGATTCAGGAATGTCGGGACTGTTGAAGTGCGGCCAAGGCCGAACAACATCAGGCCGAAGTGAAACGCGAAAATGAAATGCGATGCCGTGAGCAACAGCAACGCCAGAAATAAGCCGCGAAGGTACGGCAACACACTTTGGATGCTTTCAACGAATGGAAGTGTCGGATCGTCCTGGCTTTTTCCTTGAACAAGGCCGCCCACCAGCAACAAGAGTGTTAACAGTCCAATGCCATAGGCCGATGCCCAGAAGTGAAGTTTAATCAGCGTCGCGTAGCGCCATTCGCGGCCCACTAATCTCGGCACGATGTAATACATTGAGCCGAACATAATCATGGTAAAGAACGCGTAGAGGCCGAGCTGCGAATAAGCCGCATTCGCTTCCGTAAAGCGCAGATAGCGCGCGGTCGAACGGAGTGACATGAAAATTCCCACGATGCTAAAGACCGTGTAGGCCATCGCTCCAAAGACGGTAAATCGCAGGGTCGGGCTATATCGCATGACTGGAAAATAACCCTGCATGGTCCGGTGATGGTTCAGGCCGACTGTCGCCACCGGAATGATCGTCAGAATTGTGGCCGCGATGCTCGCCGTGATCATCCAGGCTGGAAACGGTCCGTCGACCAAACGCTGCATCCCGGTCCAACTCGAAAAAAGCGCGTAGGTCCAAAAACCGATCGTAGCCAGATGATAACTGTAAACCGGCCGGCCGATTACCTTTGGAATCATATAATAGGCGGTCCCAAGTGCGATGGCGCCCAGCCAGAGAAACAAGAGATTATTCCCGAACCACCAGCTGACGGCCGCCTGCATCACGCCCTGGACCGGCGCGACGAAAAGCATTGCGTTAGCGGCAGCGTAGAGCCACGGAAACCAAAGGAATGCTCCTAACAGATACCATTGGGTGATGTAGATCTGCTCGCCGCGGCGGAAACGGAACATCAAGATCGCCCACGAAATAATCAACGCGTACGCGATGAAAAGAATCACTGCCGCGTAAGGCGGAAATTCCAACCACTGATAGCCGGTGCTATAGCCCATCAAGATGGCGGTGATCCCAACGAGAATACCGATATTCCAAAACCAGGCACCGGTAACGAGGAGGAGCGGGTGTCGCAATGTCGTTCGGCACAATCGCGCCATCAGCCAGACTGCCGTTCCCATTCCAGCCATCGATGCCCAGCCGTAAATCATTATATCCATCTGAATCGGGCGCAGCCTGCCCCAGGTCAGAAAGCTGATATCCGATAGAAAATTAGGCGCGTGCAATTTGAACGCAGCAAATCCGGCGAGCAGCGTTCCGATCAACAGCCAAGCCATCGCCGATGCGTAAAACATCAGTACCGGAACACGCGTCGACGCGTCTATGATCGCGCGCTCGAGTTGCTCGGCATCGCCCGCCGTCGCCGAAACGGCTGGTTGTTTCAATGGAATGTCGATGGCTGGAGTCATTCGTTAGGCAAGATCGGCGTCGGTCATCGTTTGGATGAAGGTGAGGCGGCCGGAGAAGGAGCGCCGGGTTGGGTTCCCGGTTGCACCGGTGGCGGATTGAGCTCGGCCGCGGGCTGACCACGCGATTCCGACCCGGGGCCTTCTACCGTTGTTGGCTTCGGAGTTCCGGTGACATGTGAAGACGCTGATGGAGCCGGTGATGCAGACGGCGCGGCTGAGGCTTCCGGCGACGGCGCCGCAATTGGTCCTGCCGCCGTCGGTTTCTTATTCGCGAGTTCGGTAACAGCCAATTCCATCGCGCGTTCAATCGGTATTCGCACGCTTCCCTTATTCTTGTCGATCCAGGCGTAGCCGGTCAGAGCCTTGGCATCTTCATCGCGCAAATCTTTCAATTTCTTTTCGCGATTCTGCGCGCGTTGCTGTTCGTAAGTATCGCCGCGCGGAGCCGGACCGATAATCGCGACCGCGATGACCCAGAACACCACCATCAGCAGCACAATGCCGAACCACGTCGAAAATGGCGCGGGCGACTGCACTTGTTGGCGGATTTGTTCGGTATCAGGCATTTTAGTTCACCAATTTCAAAGATTCGATGAGCCGCGGATCTCGCACCGGAAAGAGCGAGGTTTTTCCGACAATGCGGAGAAAAACGAAAGCGAGCGTGGACGCCATTGCGATGAGCGCGACAAAATCCCATAAACTCACGTGAATTCCGGTGCCGTGAAGGGCGGGCAACACAACCAAGTACATGTCCAGCAGTTGCATGAACAAGGTCCAGCCCGCGACGTAGCAAAGTTGATGGGGATGTTTCTTGATCGATTGCAAAAGCAAAATTACGAACGGCCCAACGAAGCGACCGAATACCAGCAGCATGCTCAGGTACCACCAGGATTCGGTATTACGGACCAGAAAGAAGTTTGTCTCTTCCGGCATGTTTGCGTACCAGATGAGCATGTATTGGCCGAAACCGATGTAGGCCCAGAAAATACAGAAGGCCAACATCCATTTCCCCATGATGTGATAATGCTGGACGTTGACGACGTTGTTCAGGTAGCCGGCGTTGCGCAGAGCCGTGATCACCAGAACCAGCAACGCCATCGAGCTGCCGGCTGCACCGGCAAAAATGTAAACGCCAAACATGGTGGAAAACCAGCGATACTGAATACCGAGCAGCCAATCATAGGCGCCGAAAGTGAGACAGAGCGCGAACAGCGGCAGACTGACGAACGAAACTCGGCGCAGCCAAATGGTGAACTTGGGATTGCCGTCTTTGTCCTGCCGAACTGAAAATCTCTTCAACAGGTGAGACGCAACAATGAAGAAGCCGAGGAAAAATACCGCCCGCACGACGAAGAAAGTCAGATTTAAGTAGAGACGCTTGGAGTCCAAGTTTTCTTCTTTTCCTGGGGCAATGTTCATCCAATCGTAGAGATGATGACGGAGCAGGAAGATTGGGATGAAGAACAGCGCGACAATCCCGACGAGCACCGAGATATTTTCGAGTTGCCGGCGAACAACTACGGTCCAGCCGGCGTCCGTCGCGTAATGCACGATCGTCCAGAAAAAGCAGCCTGCGCATAAGGTGAAGAAGAAGGCAAACGCGAATAGCCAGGAATAACTGAACTGGTGCGGGTCAATTGCCGCGCCTACTCCACAAAGCGCAAGCCCAACCAAAGCAACGATGCCGACCAACACCGACAAACCGGCAAACCGTCCGCTCTCGAA
>DATINV010000192.1:0-50934 GCA_035473775.1 Chthoniobacterales bacterium
GCGCACACTGCCCTGGGTGCCGCGGCCGCCTTCCTTGAGCGCTTCGACGATATCCGCGCGCGAGCTTTGCAGTGCCGGATAAAGACCCATCGCGAATCCCGTCACGAGCGAAAGCCCGATCGTGAACAACAGCACCGGCACCGAGAGCGCGCTCGTGCTTCCCTGTTCGATGGGGAGAAAGTTCGCCGCCAGTTTCGGGACGAGCGGAACCAACCACCACGCCAGGACCGCGCCGAAAATTCCCGCCAGCAGACTGATGAGCACGCTTTCGAAAACAAAAAGTCGCAGCACGCTGCCGCGGGTTGCGCCCAACGCCAATCGGAGCGAAATCTCGCGGCGGCGTCCGCTGAAGCGCACCAGGAGTAGATTCGCCACGTTGCTGCACGCGATGAGCAAAACGAACCCGACTGCTGTGAGCAAAGTCGCGAACCCGGGCCGCAAATTCTCCGTCACATCTTCTGGCAGCGTCTTGACGATGTTGCGGAATTGCGCGTCGCTCTTCTCCGGAAATTGGGCGCGGTAACTGTCCTCGAGCGTGCCCAGCGCCGCCTTCGCCTGGTCAAGTGTGACGCCCGCCTTCAGGCGACCGATCACGCGCAGGAAGGTCGAGCCGCGCATCATCCGCTCATGTGAGAAACCCGGGATAACCATCGGCTTCGTCGTCCAGATATCGGCCCTCGGTGTCCCCGTCCAGGATACCGGCATGTTTGGGATCACGCCCACGATCGTGTGCGCCACGCCATCGATCACGATGGTTTTCCCGATGATGTCCTGACTGCCGGCAAACCGCGCTTTCCAAAAGCGGTCCGTGATGATCGCCACATCCGCGCCTTCTTCTTCCCGCGGGAGAAACGTTCGCCCCCTGATGGGCCGCACTCCGAGCACGTCGAACCAGTTTGCGGTCGCTTTGAAAATCGGCACCGACAACGGATCGCCCAGACCTGTCACCGTCGCCGCCTGTTGATTCTCCGCGGCAAACCCGGAGAAAATCGTCTGCCCGTCACGATAAAGCGTGAACCGCGGCGCCGACATCTGGAACTCATCCGCCCGGTCTTTTCCTCTGGTCAGAATATGCACGATCCGCTCCGGTTCCTGGAACGGCAGGCCTTTCAGGAAGAGATCGTTGATCAGCGAAAAGATCGCGGTGTTCAGTCCGATTCCGAGCGCGAGGGTGACAACGGCTAACAAACTGAACCCGGGGGACTTCACGAGCTGGCGGAGGGCGAAACGAAGGTCGGTTAGCATAATAGGACGAAGTTTAACAACGCTGGGATGCGGCTACGACAGGAAAGGGATTCAAAACCAACCGACCTGCAATAACCAATGAAAAACAGTCTGAATCGCGTCGCCTCTTCGATTCGGGCCCCACCCCTTCAAAACGAAAAGTGAGAATTAAAAATTAAAAAGGCAGAAGAGGTTATTCGGTGCGCAAAGCGGTGATCGGATTCACGTGGGTCGCGCGGCGGGCGGGGAGAAAGCAGGCCAGTAATGCGGCGGCTGCGAGCATCAAACTGGAGGTGATCAATGCGAACGGATCGCTCGGACTCACCCCATAGAGAATTTGGGAGAGGACGCGTCCGGCGGCGAGCGAGAGGAGTAAACCAACGGATACCGCGAGGGCGGTTTGCAATGCTCCCTGACGCATGATTAAGGCAAAGACATCCTTGCGATGCGCGCCGAGCGCCATTCGAATTCCGATTTCACGAGTGCGACATGCGACGGCGTAAGCTTTGACGCCGTAAACGCCAACCACCGCGAGCAACAGCGCGATGCACCCAAACGCGCCGAACAACATCGCGCCAAGTTTCACAATGAAAAGATTTGGCGATTTCTCCATCAGGTCGACAAACGGCGTCATCTGCAACAACGGGAGGTCGGGATCGATTTCGTGGAGTGCCTGGCGCAATGTCGGGATCATCGCAATAACGGAATTTCGATCCTGGGTGTTGAGGCGGACATGCAAGTAGGTCTGCCCGTCATAGCCTTGGGCCAATGGCACAAATAGCCGCGCAACGAGCGAATCGCTTTGGATAGCGTGGAGGTGTTTGCTGACGACCCCGATGATTTCGATGTCGTTAGGCGCGCCGCTTTTCGGCGTTTGAGTATAGCGAATGTGCTGACCGATCGCGTCTTCGTTCGGGAAAAGCTTCTTCGCGAGCTCTTCGTCAATGACAGCGACACGGCGTCCGTCTTTTTGTTCGCATTCCGCCTGGGTGAATTCGCGCCCGCGCAAAAGTTTGACACCGAGCGCGTCGAAGTAATTGGTCGTGATCGCAGTGTAGAGGGCGTTAGCACTGGGATCGGTCGCTTTCGGGTCTGTCGGCATCGCGTCTTTCATGCGAATGACTCGGCGCGAATTGGTGAAATCGGCGTAGGGCAGCATCGTGCCCGTCCCGGATGCAACAACTCCCGGCAATTGTCGGATGCGTTCCGTCATGGCGAAAATTATGCGACGACATTCGGCCGGCTCTTTTTTCACCAGACTAAAGTCAAATTCCGCGATCAAGTCACCGGCGGGATTGAAGCCCGGATAAAGTCCGGCGGCTTTGAGCGCACCGCGGAAGAATAATCCGGCTGCGAACAACAGCATTAGCGACAGCGAAATTTGCGCCATAACCGAGATGTGTCGCGGAGCAAAGAACCGGCTGAACCGCCCGATTCGCGCGGGTTCGCCGACTTGTTGTTTCAGGTCGTTGACGAGATCGGCCTTGGTGGCCTTAAGCGAAGGACCAAGACTAAACAGCATGGTCGCCATCAGACAGAACAAGAACGTTACCGAAAGGATGGCGAAATCAGGTCGCAGCTTCATTACAATCGAGAAATTAGTGGAGGCGAGTAAACTTTGAAGCTGGCCGAGCAAGAGATCGTTGCACCAGGTGGCAAGGACGAGGCCGAGCGCTCCGCCGCAAAGCGCCAGCAAGAATCCTTCGCAAAGCAGTTGACGGACGATGCGCCACCGCGACGCGCCCACCGCAAGCCGCACCGCAATTTCTTTCGAGCGCGACGTTCCGCGCGCGAGCAACATGTTGGCCAGGTTCAAACAGGCGATAAGCAGGACTGCACCAGCCATGAACATCATTAATGTAGCGGTAAGCGCGAGTGGGCCATCGTCCTCCGGCTGAGTGCTCATACTGAAACGCGACGGCGTTTGGATCTGCAGTTCTCGCGAGCCTTCCGCGTCTTGCGGTTGGATGGCGGTGAGTCTTTGCGCCAAGACCGGAAGGCGCGACTTCGCGGTGTCGATCGTCAGACCCGAACGCATCCGGGCCGTGAGATTGAAGGCGTAATTCTTCGGATTCAGCAGGTCGTGCATCGCTTCGGTATCGCCGAATGCGGAACCAAGTTGAGAGCGGATACCGAGCGGCACCCAAATGTCCGGTGCGATTAGTGCATTCGCGCCAAATCCATCCTGGGTAATCCCGATAACGGTATAAGGCGCGCCATTAATTTGAAGGGTGCTGCCAATGAAATCGCTGCGAGCGCCCGTTCGCCTCCAATACCCGTAACTGACAACGACCACAGCGATGTTCGCATCCGGTTTGCATTCCTCGGCGGTGTAAAACCGGCCGCGAAACGGCTGCGTCCCCATCATCGAGAAATAATTTTCCGAGGTCAGAAACGCGAAACTGCGCCGCATCTCGTGATCTCTTCCGATCCCTGCGACTGCGAATTCGAGCGCGGCCACATCGGAGAAAACGTCGCCGCCATTTTCCCGTAGTTCGCGGTACTCGTTGTAGGAAAATTGGCGGTAATCGTGGCCCGCGTTTTGGCGCGCTGTGAAAACATTCACGACCTCGTTTGGCCGAAGCGGCACCACCGGATGAAGCACGGTGGCTTTGACCATCGCGAAAATCGCTGAGTTGACCCCGATGGCCAGGGCGAGCGTCATTACGGCCACGCCTGTGAATGCTGGGGATTTGAGAAGCTGACGGAAGGCGAACTTGAAATCCTGGATCATGGAAAACCTCGGCTTGTTTGTATTGAGATGCGGCAGCCGGGCTCCTCGGATTCAGCAAAATCGACCTGGGATAAGAATTTTCTCGTCAGGTGAAAGATTTTGGCCCCGACTCCGTATCCTAACTAAACCCTTCACCTTATGCCTGATACATCGCCAGTAGCGCCGCCGCCGTTGCCGAAGTCGCAGCCATCCTTCGGGAAACGCTACCGGACGATTATTAAACTGATAGGCGTCGGGATTCTGATTTTGCTGCTCCTGATTCCGCTCGGGATGATCAAGGGTGTCTTGTCCGATCGACTGAACCGGCGAAACGAAGCTGTCGCCGACATCACATCGTCGTGGGGGAGGGAGCAATGCGTTATCGGGCCGGTGCTGATCATTCCTTACCAGTATCGATTCAAAACGGTGAAAGAAGTGACCGGCAAAGACGGAAAGGTTGAGAAACACGAAGTCGAAGAAATCGCGACGGCGTGGGCCTATTTTCTTCCCGAATTGCTGAACATAAATGGGGACGCGGAAACGCAAATGTTGCACCGCGGGATATACGACGCCGCAGTGTTTCGCGCGCAGGTAAAACTTTCCGGAAAATTTGCTGTGCCCGATTTCGGGGCATTCAAGATCGACCTGAAAGACGTGCAATGGAAAGATGCGATGATCTCGATTGCAATTAATGATCTGCGCGGAACGCGCGAAGGGCTAGTGCTGGATTGGGGTGGGGTAAAACGTCCGCTGCTTCCGGGTTCACAAGTCCCGGGCTATACCACGGGTGCCACCGCAACCCTAGCCGACGAAAAACCGATCAGCGCGCCGGTGGAATTTTCAATTCCAATCGATTTCAACGGGAGCGAAGGGATTTATTTCGCGCCGTTCGGAGTTCAGAACGAAGCGACCCTGAAATCGAATTGGCCGGACCCGGCGTTTCGCGGCGCGTTTCTGCCGACCGAACGCTCGGTTCGCGACAATGGTTTTGATGCGAAATGGAAAGTTTCCTACTACGGTCGCAGTTATCCTCAATCTTGGACGAGTCAGACGGGAAATGATCGTTTCACCACTCAAGCGGTGTCGCAATCTGTCTTCGGCGCGCAGTTTTTATCGGTCCTCGATTCTTATCGCTACGTTGAGCGCTCGATCAAATACGGCGTCCTGTTTTTGGTCCTCGTGTTCACAACGTTTTTCCTGTTTGAGGTCACCGCGCTGCAGAAAATACATCCGCTGCAATATCTCATGGTCGGTGCCGCGCTTTGTTTATTTTACCTCCTACTACTTTCGATCTCCGAGTTCATCGGATTTGGTTTGGCCTATCTAATCGCCGCTGCGGGATCGATGGTCCTAATTACGTGGTATTGCCGGTCGTTCCTAGGTGGGGGAGTCAGAACACTGATTATTGGCGCCGGTTTGGCGGGTATCTACACGTTTCTCTACATCACACTGCGGCAACAGGATTATGCGCTACTCATGGGTGCGATCGCGCTCTTTATCCTTTTGGGCGTTGTGATGTACGTGACCCGAAGGATTGACTGGTACGCGCGCGACAGCGGCACGTAGGACGGCACACTTCCGTGGCGACCGGGGTCGCCCGGTGGTGCGAACAGGGGGCATGGATGTGAGCAATATCAGTGAGGCAACGGAATGGTTCGAGGTTTTGCAAACAAGTGAGCGCACTCAGACCGCAATAATGACGCTCAAGCCCGGAGACGAATCCGGCCCGACCGCCGAGGCGCACGACAAAAGCGATCAAGTTCTGTTAATGCTGGAAGGCGAGCTGAACGGGGAGGTTGGCGAGGAGCGCCCGCGACTCCAGAAGGGCGACATTATTCTAATTCCAGCCGGAACCAGGCATCGATTTACCAATCACGGTTCGCAATCCGCGATCACGTTCAATGTTTATTCGCCGCCGGCCTACTCGCCGGGCAGCAAAGGTTAGAGCGCCTGCACGCTCTTGACCATTTCGTTGAACGCGTTGTAAAGCTCGCGATGCTGAGACACGCCTCGACGAAGAACCGGTTTGAAATTCGCCAAGTCAGTGATGTTGACGATTTGATCGACACTGTTCACGAACGCGCTCATCGCGTCGTTCGTCGGCAGGCGTTGGCTGAGCAAAACGACAAAATGCTGACGGCGCTGGGCATCGGGCCGGCGAGCCAACTCTGTCAGGATCGGATTTGTTTGAAGCGTTGAGCCTTTAAAATTCTCGTAAACCACGACCACGTCGTAGCTGTAGGTCTTTAGTTTGAGCAGGACGTCCTCTTCAAACAAACCGAGATGAACTTTGTAGGTCATGTCGATCAGCTGCGGTACCACGACTTTTTGATACTGTTGATGATCGATGCAAACCAGGGCGGTGTTGTCGCCCAAGTCGAAGAATGCTGAGTCGGAATGTTCCTGGTCTGAAAACATAAACCTTAGTGAAATGCGTTTTCTGGGAGATCCAAACGCAAGCCAGACTCGAGATCCGAATCGATGCCGCGCGCTTTTTGAATTAAATCGATGCCGCGAGTGATTCGGCCCTTGCGAGAAGCGAACAGTCTCGCGGTCTCTTCGGTAATCTGATCGGTTTCGTAGGCATGCAGAATTGATTGATCGAATGTCATCCAGCCGAACGGCGAGCTCGCTTCAATGATTTCATAGAAGCTCCGGTGTTCCCCTTCGCCGAGGGCAACGGTTTCGCGCGTCCGCAAATTGTGTCCCATGATTTCAGTAAGAAGGTGGCGTCCGCCGCCGACTTTCGGGGCGAGACGTTGACTGACGACATAACGCAGCGTGTCGGCTAGACGGATTCGCAGTTGCTGTTCTTCGCCGAGCGAAAACAAACCGAGAATACGGTTGATTGATTGGCCGGCGTCGACCGTGTGAATCGTGCTGAGGACCAGGTGACCCGTTTCCGCGGCCATCAATGCTATTTCCACGGTGGCGCGGTCTCGCATTTCGCCGACCAGAATGACTTTGGGGGCCTGACGCAGGGCGGCCCGCAATCCAGTCGGGTAATTGTTAAAGTCGTGTCCGAGCTCGCGCTGATTGAAGGTGGCCTTGTGCTTCGGATGAACGTACTCGATCGGATCTTCCAGGGTCACGACGTGGACCGCTTGCGTTTCATTAATCTCGTTCAGAATGGCAGCAAGCGTGGTCGTTTTGCCGCTTCCGGTTGCGCCGGTGACCAGAACGAGACCGGTTTTTTCCTTCGCGATTTCGTAAAAAATTTCCGGCAGCCCCAATTGCTTAACCGTCGGGACCTCGCTTTGCAGTTTGCGAAGCACGATTGAAAAATGCCCCTGCTGCCGGAAAATGTTTACGCGGAACCGGGCTTCGTCGCCCAGCGAGTAGCTGCAATCGCATGAACCGCCAGTGAGATAGTCGTAAATCAGGCGGCGATTGCCTTGCATGAGACTAAGTGCGATCTGCTCAGTTTGATGAGAAGTCAGCGCTTCAATCGGAGGATCGACAAACACCGGCTTCAATTCGCCAAAGTCTTCGACTTGTAGCGGATGACCAACAGAAAAGTTCAAGTCGGAGATACCGTTGTAGGTCTTGAGCATCGCCGACAAAATTCTGTCGAGGTCTGGACTTCGCATGACAGTTGTTACTCTTCAGTGCCGTCGAGCGGCGGTTCCTTCAAAAATTGGCGGAATTTCTTTTTATCGGTGCACTTGTCGTAGGCTTCTTCGGGCGAAATTCGCGCGTGTCGGAGATGCTCCATGATCGCGTCATCAAGCGGTTGATTCCCCTTTTTCTTGCCCACTTGAATCATGCCCGGAATCTGGTGCGTCTTTCCTTCCCGAATGAGGTTCGCAATCGCGGTGTCGACGACCAGAATTTCGAGCGCAGCAACCCGGCCCGGTTTGTCGATCCGTTTGAAAAGATTTTGCGCAATGACGCCTTTCAACGATTCGGCCATTGTGGTTCGGATCTGGTTTTGTTGAGTGGTTGGGAAAACATCGATCACGCGATCGATCGATTTCGCCGCATTCGAAGTATGCAAAGTACCGAATACAAGGTGGCCGGTCGCCGCTGCTGTCAGGGCCAACTCGATCGTTTCCAAGTCGCGCATTTCACCCACGAGGATAAGATCCGGATCTTCACGGAGTGCGCCGCGAAGTGCGTTGGCGAAGGAACGGGTGTGAATGCCAACCTCGCGATGTTGAATCAGACAGTTTTGACTGCGATGCACGAACTCGATCGGATCTTCAACCGTAATAATGTGGTCGTGTCGGTGCAGATTGGCGTGATCAATCATCGCCGCCAGAGTGGTTGATTTACCGGATCCAGTCGGGCCAGTGACGAGAATGAGTCCTTTCTTCAGCATCGGGAATTTTTTCAGGACCGGTGGCAAACCAAGTTCGTCAAGCGTGACTACTTGCGAGGGAATGGATCGAAATACCGCAGAGATTCCGTATTTTTGCTGAAAGAAATTGACGCGGTAACGCATCACATTCGGGATTTCGTAGCCGAAGTCGACGTCCAGGCTTTCCTCGAACAGCTTGATCTTGCCCTCGGGGGCGATCTCGTAAACCATTGTTTTTAGGTCGTCGTTTTTGAGTGGCGGGAAATCCACTCGAACCATTTCACCATTGATCCGAAGCATCGGAGCATTGTTGGTCGACAGATGAAGGTCGGAGGCCTTTTGCTCCGTCATCAGTTTGAAGAAGGCGTCAATCCGAGCCATGGGCGTCGACCATGGATAAGCTAAATTGATGCCATGGGCCGCCCATTCGCGGCCAGCCAGTTAAGGCTGTTAGCGCTTAGCGCTGCCCCTGGCGCGCCGCGTCCAAGGTGAAGCGAACCTGCTCCAGCAGTTTGTCGCGACCGTAGGGCTTTGGAATAAAGCCCCGAAGACCTTGTGCGAGCATCGAAGCAATTTTTGACTGCTCGGCGAAACCGCTACTTAGGACGACATTCACTTTTGGATTAAGCGAGCGCAGTTCTTCAAAAACGGCATCGCCATCGATGACCGGCAGGAAATAATCGAGAATGACTAGCCCAACTTGCTTGCCCATCTGCTCGTAAATCTTTAGCGCTTCGAAACCGTCGTGCGCTAATACAACCCGATATCCTTCTTCGGCCAACATTTCTGACGCGACGTCAGCTACATCGGGTTCATCTTCGACCAGGAGAATGTACTCGCGCGCGCCGTTTGGATTTTTGACACGCGTTCCAGCCGGCACGCCATGGCCGTTCGCAGTTGCCGGCGCTTTCTCAACCCGCGGATCGCGAGCCGCCTTCGGTTCCAGTGTCGGCGGCGGCACCACCGTGAAACCTGCTTCGCTTTTCCGCGCTGCGGCTGATTTTTTTGCGGCGCCCTCCAGAATTTGCGACGTTACCCGATCGAAAAGAGACTGGGAAGTCTTGGAAGCGAGTTCAACGCGCTCGCCAAGCAGGTCGATGTAATTGTGTTCGCCACGATGCCTGCGAGCGAGATCAGCGTAACGCGACACCTGTTGCAGAATCGTGTTTAATTCCGTGGAGGTGGCTGCGATCCACTTCAAGTCTTCCTGGTCGAGCATAGGCTTCTATTCTAGTCAGACTCTTTCAGACAAGCCCACCAAACGCAAAAAAGGATTGAACATAAGGCAATGGCAAATGCAGCCAGGGTAAACATGAGTCGACGCGACCTCTACCAGCACGGTTCGTGCCCCGGTATAGGAGGCTACCCACCGGCTAACTCCGGCCCTTATTTTCCGAGAGCGTGCCGCAGCTCTTTCTTGGCGGACTCCACCTCACGCTCGTTTTGATTACAAAGCAAAATGGCGCGCAGTTTGTCGCCCTGAAAGTAATGGGCGATGAATTTTCGCTTCGCGTAGGTGCCGCGCAGATCTACCCGGGTTGGCTGCATGCTGAAATCGCCGATGAAATGCAGTCGAATATCAAATGCTTCGGTCCAGAAATACGGCACCTGTTCGTAACGAATCCGTTTTTTGCCGGTCATGTTTGCGCCCGCGACCAAACCTTGCCCTCGTGCGTTTTCCCAATGCGTCTGCCGTCGGACGCCGCCCATGATTCGGTCTGGATAAAACGCCAGGTCGCCAACCGCGAAAATTCCTTTTTCTTCCGTCTCCAGGTATTCGGTTACCGGTGAACCGTGCGGGCCGGAGAGAGGGGTGTTGCGCACCAGGTCCAGGTTCGGCTCGGCACCGCAACAGACGACTGCCAGCCCGGCGGGGACGCGATTTCCACTTTTGGTCTGGATATTTCGCAAAACCGTTTTGCCTTCGAACCCGTTCAGGCTTTCGCCGACCAACATCGTCACACCGTGTTTGGCAAAGTATTCGGTCAACCACGGCCCGGTTTGCGAATCCAGATAGCGATTCAGCAGGTACGAATTGCGGTGCATCATGGTAACTTTCAACTTCATCATCCGCAGGCTCGCCGCTGTCTCGCAGGCGAGTAATCCGCCCCCTATCACCGTCACCGTCTTTTCCACGTCGGCCATTTCGCGCAAGGCCAGGGCATCGCGCACACTTCTTAAATAGATGACGTTCCCGAGGTTGACTCCCGCGACCGGCGGACGCACCGGCCTGCTGCCCATAGCCAGGCACGCCTTGTTGAACTCGATGCTCTCGCCATTCCCGAGCACGGCCAATCGTCGCTCGATGTTGAACTGCTTCACGATGGTCGCGAAACGGGCCTCGACTTTGTGAGAATCGAACCAACGCTGGTCGAAATAGCCGAGCTTCTTTATCGGCGGTGTCCTCTCGCGCAGAAAATCTTTCGACAGCAGCCACCGATGATAGGTCGGCATTATCTCCGCTCCGACGATGGTAATCGAGCCGCGCTTGTCGTGTTTGCGGACACCTTCGCACGCGCTTGCTCCGCCGACACCGGTCCCAATAATTAGATAGTCACGCTGGATCATCTGCAAAAATGTGAACGATAAGGAATTCGCTCCCTCGAAAGCGAGGAAAAAGGATACCGACCCACTGAAGATCGATCAAACGCTAATCGATTAAGTCATTGCTAGGGAATGACTTACAATACGGCTCGACAAATAATTACCGAGGCAATTACGCCCGTCAGATCGGCCAGTAGACCCGCCGGAATGGCGTGTCGGGTCTGTTTGATCCCGACTGACCCGAAATAAACCGCTGCCACGTAAAATGTGGTTTCCGTGCTGCCATAAATCGTCGCCGCAGTCAGGCTGACAATATTGTCAGGGCCAAGTCGATGCACGATATCGGTCAGAAGCGCGAGGGTCGCGCTTCCACTTAGCGGCCGCATCAACGCCATCGGCATCAGATCGGTTGGAAAATGCAGCGGCGTCAGCACCGGGCTTAGCACTTTTGTCAGCAGATCGATCCCGCCCGCGCCCTTGAACATTCCGATTGCGACCAACATCGTCACTAGGAACGGAATGATCCGAAGAATCACGTTGAACGATTCTTTCGCGCCTTCGACGAACTCGTCGTAAACCTTGATTCCGCGCGCGGCGGCGTAAACCGGGAAGAAACTGAGCAGAAAAGGGATCGCCAGGATCGACAACGCGTTGACCATGCGCGCTAAGGGATTTTGCAACGTTGGGTCGTTCGGCAGCGGAAGCCGAAAAACTTCCGGCATTACCATTCGCAGGAATAGCATCAAAAAGAAAACGACAAGCAAGACCAGCGCGACCATTCCCCAGGGCGCGGGGCGGGAGAGCGGTGGTTGTCCAAGCGATTCATCATCGAAGGCGAATTTATCGGATGATGATTGGGCGCGATCAGCGGGGGCGTCGTCTCTTTTCTCCGCGGCTTCGCGTCTCGGTCTGAAAAAGGACAATCGCTCGAAAAATTTCGCGGATAGGACCGCGACCGTCGCGGCGCAAAGCGTTGCGAAAAACGCCGTGCCGACGATCACCGTCGGCCGAGTCGATCCCGCCGAAGCCAGAATTGCAATCGCCGTTGCCGGAATTAATTGCACTGAGCTTGTGTTGATCGCGAGAAATGTGCACATCGCGTTGGAAGCGACGGTGGGACGCGGATTCAACGATTCGAGATCACGCATCGCGCGCAGACCGAGCGGCGTGGCGGCGTTGCCGAGTCCGAGCATGTTCGCAGCCATATTCATCAACATCGACCCCATCGCCGGATGATCGGGCGGAACTTCCGGAAACAGCCGCAGCATCAACGGCCGCAATCCGTAGGCGATCCGTTGCACCAGACCCGCCCGTTCGGCCAATCGCATGACGCCGAGCCAAAGCGCCATGACTCCCCATAATCCGATCGCGATCGTGACCGCCGTTTTCGCACCATCGAGCGCGCCGTTGGTCACCTCTTTAAGCTGAGCATTCCAGCCGCCGATCGCGACCGCCAGCAACACCAGCGCGAGCCAGATATAATTCAGCACGGCAGTAATCTTAAACCACGAAGGGCAGGAAGATCACGAAGGATTTCAGAGGCTAGTGTTGTAGCCCCTTCGCCGAGCGACTTCCCGCCTAACGAATTCTGTCTCGGGTTGGATTAGGCAGAAGACTTCTGTATAGCTCTCCTGACGCGATTTGTGATTGCATTGTCAATCTTGGGTTCGACAAACTCCAGGCATGAACGACGCCCGCGACACGACTGGTAACCCGGCTCCGCTTGGTCTTCTCGGTTTCGGCCTGACAACTGTGCTCCTCAATTTGCACAACGCCGGTTTCTTCGAGCTCAACGCGATGATTCTGGCGATGGGAATTTGTTACGGCGGAATTGCGCAAGTCATCGCCGGAATCATGGAATGGAAGAAAGGGAACACCTTCGCGACGACCGCCTTTATTTCCTACGGACTGTTCTGGCTGTCGCTGGTTACGATGATCGTGATGACGAAACTTGGCTGGGCCGTGGCCTCGAACGAAAAAGCGATGGCGGCCTACCTTTTCATGTGGGGATTGTTTACGTTGGTGATGTTCATTGGCACGCTCCGATTGCACGTCGCCGGGCAAATCGTCTTCGGTTCACTGACGATTTTGTTTTTTCTGCTCGCTTACGGCGACTACGCCAGCGCAAGTCCCGGCTTCAAACAGTTCACGGGTTGGGAAGGAATCTTGTGCGGTTTCTCCGCGATCTACACCGGCCTCGCCCAAGTGTTGAATGAACTTTATGGCCGCGTGATCCTGCCGCTTGGCCCGGTGAAGACTTAAAGCAGTGACGTGTGACAAGTGAAGACGGAGTTTTTCTCCACACTCGTCACTGCTTTAGCAAACTCGCGGCGAGCCGCATCGCCGATTCGCTCTTGCCGCCGAGCATTCGCGCAATTTCTTCTTGCCGCGCTTTGCCGTTGACCTCACGCAGATTCGAAAACGTCCGGCCGTGTGAAACATCCTTTGTTACAACAAAATGCGACGACGCTCGCGCGGCAACTGGCGCAAGGTGAGTGATGCAAATCAACTGATGTTCTTCGGCCAGCGTTAACATCTTCCCGCCCACCGAGTGCGCGATCTCACCTCCGACGTTGGTGTCGATTTCGTCGAAGATCAGAAGCGGAATCGAGTCGTGCGCCGCGAGCGCGGATTTAATCGCGAGCATCAAGCGTGAGATCTCCCCGCTGGATGCAATCACCCGCAATGGTTTCAACGGTTCGCCCGGATTTGCGGAGAAAAGAAGTTCGACCGAATCGAAACCGCTGGCGTTCGGCTGGTCGAGAGGGGAAAGCTTTGCTTCAAACTCCGACTGACGGAATCCGAGGTCGCGCAGATTCTTGCGAATCGTTTCGGAGAGTTTGGGCGCCGCTTTCGCGCGAAGCTTTCGCAGCGCTTCGCCGGCGCGATTCATCGCACCGCGCACCTTCTCAATCTCTTTATTGAGCCGTTCCAGTTCCTCATCGCGCCCTTCAATTTTCCGCATCCGTTCCGCGGCGCGGTCGCCAAACGCGATTACTTCCGCGATTGAGCCGCCATATTTGCGTTTTAATGTTTCGAAAAGTGAAACGCGTTGTTCGAGGGCAGCGAGTTGCTCGGGGTCGAGATCGAGTTTTTCCGCGTAATTGGATAGGGATCGTGCGATCTCGGAGAGCTGCACTACGGCAGCAGCGTGTTCGGACGCGAGTTGTTCAGTAGACGCGTCGATTTTTTCCAACTCTCGCAGCACCCGTTGCGTTTCAGCCAGTTGCGAAAGAACTGAATCGTCGGCCTCCGACAGTTTGTTCGCAGCCGCGCTGGCCAGTTCGATTAGGCGTTTACTGCTGCTGCCGAGCTTGTATCGCTTCTCAATCTCTTCCTCTTCGTCGTCGGCCAGGTTCGCCGATTTAATTTCGGTGATTTGATGGCGCAGAAGATCAAGCTCCTGTTCGCGGGCGGTTTCTGCGGTGTTGAGCGCTGCATGCTCGGCGATCAGGATTTGCAGTTCGCGAAAATGCTTCTTGTATTCCTCAAGCTGCTCTGCCGCCCGAGCGAATGAATTAAGCAGGTCGAGCTGTTTTTCCGGCGAAAGGAGAGATTGATGATCATGCGGGCCGTGCAGGTCGATTAAGGCATCGCCGACATTTTTCAAAATCGACAATGTGGTGGGCGACCCGTTAATGAATTGCCGATTTGCACCTGTCGCGGAAAGTGTGCGCTTAATAATTAGATCGTCGCCACATGGTTCGACTCCAGCCTCGACCAATTCCGGATTCAATTTTTGCAAGTGGGGGCCGGTAAAAACTGCTTCGGCTGTGCAAGTATCAGCGCCGGTGCGGATGAGCGATTTATCGGCTCGTTCGCCCAGCAAAAGTTGCAGCGCTCCGATGATGATCGACTTGCCCGCGCCTGTTTCGCCCGTGATCGCAGTAAACCCCGGCGCAATCTGCCATTCGAGCTCTTCGACCAGCGCGAGGTTCTTGATTCGAAGCAAATTGAGAACGGTGGACATCTCGAAAAGGTTGAGGGTTGAGGAATGACGGTTGAAAGTGCGACCTTCAAAAGCTTGCCAACTCAATCGCCAACCCTCAACTCCCAACTCGTGCGCTCTTTGATTTCGCTGATCGCGCTCATCTTGGCTACGGCGCAGACCGGGTGGTCTGCTGAGCAGCCGCTCGCGGCGTCGACTGTTATTGTCTACAACAAGACGGCGCCTGATGGGGCGGAGTTGGCCAAATTCTATGCGCAAAGGCGAGGCATCGCGCTTGATCACATTGTCGGCCTGACCTGTTCGCTGTCGGAAGAAATCACTCGGGACGAATACGACGCAACCATCGCAAATCGGCTGCGAGAGATTTTCAAAGCGAAGAAGTGGTGGACGACGCGCGAGACGGAAGGACATCACGAAGCAGTGATGGCGACGTCGATCCGATTCGTCGCCCTAATTCGAGGCATGCCGCTCAAAATTCGCGCTGTGACAGAGCCGTATCCGGATGACAAGCGTGGCGGCGGCCCAATCGAAGATCGCAACGAATCGTCGGTTGATTCCGACCTGGCGGTGCTCGGATATTTTTCCCCTCAAATTTCCGGCGCCCTAAACAATCCATATTTCAAGAGCTTTAAGTCGATCGATCAGTTGGAGGACCCAGCCCTGCTATTGGTTTGCCGGCTCGATGCTCCGACCTCGGCAACCGTGAAACAAATGATCGTCGATTCGATTGCTGCCGAGAAGAATGGACTATGGGGTCGCGCCTACGTTGACAGCGCGCACGGCCCTTCCGCCGGTTACGAAATCGGGGACCGATGGTTAGCGGAGATTCCTAATCAGCTTCATAAAGTCGGAATCCCTGTCATCTACCGCAGTCCCGTCCCTGGAATTTTCCCGGAAGGATATCCGATGACCGACTGCGCGCTGTATTACGGTTGGTACTCTGCGAACATAGAGGGTCCGTTTATGCGACCGGAGTTTCATTTCGTTCCGGGCGCGATCGCAATGCACATTCATTCTTTCAGTGCCGGCACGCTGCGTGATCGGAATGCGAACTGGGTCGGTCCGCTCCTTTCGCGGGGAGCCGCGGCCAGCGTTGGTAATGTTTATGAGCCCTATCTACAGCTCACGGTCCAGCCCGATATCTTGAATGAACGTTTGCTCCACGGATTCACCTTTGCCGAAAGCACCTATGCCGCAACGGATGCGCTTTCCTGGATGGGAGTGATGGTAGGGGATCCGCTCTACCGGCCATACGCAAACTGGATTCAGATCGCCAACGAGCCCGCGAAACCAAGCAGTTGGAAATCCTATCACGATTTCGCCGCTCGAAATTTCAACAACACTGCTCAATATCGGACGCAGGCCAGACAATTCGCGTCGCGCACTCGTAATTGCCCAATGATCGAAGATCTTGGAATGATGGAAGCAGGCGACGGAAACTTTGCCGCAGCCACCAGTTTTTTTGGGCAGGCGCGAACTTGCTATTCCACTCGGGAGGACATTCTGCGCGTGATCATGGAGGAAGCGGACGCATGGGATAAACTGAAGAAACCCAAGCGCGGCCTGGACTTGGTGCGGACCGCCCTGCGGATCGCAGGCGACGCGCCGGCGGCATCAGTGTTGAGACAAATCGAGCAACAACTACGCGGGACGCCTCCGCCACAACCGGGCGCCAGCCCAACGCCTAAGCCGAAGGTGCGAATAAAATTCTAGCGGCCTAACGAATGACGCCGCGCTCAGTTTTCTCGATGAATTCGACGATCTCGCGGATCTCTTCGGTTTGGGGAAGCTCCTTCCGGACTGCCTGCAAGGCCTGCGCCGTATTATATTTAGAGCGATAAATCAGCCGGAACGCCTCCTTGATCGACTTCACGCGGTCGGCCGGGTAATTCTTTCGCTCAAGGCCAATTAGATTCACGCCGCGAATTTCCGCCGGATTTCCATCGGCGATCATGAACGGTGTAACGTCCTGGACGATTTTTGAACAACCGCCGGTGATCGCGAATCTTCCGATCCGACAGAATTGATGGACCGCGGTAAGCCCGCCCATCACCGCGTTGTCTCCGACCTGAACGTGACCAGCGAGAGTGCCGTTGTTGGAAAAAACCACTTCGTCTCCAACTGTGCAATCGTGGCCGATGTGACTGTAAGCTAGAAAATTTCCGCGACTGCCAATTCGCGTTTTTCCATCGCTTTTCGTGCTCCGATTTACGGTGACGAATTCACGAAACGTGTTTTCATCGCCGATTTCGAGATAAGTTGGCTCTCCCGCGTATTTCAAATCCTGGGTCCGCTGGCCGATTGAACAATAAGCGTAAAATTTATTTTGGGTCCCTGCCTGCATCGGGCCTTCCACGGTAACGTGATGTTGCAGCCAGCAATTTTCCCCGAGCACGACGTTGGACCCGATGACGCAATACGGCCCGACGATGGTGCCGCCGCCAAGTTGGGCTTTTGAATCGACAATCGCGGTCGGATGAATCTGCACGTCGCTCATTTATCGAGAAACGTGAACATCAACTCGCCTTCCGACACGATCGAATCGTTCACCACGCAGTGGCATTTCGCTTTGGCCAGACGCTCGCCGCGCGCCTTGGTCAGTTCGGCGTGAATGAAAATTGTGTCGCCTGGCAGCACCGGTTTCCGAAACTTGACGTCGTCCGCGCTCATGAAATAACCGATGCGACTGCTTGTCTTGGCGAGCTTGAACAACAATAAGCTCGCGACTTGTGCCATCGCTTCCACTTGCATAACTCCGGGCATCACCGGGTGTCCGGGAAAATGTCCCTGAAAGAATGGTTCATTGATGGTGACGGACTTCACTCCGATGCACTTAGTTCCGGCTTCGTCGAAGCTAATGATGCGGTCGACCATTAGAAACGGATAGCGGTGTGGCAGAATTTGAATGATCTCGTCACTCTCGAGTCCGCCGTCGCCTTTTGGCACTACGCGGGGAACAGCCAGCGCGTCGCGTCGTGACTGTTCCTTCGCGACTGTGCGCGCAAGTTCGGCGTTGGCCGCGTGTCCGGGTTTCACCGCGACCAAATGGCCGCGAATGCGGCAACCGACCAACGCGAGATCGCCGATAATATCCAAGATTTTGTGGCGGACGAATTCATCCGGGAATCGTAACGGCTCCTTGCTCAACACAGCGTCGCCGCGCACCACCACTGCATTTTCCAAACTGCCGCCCTTGATCAGATTCTTCTCCATCAAGGGCTCGACGTCTTCGTAGTAAACAAACGTGCGCGCCGGCGCGATCTCGCGTTCGAAAATCTCCGGCGCGACATCGGTCGACATGAACTGCGTGAAACGGTTGTCTGGTCCAGCTTGGGTACAGGAGACCCGAAAACCGTTGTCGTGCGGGAGCAGAATCAACATCGATCCCGTTTTGGTCTCGATGTGCATCGGTTCCCGCACGTGAAAAATTTTCCGTGGCGCCTCCTGAGCGGAAATTCCCGCGCGTTTGATCACATCGACGTAAGGTTTCGCACTCCCGTCGCCAATCGGCGGCTCGTTCGCGTCCATTTCGACGGTCGCATTGTCGACCCCCATGGCTGACAACGCGGAAAGAACGTGCTCGACCGTGTGCACTCGCATTGATCCTTCGCCGATAGTGGTAGCACGCTCGACCATCTTCAGGTTTTCGATTTTGGCGTCAATCGTCGGTTCGTCCGTCAGGTCCTTGCGTTTAAATTTGATCCCGTGATTGGCCGGAGCTGGGTGCAGCTTCAACGAAACTTTTTCGCCGGTGTGGAGCGAGGTCCCACTGAATCCGGCGGATTTAGCGAGGGTATTTTGAAGGTCAGGCGCGGAAGCCATGGGGCCTAACTAAACTGTAGCCGCCTCGCTCTGTCGAGGCGAAGAGTTGATGTCCCCCCGGGACACGGCGACGGAACGCCGTGGCTACAGAATTCATTTGAGCTGAAAAAACCCGCAATCAAATGCCATCATTTTGTCGATGCTCGCGGCCTGAAGATGTTCGACGCCCGAAGCGTCTTCTTGCCAGACGTCTGCGGCTTTCTCCCCATTTTTTTCCATTACGACGCGGGAAACGTTTGAATTCTCGTTAATTGTCGCCAGCGGCAACCCGTCCGTCGTTTTTAAAAAACTTCCTTTGCTGTCGAAGCCAACGCTGACTTCCATCACCGACCGCGTGTCGGCGACGAGCGGATTCATCACCAGCTTAACCGAAATATGATCGGTCGCGCTTTTCGGCGGTGACGCAACTTTTCCGAGGTCATCGATTTTCAATTTCCCCACCAAGTATCCGCGCGCGCGATATTTCCCGGACGGCAAATCTTCGCCCGCATCGTTTTTGCCGTCCCAAGCGGTGCTCAAGGAGTTCTCTTCGACCGTAAAGCTATCGATCTTCGCCTCGCGGTGAAGGACTCGGACGAGTTTGTCGTTTGTATCCCAAATCCCGAGACTGATTGTTCCCCCCATCGGAGGTGGAACGAAGCGAAGTGGAACATTACGCGCGGTGACAGATGCCGTCGCGGTCGGTGAAAGCGACGGAGATGGCGAACTCGTTTCGATTTGCGAAGGAGCGGGGGTAGGGGGTTCCTGTGCGAATGTGATTGTCGCCGAAAGCGCGACTAAGAATGTCAGTGCAAATACTTTTGTCATGTCGAGCGGAGTCGAGACATCTCTAGGTATTTCTGAGCAAAGCAAGCCTGGACAATGGTTAGAGATTCCTCGACTTCGCTCCGAATGACAAGTGACTCACGCGTAGTAACGCCAATTGAGGTTCGGGAAAAGATTGTCACGCGATTCGCACTCCGCGAGGAATTTTTCATCGATCGTACCGGCGACGAGCTGGTCGTGGAGTTGATTGAACCGCGAAAGGTGATCAAGCGTGCGCTTGGTTGCGTATTCGCGAGCCGTGCCGGAGCCCATCAGAAACGCCCAATCGCTCGATTGGGCGAGCAGAAGTTCACGGGCGAGCTGTTTGAGAACGCGATCGGTTTGTCCGTTCGAATCGTTCTTATGCCTGGTTGCTAGTTTGTGCATCCGTTGAGCCGCCACGTGGAGGTGCGGGTAAATCCAGGAATTGTTCTTGTCGATCCAGACTTCGAGATAGCCTTTGTCGCCCCAGCTCGATTCGGCCGGCTCAATTGTTTGTTGCGTTGGGTTGGCCGCAAGGTAATCGCTGGGAGTCGTTAGGCGAAAATCGTTTTGTTCCGCTGCAGCTTTACGAATGAACATTTCGAGAAAGCGCGGTCCTTCAAACCACCAATGACCGAAAAGCTCCGCATCGAACGGTACGGTCACGATTGGATCAAAATCCTCCGACTTGAGTTGCCGAAACTGCGCGCGGCGTTGTTCCAGAAAGTGCAGGGCGTGGGCATCGGCTGCTTTTTCCGCAGCAGCGCGATCGTAAAGTTCTTTGTGTTTTTTTTGCCCGGTGATCCGGTGATATTTCACGCCCGAAAATTTCCGGATGCCACGTGCCACCGGACCGAGCTGCTCCAGGGGAAGATCGAAGCCGACATCGCGATAAAATTCTCGGTAAGCCGGGTGCCCGGGATAACCTTCCTCCGCGCTCCAGACTTGCCGGCTGGAATCGCGATCGCGTGCGAACGCCGCCGGACCCGAGCGGGTGTAATAAGGTGCGTAAATCGCGCGTTGCGGTTGCGGATTTCCGAAAAGCAGCCCATGCGCGTCGAGAACAAACCAGCGAAGGTTTGCTTCTTGCAGAATGGAATCGAGTCCTGGGCCGTAGGCGCATTCCGGCAACCAAAATCCGGACGGCGTCACCCCGAACACATCGAGATACGCATCCCGGCCGATCAATACCTGCGCTCTCGCCGCTTCGCTTGATTGCTGCTGAATCAACGGCAGCAAACCGTGAGTCGCCGCGCAACCGATGATTTCAAGCGCTCCTGTCTCTCGCAATTTTCGAAACTCCGCGAGCAAATCGCATTTCCATTCGTCGACGAAAAAACGGCGACTGGCGGTGAAGAGATCAAAATAGAACTGCGAAAGATCGGCGAGCCGAGGTTCTTTTTGACTTCGTTTTTGTTCGCGGGCCGCGAGATCGATCAAGAGATCAAGATGTCGAACATAGCGCTCGCGCAAGAGCGGGTCCTGCAACATCGCGCACAGCGTGGGGGTGAGCGACATAGTGAGCTTAAATGGCAACTTGTCGTCTACCAACCTCTGCATCGCTTGTAGCAGCGGAATGTAAGTCTCGGTGATCGCCTCGAAGAGCCAATCTTCCTCGAGAAAATGTTCGTGTTCTGGATGCCTCACGAACGGCAAGTGCGCGTGGAGAATCAGGGCAAGCTGGCCAGAAAACATTTCTGGCAATGCTACTGCGCGGCGCGAACTGCTTCCATAAATTGGCGCGCCCGCTTTGTGATTTCGTTCCAGTCCCCGTTTCGAATCAGATCTGGATCGAGTACGCTACTCACTGCGCCGACCGCTACGGCGCCGGCTTGGAACCAATCAGCGACATTTGATGCATCAACTCCGCTTGTCGGCATGATTGGGATGTTGGGCAGCGGACCACGGACTGCCTTCAAATATTCCGGTCCGAACTTCACCGCCGGAAAAATTTTCACGATACCAGCGCCTAACGAATGCGCCGTGTAAATTTCCGTCGGAGTAAATGCACCCGGAATAACTGCGACCTGAAGTTCGTGCGCCGCGTCAATCACTTCCGGCAAGACACAGGGGCTCACCAAAAACCGCGCCCCGGCGGCAACGGCTTCCTGGGCCTGCGGGCGGTTCAAAATCGTTCCGGCGCCGACGAGCAAATCGTTCTCATTCGACTCCGCCAACTTCGCGATAGTTTTCGTTGCATCCTGAAAGCTGTAGGTGATTTCGACAGCGCGAAATCCGCCGGCAATGACTGCCTGTGCGGCCCCAAGCGCTCGCTCCATCGAATCAGTTCGAATAATTGCGACTGCGCGGTCCGATTTAATCCGGGCAACGACGGCTGCTTTGTCCGGCAAAACGCGGGCGAGATTCATCGCCGTAAATTTGCCGCTTAGAGCGTGCGGCAGAAATCCTGAAACCGATCGAGACCTTTTTTGATGATGTCGATGCTGGTGGCGTAGCTAAATCGAATCGTTCGATCGTCTCCGAACGCGGCGCCCGGAACGACGGCCACGTTCGATTTGCTGAGCAAGCGATCCGCGAAATTCTGTGAAGTCAATCCAAGCTGGCTGATATTGACCAGAACGTAGAACGCGCCCTGCGGTTTCACCGCGCTGACATTCGGGATCTTCGAGAGCCGGTCGATCATGTAATTGCGACGCATATCGAACTCTTCGCGCATGTCTGAGACTGATTGTTGATCACCCTTGAGGGCCGCCAGCGCGCCGCGTTGCCCGAACGAGCACGGGTTCGAGGTGCTGTGGCTCTGAATCGAATCAACCGCCTTAGCCACTGCTTCGGGCGCCGCCATATAACCGAGCCGCCAACCGGTCATCGCGTAGGACTTACTGAATCCGTTGACGGTGATGGTGAGGTCGTAAGCTTCTTTCGAGAGCGACGCGACGCTGACGTGCTTGGCGTCGTCATAAACGAGCTTTTCGTAGATTTCGTCGGCCAAAATGTAAATATCTTCACCGCTCGCGATTTCAATGATCGCTCCCAGTTCGTCGCGCGTGTAAACGGCTCCGGTGGGATTGCCCGGAGTGTTGATGATCAACATCTTCGTCCGGGGCGTCATCGCATTCTCAAAATCTTCCGGGCGCATCTTCCAATTATTGCGCTCCATGGTCGGAACGATCACTGGCTCCGCCCCGGCCAGGCGCACCATGTCCGGATAACTGACCCAATACGGCGCGGGAATGATCACTTCGTCGCCGGGCTGACAGGTCGCTAGAATGGCGTTGTAACAGGAATGCTTCGCGCCGTTGCTGACGATGATTTGGCTCGCGCGGTAGGTGAGACCGTTGTCCGCTGCCAATTTCTCCGCGATTGCGGCCCGCAGTTCCGGTATGCCTGCGCTGGGAGTGTATTTCGTGAAACCCGCCTGCAACGCTTCAATCGCCGCCTGTTTGATGTGTTCCGGCGTGTCGAAATCCGGCTCGCCCGCGCCGAAACCGCACACATCGATGCCTTCGGCCTTCATCGCTTTCGCTTTGCTGTCGATTGAAAGAGTGAGGGACGGAGTTAGTTGGGCGGCGCGTTCGGAAATTTCCATGTCGGGTCGTTAGTTAGAATTCAGGGAGCGCACACTATTTGCGGCCATAAAAATTATCAATCAAAGCTTTAAAATTATTCTCATCGGGCCGGACGATCCCCATTTCGCGCTTTGCATTGTCCACTGAGTCCGATGCATGCGCCGCGTTGATCATGATCGTCTGGCCAAATTCCTTCCGAATTGAACCGGGCGGCGCTTTAGCGGGATCTGTCGGGCCTAGCACCTCCCGAATTTTGCTAACTGCGTTGTCACCCTGATAAACCAGTGCGATGCATTTTTCGGTGCCGGGTTCGTCACGCTTTTCCGGCAAGGTATCGCTTGGCCGCGCTCCGGCCATGAATTGAACAATGTCTTCCCATGCGTCGCGGCCTTTCGAATGGCCAAGCTTCTCCTGCAATACCGGCAGCACCGGACCATAAAACTGCTCGGCTTGGGCAACGCTCATCCGGTGCACTTTGAACCCGACAATGAACAGACCCGTTCGCGAGAAAACTTCGATCACACCGCCAGGGCGAACGTTCGGAAATTTGAAATTATCCGGCTTGATCAAGACCAACGTCTTCTCGATCCGGGCGTTTGACGGAAATTGCACACAATTATCGAGAATTCCGCCATTGCTGTCGGAAAATTGCGCCCAAAGTTTCAGATCGCGCTCGATCGACTTTGGATCGAATGCTGCCACTACTCCCGGCTCGAAGTAGGTGACTTTGCCGTTTTCGTCAGTGATGTAATCGCCAAACGTGTCCCGAATTGTTTCGCCGGCGGTGGTTTCGTGTCGAATGTGCCCGACAGTCGCGCGCATTTTTTCAGCGGCGTTGGGCCCCCGAAAAACAAGGCACAATACGCGTGCCTGCTGTCCGTGTTTTTCACAACCGAAATTTTTCAAGACATAATCGCGAATCAACTCTTGAGTCGCGCGATGTGCAGGGTCGGTTTCGCTTACGATAGTCTCGACATAGCGTCGCACTAGCTCTTCCCCCGGCGCGAACATCCGGGCCGCCATCAAATCGAGCCCGGTGCGAGAAATTAATCTGGAAATAATCCCACCGGTGCGCGATTTGCGCATCGAATACGGCGTCAGGATTGCGTAAGCCAGGTCTTCGTTCTGCATTTCGATTTACCCGCGGCTTATGATTAAACCGCGTTAATGCAGAAAACCGTAGCCGCCAAGCGTCGCGAAACCTAGCTGCTGGCCGCCAGAATCGCAACCCACTTTCCGCGCCGGCGAAGCTCAATTATGTCGATCCGATTTCGGCGAAGTGCGCGTTTCACCGCGTTTTCCTGTGTGCGCAAAATTCCGGAAAGAACAAGCCAGTGCGCAGCTCGGATCTTCGGCAAGATTTCGATCAACAACTCGCTGTAGAGATTGGCGATCACGATGTCGACTTGGGCGCCGGAGCCTAAATGCCAGTCCGGCTGGGACCGAAGGCGGCTCGATCGCGGGAATTTCCAATTCCGAATATCTTGCGCGCGGAAGCTCACGTCGCGGATCTTGTTCAACCGGGCATTTTGTTTCGCGGTCGATACGGCAAGTGGATCGTTGTCGATTCCGATTGCCCGACCTGCGCCCAGAATTTTTGCGGCCAGCGTCAGGATTCCGCTGCCGGTTCCAAGATCGAGAATTGACCAACCTTGATCCCAATCTCGCGTCAATTTCTCCAGCAAGCGCAACAACATTGCGGTCGTTGCGTGCTCGCCGGTGCCGAAGGCCGCGCCAGCCGGGATTCTCAGTTGTCTGGTCCCAACTTTGACTCCTTTGGTTTTGCGACTGAGCGCGCGTTTGAGCCAGTCCCGCGGGAGTTGTTCGATTCGTCCGCCGAATTCTTTGGCGACGTTCTCTAATTGAACGCGCTGATTTGACGCGAACTCGAGGTGCAACGGTTCCCGATTTGGTTGCTCGATGACTGCCAGGGCATTGCCCGCAATCGCGCGCAGTTCTTCTTCATTCTCGTTCAACCATTTTCGGCCAGCGCGGCGTCGCCACAAATACATGGGTTGAGGGTAATTTAGGTTGCAGAGCGTCTGTGTCAGACGCCATTTTTGATCGCCGTCTTGCAGAGGCGGCCTACAATTCTTTTGTGAAACTGCGCGGCATTCATCATATCACTGCTATCGCCGGCGATCCGCAGCGGAATGTCGATTTTTATACTCAAACACTCGGCCTGCGCTTCGCCAAGCGCACCGTGAATTTCGACGATCCATCGACTTACCATTTGTATTACGGCGATCGAACCGGACGGCCGGGCACAGCGATCACCTTTTTCGCCTGGCCGGGCGCGCGTCGAGGCACCCGTGGAACAGGGCAAGTCGTAGCGGCCAGCTTCGCTATTCCGAGAAACTCAATCGAATATTGGAAAACACGTTTTGACGACCAGCACGTTTTCAATGAAGCGATTCCCACTCGGTTTGATAGCAGCGCGCTCCGTTTCACCGATCCAGACGGATTGATGCTCGAACTGACTGAGTCGGCCCAGCTGGACAATGTCGATTTGAAATATGAGAGCGACGTGCCGAAGAAGTTCGCGATTCACGGATTTCATTCACCAACACTGGAAGTGCAACGCGCGAAGAAGACCGAAGGTATTTTGGAACTTCTCGGCTTTGAGCTCATCGCCGACGAAGCATCGCGAAAACGATTCTCAGTAAACTCGAAATCGACCAGCGCCTGCGTCGATTTGGTCGAACGGAGGGACGGACAATTTGGGATCAACTCGGCCGGCACCGTGCATCACATCGCATTTCGTTGTGCCGATGATCTCGAGCAGGTGCATTGGCGCGAACAGATCGCCGAGCGCGGCCTTCATGTGACGCCGGTAATTAATCGGTTTTATTTTCGTTCGATCTACTTTCGGGAGCCGGGTGGGATTTTATTCGAGATCGCCACGGAGGGCCCCGGCTTTACCGCGGACGAACCGGCCACGCGTTTGGGTGAGGCGTTAAAATTGCCGCCACAATACGAGGAACATCGGGCTGAGATCGAGCGGACGCTCCCGCCGATTTTAATCGGGCCAAAAGCGAAAACCGTGGGTTAAATTTGACCCGGGGGTATAATTCCGAGTAAGTAAACGCCTTTTCACGCCATGCTCATTGTAATGACCGCCCATGCGGGCAAAGCCGAAGTCGACAACGTGATTCGCGTTGTCGAAGCGCTCGGTTTTCGCGCGCACGTTATGCCCGGCGCAACCCGGACGGCAATTGGCGTAACCGGCAATCAGGGCGCAGTCGACCTCTCGCATTTCGAGAATCTTCCGGGCGTCGCGGAAGCGATCCGCGTCACCAAACCGTACAAGCTCATCTCGCTCGATCTCAAAGCAGACCGGACGGTGGTCGATCTTGGGGACGGCGCACGGATCGGCGACGGCTCGCTCGCCATTATCGCCGGGCCGTGTGCCATCGAGAATAGCAAACAAGCATTTGCGATCGCGGACGTGGTCCAGCGGAGCGGCGCAAAATTTTTCCGCGGAGGCGCATTCAAGCCGCGCACGTCGCCTTACGCTTTTTCCGGACTGGGCGACGCCGCTTTGAAGATTCTCGCCGACATTCGCAAGGAATTTGGTTTGAAGATCGTGAGCGAGGCGCTTGACGAAGCAAGTCTCGATCTGGTGGAAAAATATGCGGACATGATCCAAGTGGGCGCGCGCAACATGCAGAACTTCACCTTGCTGCGACGCGTTGGGCGCTCAAAACTGCCGGTTTTGTTGAAGCGCGGAATGGCGGCAACGTTGGAGGAGTGGTTGCTGGCGGCCGAGTACATCATGGCCGAAGGCAATTACAACATTGTGTTGTGCGAGCGCGGGGTTCGCACATTCGCTCAGCACACCCGGAACACGCTCGATCTTGCAGCGGTGCCGGCCGTGCGAAAAATCTCGCATTTGCCGGTAATCGTCGATGCGGCGCACGGCACGGGCCGCAGTTATATGGTTACACCGCTCGCTCGCGCCGGAGTTGCAGTCGGCGCTGACGGGTTAATGGTCGAAGTTCATGGAAAGCCTGACGAGGCCCTGTCCGACGGTGCGCAGTCGTTGATGTTCGACGAATACGAGCAGATGGTACGCGAAGTCCGGCAAATTCACGACGTGATCGCCCGCAACGGCGCAGTCTAGAGTCACAGAAAATTCGCAAGCAACTTGCGGCCTTCGGTCGTCAGGATTGATTCGGGATGAAATTGCACTCCGTGAATCGGAAATTCTCGGTGTTGCAAGCCCATGATCTCACCGTCGTCAGTTTCGGCGGTAATTTCGAGTGAATCGGGAACTGATTCGCGTTTCACGATCAGCGAATGATAACGCGTTGCTTCGAGCGGCTCGGCCAAACTTTTGAACACGCCGCGGCTTTGATGATGAATTTCTGAGGTTTTCCCGTGCATTAGTTTTTCCGCGCGCACGACTTCGCCGCCAAAAACCTGCGCAATGCATTGATGACCGAGACAAACACCAAGAATCGGAATTCGCGGGCCGAGTTCACGAATTAATTCAGAGCTAATGCCTGCGTTTTCCGGGCGACCTGGTCCCGGCGAAATGCAGATTCGGTCCGGTTTGAGTTGTTTTACCGCATCGATGGAGATCTCGTCGTTTCGCTTCACCACGAGCTCAACCCGATTCATCTCTCCAAAAAGCTGGACGAGATTGTAGGTGAAGGAATCGTAGTTATCGATCACGAGCACTTTCATTTTATCTCTTGCTCGTGCTCATCTTACTCCGGCAGCTCTTGCGATCGCGGCCAGCATTGCTTTCGCCTTGTTCATGCACTCATCAAATTCGCGTGAAGGATTGGAGTCAGCCACGATGCCGGCGCCGGTTTGCAAATAAGCTTTCGCGTCTTTCAAAACGATCGAGCGGATGGCGATGCAACTGTCGTGTGATCCATCGAACCCAAAGTAGCCGACGATCCCGGCGTAAAATCCGCGCTTCGCTTTCTCCAGTTCGGCGATGATCTGCATCGCGCGAATTTTTGGCGCTCCGGAAACGGTGCCGGCCGGAAAGGTTGCCCGGATCGCGTCGAACGCGTTTTTATCTTCGCGCAAACGCGCCACAATGTGCGAAACGATGTGCATCACGTGACTGTAGCGCTCGATCACCATTTGCTCGGTTACTTTGACGCTCCCGAATTCCGCCACGCGGCCGAGATCATTGCGGCCTAGATCGATTAGCATCACGTGCTCGGCGCGCTCCTTGGGATCGGCAATCAACTGTAGCGCGAGCTGTTCGTCCTCAGCTGAATCCTTTCCGCGGGGATACGTTCCAGCAATCGGGCGCAATTCAGTATTCCGGTCGCGCACACGCAGGTGAACTTCCGGCGAGCTTCCCAGGACGGCGAATTTCGGATCGAAGCGCAGGCAAAACATGTAGGGGGACGGGTTGCCGAACCGCAGTGCGCGATAAAGATCGATTGGGTTGCCAGCGAAGCCGGTCTCGAAGCGTTGTGACAGTACCACCTGGAAAATGTCGCCGGCCGCAATCAATTCTTTCGCTTTGGTGACCATTGATTCGAACTCATCTCGCGTGGTGTTGCTGGTGGGTGAGGGGAGCGCTGTGACCGGTTTCGCGTCGATCGGTTGAAGCGCCCGTTGCTCGCTCAGCTTCACAGTCGCCTTTTCTAATGCAGCCGCCGCGTGGTCATAAGCTTGGTCGACCGAAACCTTGTCATCGACATAGGCATTGCAGATGAGCCGAAGCTTTCGAAAACGGTGGTCGAAGACCAGTAACGTTCGCGGAATCATGAAAACCATTTCCGGGATTTTCAGATCATCGCGCGGATGACTCGGCACGGTCGACTCGATAAAACGGATGACATCGTAGCCGACGTAACCGACTGCGCCGCCCGCGAAATGAGGAACGTCCGTCGGGGCGACGAATTTGAAACGCGCGAGCGTTTGTTCAAGCTGAGTCAGCGGGTCGCCTTCACAGTCCGTGCTGTTGAAGATTACCAACGGATCAAATCCGATGAACGAGAAGCGACCGAGCTCTTCATTTCGTTCGGCCGATTCGAAGAGGAAACAGGGTTCCCCGTTGTCGATTTTTGCAAAAGCAGATACCGGCGTTTCCACGTCTGCAACCAGATCGAGGATTAGCGGGATGAGATTGCCGCGTTTGGCGAGCCGGCGGAACTCATCACGCGACGGGGAAATCGATCGTTCGAAAGTGGAACCCATGCGGAGATTGAATTTATGAAGGGACGCCCTCTGTGTCGTCCCAAACTTTTGACGGGGCGGAGCCCGTCCCTCCAAGGAATTAGCGGTTGCGCAATGGATCGCCTGCGGCATTATTTCTGTCCCTCACGCGGGTGTAGCTCAGTGGTAGAGCATCTCGTTGCCAACGAGAATGTCGAGGGTTCAAGTCCCTTCACCCGCTCCACTCCTTTCCGCCTTGTCATCATGGGCAGGATTTTCTTGAATCCAAAGGCTTACCGGACTGCATCTCACTACCAAAAGGATCAATATGAAAACATTGACTCTCTGTGTTTGTTCAACGGTGCTGGCCTTCACGGCACTTGCACAACAGCCACCGGCTCCGCCTGCGCCTGTCACTTCGCCGACAGCCTCGGCTTCGGTGAGCAGCTCGCCGGGAAGCCTGGCCGACAAAATCCATCAAAAGATCGACAAGAAGCTCAAAGGCCATCACGGGATCGTGATCGACGGCGAGGATGCCGATCTTGGCAACATTAAGTCGGACGAAATTCCGGAATTCGTTATTCCAATCGTGGCCATCACGATGTTGACGATCTTCGGTGCGCCGGTCCTGATCGTAGCGTTCATCATGTATTTCGGGTTTTCGAAATCCCGGATGCAACACCGGACCATTCGAATGCTGGCGGAAAAAGGTCAGCCCATCCCGGCCGATTTGCTGGCGCCACCGGCCCCCGCCGTGCGTCAACGCTCCGACATCCGTCGCGGTATCGTGCTGGTGATGGTGGGCATCGGGTTGATGATCTGCTTTGGCGCATGGAATGATTGGGAGGGCGGCGCCTGGGCGATCGGCGTCATCCCATTCGTGATTGGCCTGGGCTTTCTCCTGGTCTGGAAGTTGGAAGGCGACAAAAAGAACGAGATTCCGCCGCTGCCTCCGAAACCCTAAAGTCGTGATGTGGAGCTAACCGATGCCGACCTCATCGCTCGAGTTCTTGTCGACGACGACCAGCACGCTTTTGGCGAGCTGGTCCGTCGGCATCAATCGAGCGTGCGCGGTTTGTTGCGCCAGCTTACCCGCGGTGACGTTCAGCTCGCCGATGATCTGGCGCAGGATGCATTCGTTCGGTCTTACAAAAACATCCGTACGTTTCGCGGCGAGGCGAAGTTTTCGACCTGGCTTTATCGGATCGCCTATAATTGCTTTCGCGAAGACGCCCGCAGACGAAAGGAACTTGTCGGGATCAATGAAGAACAGTGGCAGGCCGAACAGGATCCCAACACCGTTGACCCGGGTCTAAGGCACGATCTTATGCATGCGCTGAGCTTACTGCCGTTGCACGAGCGATCGGCAGTTTTGCTTTGCTGCCAGAGCGGTTTATCGCATGATGAGGCATCGCGTGTGCTCGATATTCCCCTGGGAACCGTTAAAACCAACGTGTTGCGGGGACGCGAAAAATTAAAGAAAACCTTGGCTGCCTGGGCGAATTAACGTGAGCATCGAAATTCAAGACGATTGGCTGGACCGAAAGCTGCAGGAAGCCGCGCCCTACATCGAGGACAACGGCTTTACCGCGCGAGTTCTGCAGCTGCTGCCTCAGCCGGTGCGGCGAACGGAATTTCTGCGCTCATTCATCCTGGTGGCGATGAGCGCCCTCGCCAGTGCGCTCACTTACGTTTTGTCAGATGGCGGCCGCTTCATCCTGGTCGAAATGTTTAGATTGACGACGATCCCAACGGTTTGGGTGGTGGCATTCGCTTTGGCCAGTGGAATGCTGGTCATGGCGGGGGGGATTTTCGCCGCAGTGTATAAAACGCATCAAATCCAATCGTAGTTTGCGTTGCGATTGGATCGTGCAGATTAAAGTAACGGCATGCTGAGAAATATTCCGAGCGCAGTCCTCAAGGAAATGGTCCGGCTCTCCGAGCGAAAGGAATCGCTCATGGCCCAGATCCAGGACATCGACCGGGAAATGTTGCGCGTTCAAAAGCGATTTGGAATTCCGCAACGCGAAGGTGATCAGCCTGCGCCAGTTCGTGTTTCGACGACACGCCGGAAACGAGCGCGGCGTTGATGCGGGGACTATCTGGCAAACAATTCGCGCGCTTGATCCACGTCGCACCGAATTTGAGCGACTAAATCGTCAACGCTCTCGAACTTCTTTTCCGGGCGAAGAAATTTCACAAACCGCACTTCGATATCTTTGCCATAGATATCGCGGTTGAAATCGAACAAATGCATTTCCAGCACCCGCTCTGATTTTCCGCTTGCGACTGTCGGGCGCACACCAAGGTTCACGACTCCAAGATGAATTCCGTCGGTCAGACGAGCGGCCGCTGCATAAACGCCGTTCGGAGGAAACTGCTCGTTGTGCGCGCTGAGATTGGCGGTTGGAAACCCGATTTTCTTTCCCAGGTTGTCCCCGTGAGTCACCGTTCCAAGAATTGTGTATTCGCGGCCGAGCATCGCCGCCGCTCGCGCGAAATCTCCTTTTTCAATCGACTGTCGGATTGCAGTGCTGCTCACAACCTCGTCATTTGCTTTGATCGGCGGAACGCCGACGACTCCGAAGTCGAATTTCGCACCCAGATTCATAAGCAGTTCCAGATTTCCACGGCGATTCTTTCCGAAGGACCATTCATGGCCGACACAGATTTCGCGCAGCGGCTTTGAATGTGTAACCAGCTGATGAACGAAATCTTCTGGCTCGGTAGCGGCGAATTGTTTGTCGAAGTTGATCACGAGTAAATGCCCGACGCCGAGCGCGCGAATCAGCGCGATCTTGTGCTGGGTTGCGCTTAACAAATGGGGTGCGGACTGTGGTCGCAAAACTTTTTCCGGGTGCGGATCAAAGGTGACAACGATGGGGGTTCCGTTCGCGGCTTGCGCGTGGTCGGCCGAGGTTGAGATGACGGCCTGATGCCCACGATGAACGCCGTCAAATACGCCAATGGCGAGAAACAAGGGGCCACGCAATTGCGAAAGTTCGGGAATGGATCGCAGAATTTCCATTAGGGCAATGACGAATGACGAATGACGAATGACGAATGAAATCCGAAGATCGAATAGTTTCGGGCTTGGAACTTCGTCATTGTTTCGAAATTCGACATTCGAGCTTCGTCATTCAACTCAGGCTCCGCGCATCCGCGAAACCTGTGGAAGCGACAGAATGCGGCCCGCGATTTCTTCACGCGGCAGTTCTTTGATTTGATTCACCGTGATCGCGTTGGCGACGTCGAATCGCCCAGACTTGGTTCGCCGCAACGATTTCAGATGAGCGCCGCAACCAAGGATACCGCCGATATCGTGGGCATACGTGCGAACGTAAAAGCCTTTACTGCATAAAACGCTGAAGTCGATGTCCGGCAGTCCGACGCGGTCGATCGTGTAGCGATAGACATGGACGAAGCGGGGCTCGCGCTCGACCACTTTTCCTTGTCGTGCCAATTTGTAGAGCGGGACGCCGCCGTGTTTCTTCGCTGAAACCATTGGCGGGGTTTGATAGAAATCGCCCCGAAACTGGTCGAACACGCCCCGGATTTCGGTCTCGCTGAGTTGCGGCACTGGTTTGGTCTCGATGACTTCGCCTTCACGGTCCTGCGTGCTGGTGCTGGCCCCCAGGGTGAGCGTCCCGACGTACTCTTTATCCTCGCTCATTAACAAGTCCTGAACTTTTGTTCCGCGGCCGATGGTTATCAGCAGCAAGCCAGTAGCGATCGGGTCGAGAGTTCCGCAATGCCCGACTTTTTTGATCCCAAGTTGGCGACGGACCAGCGCCACCACGTCGTGGGACGTCATGCCTTCCGCTTTGTCGACGAGCAGGACGCCGTCAGGAGACACGGCTAATGACGTCACAGACTTCCTCCAGAACTTTCTTCTCTACCTCAACCAGCGTGCCTTTAACCCGCGCCCCGGCGGCAAGAACGTGTCCGCCGCCACCGAATTTCTCGCAGATCGCGCACACGTTCACTTTTTCGCTTTTTGACCGCATGCTGACGCGCACTTTGCCGTCCGACAATTCCTCGAAAAAAACGGCGACGATCACGCCATGAATCGCGCGCAGGTGATCGATTAATCCTTCGTTGTCTTCCGGCAACACACCCAGTTTCTTCGCGGCGGCCAGACTCAGACTGAAACTTGCGACGCGATCGTTGGCATTGAAACGCATCGTGCCGAGAAGCTCGCGCAAGAGTTCAACTCGACGACGTGGATAATTTTCGTAGGTCAGTTGGCTGATCTTTCCGACCTCTACGCCGAGACGAACAAGCTCGGCGGCAATTTGGAACGTCCGCGCGGTCGTATTCGAATACTGAAACGAACCGGTATCGGTTGAAATCGCGACGTAAAGATTTTCCGCGATCGCGCGATCAATCGGCAGCTTCTGGCTGGTGATCAACTCGAAAAGAATCTGGCCCGTCGCCGGCGCGTTCGGGTCAATGTAAACGAGATCGCCGTAGCCAGGATTGCTTGGATGATGGTCGATATTGATCCAAAGCTTCGCGGATTTGATCGACGCTACGGTGTTGCCGAGCCGGTTCTGGATCGCAGTGTCGAGCGCGAGAACCGCATCGAAATCTTCGGGCTCGTCCGGCGCTTTGGTGAGCAATTCGGCGTGTGGAAGGAAGCTGTATTTCTCTAGCATGCCTTCCTCGTTCCAGATACGGACATCTTTGCCGAGGTTCTTTAAGGAAAGACCAAGCGCGAGCTGACTGCCAAGGGCGTCACCATCCGGTCGAACGTGACTGAGAACAGCGAACCGTTGATGTTCGCGCAAGGCCTGGCCGATTTGCTCGAACTTGGCGGCGCTCACTCGTTTTTTGCGTCGTCGCTGTCGATTTGCTGCAAGAGTTCGACGACACGCGAACCGCGCGCAATCGATTCGTCGAGGTGAAAAACCAAATGAGGGGTGAATTTCATGGTCACGCGCTTCGCGAGCTCGGATTGAAGCGCCGCCCGATGCTCTTCCAGCTTGTTCATAACACTCGAGACGGCCTTCGATCCCAGCACGCTAACGAAAACGTGCGCATTCTTCAGGTCGGAAGTGACGTCAACGTGATTGATGCTGACGAGAACGTCTTCAAAATTGAGCTCGCGCGCGATGAGCCCGCTCAATTCCCTTTTTACGACTTCGTTGACCCGCAGCATTCGATGTTTCATGTGGCCCTTTCATTCCGATCAAAGTTTCTGGGCCATCGCCTCGAGTTGATAGCACTCAATGATGTCGCCGACGTGGTATTCGCTGAAATCGCCGAGCTTGATGCCGCACTCCAAACCGGAGCGGACTTCTTTCACGTCGTCTTGGAAACGGCGAAGTGTGGAAAGGCCGCCGTCGTAAACCGGCTGCCGTTTTCGAATCACGCGGGCCCGGCCGGTGCGCGCGATTCGTCCGTCGGTAACCAAACAGCCGGCCACAATTCCTCGGCTTAGTTCGAAAACTTGTTTCACTTCGGCGTGGCCTAAAACCGTTTCACGAAACTCTGGGTCGAGCAACCCCGCCATCGCGTCTTTGATCTGATCGATCAGCTCGTAAATGATGCTGTAAAGCTTGATCTGAACGCCTTCGCGTTTCGCGGCCGTGACTGCCATGTTTTCAACTTTAGTGTTGAAACCGACAACGACAGCGTTCGATGCGCTCGCTAATAAAATGTCCGACTCCGAAACCGGTCCGACGCCGGCATGAACCAGCTCGAGATCAATTTTCTTGCTTTCGATCTGTTTGAGCGCTGCGCTCAAAGCCTCAACCGATCCCTGGGTGTCACATTTCAAAACCAGACGCAGTATTTTCTTGCCGTCGGCAGCTTCGAGCAAAGTTTCGAGCGTCGCGCGTTGCGGGACACTTAGTTTCTCCGTGCGTTTCGCCTGCAAGCGTTCGTCGCTCAAAGTTTTCGTCCCCCGCTCCGACTCCATCACCAGAAATTCGTCGCCCGCATTTGGCAGTCCGGTAAATCCAAGCACTTTCACCGGGGTAGAGGGGCCCGCTTCCTTCACTGGCTTTCCTTTGTCGTCGAGAAGCGATTTCACTTTGCCGGAATAATCACCACAAATAAACGGCTCGCCGACTTTGAGCGTGCCCATCTGGACGATCACGCTTGCGGTCGGTCCGCGCCCCGGTTCCACTTGTGCCTCGATCACGGTGCCACGCGGTTGAGCCGTCGGTGACGCTTTCAAATCCATCACTTCCGCCTGCAAAAGCATCATCTCGAGCAAATGATCGATGCCGGTCCCGCGGGTGGCGGAAACTTCGCAGACGATAGTTTTGCCGCCCCAGTCTTCCGGAGCCAGATCGCGTTCCTGCAATTGTTTCTTCACCTTGTCGATGTTCGCCGACGGCAAATCGACTTTATTGATCGCCACCATGATCTCGACGTGTCGGGCGGCTTTCGCGTGATTGATCGCTTCAATTGTTTGCGGCATCACGCCGTCGTCGGCGGCAACGACCAGCACCACGATGTCGGTAACGTTCGCTCCGCGCGCTCGCATGGCAGTGAAAGCGGCGTGACCGGGCGTGTCGATGAACGTGATCTTGTGTCCTTTGTGTTCGACGCTGTAAGCGCCGATGTGCTGAGTAATTCCGCCAGCCTCGCCCGCGGCGACTCGCGTCTTGCGAATTGCGTCCATTAACGACGTCTTTCCGTGGTCGACGTGACCCATGAACGTGATGATAGGCGCGCGGGGTTTAAGTTCTTCTTTCTTCTGAATGACCGGCGGCGGTGGCGCGACCACAACCTGCTCGACCTTGTGGACTCCGCCGCCTTTTTCCCGGCGTTCCTTTTCGAGAACGAACCCATGGCTCTCGGCGATCTTCGAGGCGATGTCCGGCTCGATTGTCTGATTGATGTTGGCAAAAATGTTAAACGACATCAACTCGGCGATCAGTTGGTGCGGCTTCAAACCTAGCTCGACTGCGAGTTGCTTAACGATAATCGGCGGCTTGATGTGAATTACATTCGCGGCCGGCGCTTCGGCTTCGCTCGGAGCTGCTTCAGGTTGCGCGCTGCCGGTAGTTGCGGCTGACGCGGGAGCCGGTTCAGGCTCGGGCGCTTTCGGTTTTGCCGGTGCAGGAGCACCGGTTGTCGCGAGCGATTCGCGGATGCGAGAAATTGGCGGGAGAACCGTGGTTTTCTTTTTGAGTTCGCCGTCTGCCGCTTTTTTTTGCGACTGCTTCTTGTCGATTAGTGAGACACTTTCGGCGGCTGGGCGTTGGGGCGTCGCCGGTTTTGGATGCGGCTTCGCCGGAGCGGCAGGATGCGAAGTTGCTTTGGCCGGCGGGTGAGCGGGTTCTACTTTCTTTTTTGAAACAGCAGACTTGTGCGCAGCGATCGGTTTGCGAGCTGCGGGTTTTTTTGCCGCTGGTTTCGATTTTGTTGCCATCTCAAAAAATTACTCATAGCTCAAGCCTCTTGAGCCGAGCCCGTTTCTCCTTTTGCATCCTGTTTGTGGACAGCGTCGTGAATCTCACGCGCTTTTGCTTCATCCACGCTGAGAATGTCTATCAAATCTTGAACGTCGGCCGCATGCAAGCCTTCCAGGTTCGTAAATCCGGATTTTACCAGCGTGACCGCTTGATCTTCCGTGATGGGCAGAGCTTTCGCCAGCGCCTGCCCCGCTTGAGCGACTTTTTGTTCAACTGCGGTCGTCGCTGACGTGTCCTTGTCGATATTAATTTCCCAACCGGTCAATCGCGAGGTTAGTCGCGCGTTTTGCCCTTTCTTTCCAATCGCGAGCGAGAGCTGATCTTCGTCCACCGAAATCTGCGCGGCTTTCTTATCCGGGTCGAAAGTGAGGTTCTTCACCTTTGCAGGCTTGAGCGCTTCGAGAATAAAGTCCTTCGGATCGGAGCTCCAACGAATGATGTCGACCTTTTCGTTGTTGAGCTCGCGAACGATGTTCTTCACCCGCGATCCTCGCATGCCAACGCAAGCGCCGACCGGATCCACTTTGTCATTCGCGCTCGAGACTGCGATTTTTGTTCGATAGCCGGCCTCGCGCGCGATACCGCGAATCTCGACCGTGCCATCGGCGATCTCGCTTACTTCCAATTCAAAAAGACGACGCACAAAATTTGGGTGACTGCGCGACACAATAATCTCCGGACCGCGTAATCCGTTTTCAACCGCCACGACGTAGGCGCGTAAACGATCGCCAACATTGTAATCTTCAACCACGACGCGTTCGCGTTGCGGCATCACTGCTTCAAATTTTCCGAGATCGAGGATCACGTCCGAGCGATCGAATCTTCGCACCGTGCCGCTAACGATCTCACCGGCGCGGTCTTTGAATTCCTCGTAGATCATTTCTTTTTCGACCTGCCGAATGCGCTGCATCATTGCTTGCTTGGCGGTTTGTGCAGCGATGCGTCCAAAGTTTTTCGGCGTCACTTCCACTTCGACGGTATCGCCGATCTTCGCGTCTGGTTTGAGCCTGCGAGCCCGGCTCACGGCAATTTCGTCTTGGGGGTTGGTCACGCTTTCGACCACGATCAAATTGGCGAGCGCACGGATGTCGCAGGTCTTGGGGTCAATGTCGATCCGCAAATCTCGAGCAGCACCGACGCTTTTCTTCGATGCCGAGAGCAAGGCGGTGGAAAGCGCGTCGAGCAGGGTCTCGCGCTTGATTCCGCGCTCCCGCTCCATGTAATCCAACATTGCCGCTATTTCCGCGTTCATAAAAAATCCAGTCCGCAGACCAAAAGGAGTGGGACAACCTTTCCCACTCCTTCCAGCGCGGACTGAATCTGAACTTACCTTCGCCGGGGGAACCGTCAAGCTGAGGGGTTGAATGGCGGCTCCAGTGCGTCCAACATTCCAGCTTTCGATGAACTCGCGCACGGGCAATTTGCTGATTGTCGTTCTGGTTTGGGCGGCGCTCTATCTGCCTGCGCTTGGTTCGCTGGCGATCAAAGGCGAAGAGGGACGACGAATTTTGCCGGGAATCACTATGCTTCAGACCGGTAACTATCTGGTCCCGCAGGTCGGAGGCGAAACGTATTTCCGGAAGCCGCCGCTGATTAACTGGATGGTCGCGGCCTCATTCAAGTTCTTCGGCCGGCAAAATGAATGGACGGCCCGAGCACCGTCGGTGATCTGCGTTTTGCTTGTCGCGGTCGCCTTTGCGACAGTTGCGCGCAAAAGCCTCGGGCCGCTTGGGTCGCTGATTGGCGCGCTGATGTGGCTGATCAACGCCGGCATTATCGAAAAAGGCCGGCTGGTTGAAATCGAAGCGTTGTACGTTTCGCTTTGCGCGCTCGCGATCGTGTTTTGGCTGAGCTGGTGGCTGCAAAGGAAATCGCCATGGCTGATCTGGACCGTGCCATTCATTTTTCTGGGACTCGGCTGGCTGGCTAAAGGTCCGGTTCATCTCGTATTTTTTTACGGCGTCGTCATCGCGGTAATTTGGCAGGAACGAAATTGGCGCGCTTTGTTCCATCCCGCCCATTTGCTCGGCATTGCGATGATGCTGGGAATCTTCGCGGCCTGGGCGATTCCGTTTATGCATGCGACGAATCAGGCCACTGCCACCACGAAATGGTCGCAGCAATTCACCGGGCGGCTGCGCGGAACCGATTTTGAATTCGGCCGCTGGATTTTGAACGTTCCTCACGGCCTTCTTTATTTGTTGCCGTGGGTAATTTTCCTGCCGTTGGTGCGGTTTAGAGATTTCGCCACTGAGAAAGATCAACAGCTTGCGCGCGCGTTGGCGTGGGGAGCCGTTGTTCCGTTTCTCATTGTGAATCTCGTTCCCGGGTCGATCCCGCGATATGCGATGCCGGCACTCGTCCCAGCGATTTGGTTGCTGGCAATGACGCTGACGCGGGAAAATTTGCGATGGCCACAGTGGCTTGGCGGTAAGTCGTTTTCATTCGAGGCGTGCCGTCGCACCATGATTGTGATTGTTCTGCTCGCGTTTGGGTCGATGTGGACCTACGCGATCGCCGTCGTGCCGCGGATGCATCAGCGGCAACGGATCAAGCGTCTGGCCGCGCAAGTCGAATCCAATATTCCGCAAGGCAAAACCCTTTACGCGCTCGACCCCAATTATCAGCCGATCTTCTTTTACATAACTTCGAATCTGGTTTACGCGAGCGACATCGACGAAGTGCCGACCAATGCCACTTATCTGTTGGTGCGGCCGGAACGAGAACAGGAAGTTTTGGATAGCGATCGTTGGGCTCCGCGGCATCCGAATCGGCTGATGCGTTCAACGGATTATCGGAAGGAATCGATTTTACTGCTCAAGATCGAATAGGGGGCTGGTATTGACAGTGCTAGGTATCTGGAATTAGTTAGCAAGCTAACGATTTTCAGCCCGTGAAACCTAACGATGTCGATCTTCTGGGTCCGCTCTTGCACGGTACTGCCAGGGCCTGGCGACTAAAGTTGGATGAGCGCCTCAAACCGATGGGTTTAAGTCAGGCAAAATGGCGGACTTTGATGCACTTGTCGGTGGCTACCGGTCCTCTGACCCAGGCGGAGATCGCCTCCCATCTGGGCATCGAAGAGCCGACGCTGGTCACGTTGTTGCATAGGTTGGAGAGCGAACGCTGGGTTGCTCGCAAAAACTCATCGCACGACCGACGTTGCAAGACAGTTCACCTGGCTCCGCGCGCTCAACGCGTCATTGAACAGATCAGCGCGGCGGCGTTCAAACTTCGGCATGAGTTACTCGACGATATTCCGCAGTCGGAATTGCAAACCTGCATGCAAGTGTTGGACCGCATCCGGCACAAAGCGGAAAAGGGAAATGGGAACGGGAAACACGCCGTAACTCGCGTTCGGGCCGGCGGGAACGGCCACCGCTAACATGGGAAGTCGATTAGATTCCGGGAATGGGGCCGCGACTGAAGTCCACCAGACGAACCGCGTGAAAACAATCCGTGAAAAGAAGCCGCGCATCCCACGTTGGGGCATTTTTCTGTTTGTCATCCTGGCTGCATTTGCGGTCGCACGAACTCTGCAACGCGGAGTTGCAACCGCGAAGTCGAATCAACCTCCGGTCCGCCCGGCCTTGGTTGCAAAGGTGATGACCAAAGATGTTCCAGTTTATCTGGACGAAATTGGAACCTGCGCAGCTTACGAAACCGTTCAGATCCAGGCGCAAGTAAACGGACAAATCACCAGCCGCGATTTTCAGGACGGCGCCGACGTAAAGAAAGGCGATCCGCTTTTCACGATCGACCCACGGCCCTACCAAGCCGCGCTCGATCAAGCCAAGGCGCAGGCAGCGCTAGATCAGGTAACCATGAAACGGCAGGCGGATCTTCGCAATAAAGGGGTGAACGCTCCGCAGGATTACGACCAGGCCGTGGCAAATGCTCAAAAATCGCAAGCAGCCGCTGAAGCCGCGCAAGTGAACGTCGACTACTGCTATATCAAGTCGCCAATCAATGGTCGGGTGGGCTTGCGCAATGTGGACATTGGCAATTTGGTCGGACCTTCCAGTCCGCCCCTCGTGACGATTCAAGGGCTCGATCCAATTTATACCGACTTCACCGTCGCGGAGACGGATTTGGGGTTGGTCCGCAAGTATCTTGGCGGACCAAATGTGAAAGTGCAGACGTATTCTCCGGACGAAAAAATTCCGCCACGGATGGGCGATTTATACTTTATCGATACTGCGATCCAGCCCGGTGCCGGCACCGTCAAAGCGCGGGGCGTGACGCCCAACCCCGATCACGCGTTCTGGCCGTCGGAGTTTGTTCGCGTTCGTTTCATTCTCGACACAATCAAGGATGCGAAATTGGTGCCTTCACAAGCGATACAAATCAGTCAAAGCGGTCCGTTTGTTTTCGTCGTGAAGCAGGACAACACAGTGGACTTACGTCCAGTGAAACCAGGCCAGCTTCAGGATGGAGACCTCACGGTGGTTGAAAGCGGGTTACAGGCGGACGAGAACGTCATCGTTACCGGACAGCTCGCGCTCGCTCCGGGAAACAAGATTGATCCAAAACCGTACGACGTCTCGCAACCGGCGGGCGACGGAAACGCCACCGCTCCCAAAAGCGCACAATAACGTTGCCGATGGACTACTCCGACGAACACGACGGCGTGGGTAATGGCGAACGAGAAACACGCGACCGCGGCCGTCTGAGTTCGATGCACGGAGGCAGCACGCCGCAATCGCCGAAACTAGTTCCAGTTAAAGGCACAGGGCTTTCCGGACCGTTCATCCGCCGCCCGGTGATGACGATCTTACTGACGTTGTCGGTGATCGTCGCCGGGATCGTCACTTACAACAAGCTCTCGGTCAACGATCTTCCCGCAGTCGATTATCCGATCATTCAGGTTAGCTGCGCATATCCCGGTGCGGATCCGGTGACGATGGCAAACAACATCGCGACGCCGCTGGAGAAACAATTCCTTCAAATTCCCGGTCTGGACATCATCACCAGCTCGAGTACGCAGAGCAATACCTCACTGACGCTGCAATTTGCTCTCAGCAAGAGCATTACTGACGCCGCCACTGACGTGCAGGCGGCAATCCAGCGCGCGACCGGCAAATTGCCGATTGATCTCCCGAGTCCTCCTACATTTTCAAAAACGAATCCAAACGATCAGGCAGTTTATCTCGTCGGATTCATGTCCGACACTATGACCGACGGCGATCTATATAAGTACGCCTCGACCGTAGTGGCCCAGCGGATGGCCATTCTCCCCGGCGTTTCGCAGGTCAATATTTACGGGGTCCAAGGCGCGATTCGGATTAAAGCTGATCCGGCGGCTCTGGCTTCGCGCGGATTGACGATGGACGATCTGGCGAGTGCGATCAAAGCGGGAACGGTTTACTCCGGCGCAGGCCAATTCGATGGGGCGCATCGCACGTTTGTTCTTCAGCCGAATGGGCAGATCGACGAGGCGGAAGGTTATCGCAATTTGATCGTCGCTCGGAACAAGGACGGTTCGCCGGTTTATGTGCGCGACATTGCCGAAGTAAAACAAAGTGTCCAGGACGAACGCACTTCCCGCTTCTTCTGGGTCCGCGGATTCAAGCGGCCGCCCGGAACCACTGTTGTCCTCGCGGTGTCGCGGCAGGCGGGCGCGAATGCCGTAGAAGTTGCGAATTCGGTCAAGGCGCTTTTTCCCGAGCTTCGCGCGAGTCTGCCGGGATCGATCACTTTCCTCCCCGTGTTCGATCGATCGCAAACAATTGTGAATTCAGTTCACGACGTTCGCCTGACGCTCATTATCGCTTTCGTCCTGGTTGTGATGGTGATTTACGTTTTTCTCGGCCGCGCTACCGACACCCTAATCCCGGCTGTCGCGTTGCCGCTTTCTTTGCTGCTGACTTTCGCGGTCATGTACATCCTCGGATTTTCGATCAACAATCTGACTTTGATGGCGCTGACTCTTGCCATTGGATTTTTGGTCGACGACGCCATTGTCTTTTTGGAGAACGTGATTCGCCGAGCTGAACACGGCGAATCGATTGTCAAAGCCGCTTATAACACCGCCGGCGAAATTTCGTTCACGATTTTGTCGATGACGCTCTCCCTGGCGGCTGTTTTCATTCCTTTGGTGTTTCTTCCGGGCTTACTCGGCCGTATCTTCCAGGAGTTCTCGATCACGATCATTGTCGCGATCCTGGCCTCAGGCTTGATATCGCTAACGCTCACGCCCTTGATGTGTGCGCGTATTCTCGGCGAGCGCCGCGCCGGCCATAAACGCGCCCGAATGGAAAAGTGGACCGGCGATTTCATCAAACGCGTGATCAATTGGTACAGCGTCGCCCTCGACCGATTTCTCGATCGCGCTTATCTGACCGTGCCGATCCTGCTCGTTTGTATCGTCGGTCTCTGGTTCTTTTTCACTCATTTGCCTTTCACGTTGCTTCCAGTTGGAGACAGCGGGTTCGCTCGCGGCGTTTTCATTGCCCAGGAAGGTTCTTCCCCGGCACAGATGCGCGCATTTCAAAAACTGGTGAACGAGAAAGTCCAGGCAGAGCCGAGTGTCGCGCAATTTTTCACGAACGTGGGGACAGGATCCCGGACGGCGCTGTCGCAAGGAATCGTCTTTCTCGTATTTAAACCGCGGGAGGAGCGCGACCCAATCGAGCAGTGTCTGCTCCGATTGCAAAAATCGATCAGTTCTATTCCCGGTCTAAACGCGGTTATCTCGCCGAGTCCGGTTTTGCAAATCAACGTAGGTGCGACCAATCAAACCCAGGGCCAGTACGCGTATACCATCAGCGGAATTGTTCCGGACGATGTTTACAAGGCAACCGATGAAATGATGGCGAAGCTCCGAGAATTCAAAGGGTTCGCCTCGGTGCGCTCTGATCATTACAACAGCACCCCGAGTCTTACCGTGAACATTGATCGCGAGCGCGCGGCGACGTACGGCGTTTCCACTTCGGCGATCCAAAGTTTGTTAAAGAACGCCTACTCCCAGAACTACGTTTATTTAATCAAACAACCGGACGATCAATATCAGGTCATCCTCGAAGTCAAAGATGACGAACGGTCGACGCCGGGCGATTTGAACAATCTTTATGTTCGGAGCAACAGTGGGAACGCGATCGGCCAGGCTGGCGGCAGTCCTGGAATTGCAGTTACAACTGGAACAGCGTCGAATCTTGTTCCTCTGCGAGCAGTAACGTCAACCACTCAAGTTGTTGGCCCGCAAGCGGTCAACCATTTCGATCAATTCACCAGCGTTACAATCAACTTCAACCTGTTACCGGGCGTGGCGATCGGCGATGCCACGAAGTTCATCGAAGGTTCGTTCGCGCAAGTGCACGAGGAATTGCCGAGCGTTCAATCAACCTTCCAGGGTGAAGCGCTCGTCTTCCGGCAGTTGTTCCAGGCGTTACCGTTGCTTTTGCTCGGCGCCATCTTCGTCATGTATGTGATCCTCGGAATTCTTTACGAAAGCTATGTCCACCCAATCACCGTTCTGTTTCCAGCCATCGTGCCCGCGGTGGTTGGCGGTTTGGCTACACTCTGGATTTTCGGATCCACTTTGTCGCTCTACAGCGTGATCGGCCTCTTCCTTTTGCTTGGCATTGTAAAGAAGAACGGAATCATGGTGGTCGACTTTGCCTTGCAACGAATCGATGAGGGCTGGGATCTCCGGTCTGCGATTCACGAGGCCAGCGTCGAACGATTTCGACCAATCATGATGACGACGCTTTCAGCGTTGATGGGTGCGATTCCGCTCGCGCTCGGTTTTGGACAGGACGCCGCGTCTCGACGTCCGCTTGGTCTGGTCATCGTGGGCGGCCTGATTTTTTCGCAAATGGTCACCTTATTTGTGACACCGGTGATTTATCTCTGGCTGGAGTGGTTTCAGGAGCACGTGCTCGACAAGGTTCCATTTCTGCGGAGTGCGCATTTTCATCCGCACGACGAGCCAGCCCGCGAAGAAACTCCCGAACCCGTGGCCGCTAATTGAGCTAAGTCGTTAGGTCGAGGTTCTTGCGCCCGCACGTAGGGTTTTTCCTTACACACCCTCGGCCATCTAATTCCGCCTGACTTGGAATAAGCCGTGCTCCGAAAAAGCTGGTTCTCGCGGCTATGAGCACGAAGACAAAAATCATTCTCACTACGTTGTTAGGCGTCGCCTGGGCGGTCGCAGCTGTGCTCGGCGGACACGCTTTACTGAAGTATGAAAATTCGCCCGGTAAAGTTGGCAATGTCTCCTTAGCGTGGCCGCCGAATTCGTCCATTCAACCCGATCCTGAACATGCGACCCTAGTAATGTTTGCCCATCCGCAATGTCCGTGTTCACGCGCAAGCATGGACGAGCTGGCCCAAATCATGGCGCGAGCTCAGGGGAAGGTGCGAGCCTATGTCCTTTTTTATACGCCGCGCGATGCCGGCAGCGATTGGCAAGACACGAGTACCCACCGGGGTGCTGCTCGGATCCCGGGTGTCACAGTTTTGTCGGACTTCGATGGGGTAGAGGCAGCGCGTTTCGGTGCCGAAACCTCAGGTCACACGCTTTTATTCGATCAAAGCGGACGGTTGCTTTTCAACGGTGGCATTACCGCTTCGCGCGGGCACTCCGGAGCCAACACCGGCGAAAACGCGATCGTTTCTTTAATCGACCATCAAATCGCCAAACGGAATCAGACACTTGTTTTCGGTTGCGCCTTCAAAAGCCAGCGGTCCCGCGATTTGAAATGTTTGAGGTGATGCGAAAGCTGACCAAGCACGAATCGCCCGCGGCTCGGGCGGATGAGTTGTTCAGGGAACAACAGCGCGAAATCTACATCAAAACCGACAAACTTTTCGCGAGACTGATGTTTTGGCAGTGGATTGGTTGCATTGCGATGGCGGTAATCATCTCGCCCTACACCTGGAGCGGCCAAACCAGCGCAATTCACATCCACGTTTGGGCGTCGATTTTTCTCGGCGGGTCAATAAGTCTTTTTCCGATTTGGCTCACGCGTGCCTGGCCGGGTGCAATGATTACCCGTTACGTGATCGCAATCGCACAAATGTTGATGTCAGCGTTGCTCATCAGTGTCACCGGCGGACGAATTGAAACCCACTTCCACGTGTTTGGCTCGCTGGTAATTCTATCGTTCTACCGCGACTGGCGCGTTCTTGTCCCCGCCACAATCGTCGTCGGACTCGACCACTTCATTCGTGGCGTTTACTGGCCCTATTCAGTCTACGGGGTTTTAGCCGCGAGTCCCTGGCGCTCGATGGAACACGCGGCCTGGGTGGTTTTCGAAGATGTCTTTCTCGTGATTTCCTGTTTCCGAAGCATTAACGAAATGCGTTCCATCGCGAACCGAACGGCGGCTTTGGAATTGAGCGAGCAAAATTTCCGACAAATTTTTCAGGAGGCACCCATCGGGATGGCGGTCGTAGGATTGGATGAGAAATTTCTGCAGGCAAACGCGAGACTTTGCCAGATGGTTGATTATTCGGAAAACGAGCTGCGAGATCGAACACCACTTGATATTACCCATCCCGACGACGTTGCCTTCAGCCGGGAGATCGCGAAATCGATGTTGAAAGGCCCAGTCCACAATCGCGTGGAAAAACGGTACGTCCGCAAAGATGGTGGGATCGTCTGGGCTGCCCGCACCGGCTGCGTGATTTCTGACCAAGCCGGTAAACCTCGACATTTCCTGATCATGGTCGAGGACATCTCAAAACGGAAGAAGGCGGAAGAAGCCGTTCGCGATTCGGAAGAACGCTATCGTCTTTTGTTTGAAACGAATCCGTATCCGGTTTGGGTTTACGATCCCGAAACGCTTTCCTTCCTGGCGGTCAATCAAGCTGCAATCGATCGCTATGGATTCTCGCGGGAAGAATTCCTGTCGATGAAAATAAAAGACATTCGACCCGCGGAAGATGTGGACGCTTTGCTCGATGATGTTTCCCAATTTTCGCCCGAGACGAGCGGATGGCGCCATCGAAAAAAGAATGGAGCTGTTATCGACGTCGAAATTACCGCCCGTCCGATCTCATTCAACGGAAAGCAGGCCCGATTGGTTCTGGTCAATGACGTCACTGCCAGATTACGTGGCGAACGGGCGCTTGAGCAGGCCAAAGACGAAGCCGACCGTGCGAACAAGGCGAAGAGTGAATTCCTTTCACGCATGAGTCACGAATTGAGGACCCCGCTTAACGCCATTCTCGGATTCGGTCAATTATTGGAACGACAAAGTCCAACGCCAACCCAGCGCAATCGGATTCGACATGTGATCAATGCAGGCCGTCATCTCCTCGGGTTGATCAACGAGGTGCTGGACATCAGTCGCATCGAAGTTGGCCGGATGCAGTTCTCACTCGAACCGGTTTGCGTTCTCGAAACAATCGAGGAAACACTCGATTTAATGCGACCGCTTGCTCACGAACGCAGCATCAAACTACGGGCAGACGTTGATTTAGACGGGAGCGTGCATGTGCTGGCCGATCGCCAGCGTTTCAAGCAGGTGCTTCTGAATTTGCTGACTAATGCGGTCAAGTACACCCCAGTTTATGGAAGTGTGATCGTTTCTTGCATTGAAAATGGAAATGAGAATCTACGGATTCGTGTTGCTGACACAGGTCCCGGCATCGCGAAAGAAAAACTAGCCCGTCTGTTCACCCCATTCGATCGCCTTGGTGCCGAGCAATCCGATGTAGAAGGAACGGGACTTGGACTCGCACTTTCCCAACGCCTAATGCACGCAATGGGCGGCTTGATCGGAGTTGAAAACAGTTGCGACCGCGGAAGCATTTTTTGGGTTGAACTGCCCAGAACCAAATCGCCGATAGAACAAACTCCTCCGCCTAAAATGAAGATTAGCGCGCATTCGCGCAGCGAAGGTCGCCACAAGTGCACGGTGCTTTATATCGAAGACAATCTTTCGAATCTGACCCTCGTGGAACAGCTCCTCGAGGAACGACCTGAGATCGAACTGCTTAGCGCAATGCAGGGTAGAGTCGGGCTGGATTTGGCGCGCCAACACTCACCCGGTTTGATTTTGTTGGATTTGCATCTTCCGGATCTTCCGGGTTGGGAAGTTCTCTCGCAATTAAAGGCCGACTCATCAACTGCTGAAATACCGGTCGTGGTCATTAGCGCGGACGCGACCGCGCCCCAGGTGAAGCGCTTATTGAAATTGGGAGCCGTACGTTATCTGACGAAACCGCTTGATGTCGTGGAGTTTTTCCGTGTGCTCGATCAAACTGCGGCGTCGACTAATGGGGCAACGAAATCCATCTCGCTTCCCGAGTTGACTGAAGTACCTTCCCTGACATGAGCCGAACCAACGCTTGGGACAACGACTCGACGGAACTCGCCAAAATGAGAATTCTCATCGTCGATGACGAGCCCGTAAACGTAGCGCTCCTGGAGGAAATTCTGGTTGAAAATAACTTCACGCGCTTCAAATCGGTTACTGATTCGAAACAGGCGCTCGATTCTTGCCAGAGCTTTCAACCCGATCTGGTGTTGCTCGATCTGATGATGCCGCCACCCGACGGCTTCACAATTCTGGAGCGTCTGCGCACCGAAACAAATGGCACATTTTTTCCAATTATCATTCTCACCGCGGATACAAATGAGGAATCGAAGCGGCGCGCGCTGGCCGGGGGAGCGACTGATTTTTTGCTCAAGCCGTTTGATCACGTCGAGGTGGCGCTGCGGATCCGCAATCTTCTCCAGAGTCGACGGGCCCATCTACTTCTCGACAATCAACGCGCCGCGCTCGAAGACGCCGTTTGCGAGCGGACGGCTGATTTGCAAGCGATCGTCGCCAAACTCGAAAAGGCCGGCCGCGCTTAAAGCGACCCCGGGATCGCCGAACTAGTGTGGGGAGGAACCAGCTTGGGCGAACTGCAATCGCGCGTCGATGGTTTCGCCGCCATGTTTGAATCGAACGAATCCGTCCTGGATTGAAAGCACGCGCACGCTGGCTTCGCCAAGGGAAGTTTTAACTACCAGCCATTCTTCTTCGGCCAGCCGTCGTCCATTAACAATCGTGAGTCGCGGATTTCCAAGCGCGATCGAGGTAACGTGAAGCAGCTCCGGACTCAACGGAATCAAGGGGCCGCTGTTGTCCAAAGGATCTTTAATAAGGCGTTCGTCTGGTGGACTGATGGCCACAACCACCGGGTAATAGCGGGATTGGATCCAATGGATAACGCCCCCGGCAAAAATCGCGGAGCAGACAATAAACCCAAGCCAAAGAAGAAGCCGGCCGCGGGTCGAGGATTTACTCTCGGTTACCTCGCTCGACGTCTGAGGATCCGCTTCAATCGAGTCGGAGTAGATAATCCTGGAATGTGGTTCCGACCGTTGAACCACGCGCATGCCCTCGTCAGGATTGGGCGTTTCGCTCGGGATAACCGACGCTCGGCCCGGTCGTTGAATTTGCAACCGCAAATCGTGTGATACTACACTACTCAGATTTCCTGATATTGTTTTACTCGATGTCATCATCCCATCCCGCATCTGAGCAGAGTTCGTCCGGAGAATTCGAGCGGCAGGAGGATCTCTTTCTCGGATCAAATCCCGCCGGAAAAACTTGACGCGGCAATCGTTTTCGCCTCAGTCGGTCCGCTGGTTCCGGCTGCATTGCACCCCCTCGCCAAAGGCGGCGTTGTCGTCTGTGGCGGAATTCACATGAGCGATATTCCGTCATTTCCGTATGTCGATCTTTGGAACGAACGAGTGATAACATCGGTGGCGAACCTGACCCGGCACGACGGCGAAGAGTTTCTTAAGATTGCGCCGCGAGTTCCGATTAAAGCTAAGGTTGTGACCTTTCCCCCGGTAAGACGCGAATACCGCGATTGAAAAATTTCGCTCGGGCGAGCTGTCCGGCACCACTGTTCTTCGGATCTCCTGACTATAGTTTGCTCATCCGGTCGCGGATCAGATCCAAGTTAGTTTGCACTTTAGAGTCGGTTGAGCCGGAATCCTTCTCGCGTCTGAGAAGGTCGCGCGCGCGCTGATAATTTTCCCGGGCTTCACTATGCCGGCCGAAATTCGGAGCGCCGGGGTAACCCAGCAAGTCAGCCAAGTGGATATAACTGATAGCGAGTGATTGCTGAGCCTGCGCATTCCTTGGATCGGCATCGGCCAGTTGCTTGAAGATCTGCAGCGATTTAATCCTATTCTCGAGCGCGGCGTTTAAATTTTTCAAGACTGTCATCACGTTCCCCATCTTTTCATCCGCAATAGCGACATCGCGAACAGCGTCTGTGTTTTGAGGGTTTTCTTTGGCAAGCGCTTCGCGAACATTTTGCGACTCACGATAACTCTCCAGCGCCGCATCGATCTTTCCCTGCTGTTCGAAGATGGCGCCGATTCTCTCGTGGATTCGGCCCAGCCAACTGCGAATGTCGAGGCTGTTTCGATTCGCATCGTTCAGCGCCTGCCAAACTGCGGCCGATGCTTGATAGTTAGCCATTGCTCCCTTCTCGTCGCCCGCGTTTGGAAAATCCGAATTGCCCAGAACATCCCCCATCTTGATGTAGCTGATGGCCAACGATCTCTGAGCGCGAACATTTTTCGGATCAACTTCCGCGAGCCACTTGAAGGTCGCCAACGACTGTCGTTCGCTGTTCCCCGCAGCCGTGATGTCACCAATCGCTGCTTGCACATCGCTCACCTTCTCCTGAATCACTGCGAGCGATCGACGGGCCTCTGAGTCTAATGGAGCAACTGCCAGAATTTGGTCCGCGATCCTCTGGGCGTGACCGTAACTATCCAATGCTCCAGCCGTGTTGCCAAGGTTTGCGTTATTGGGATTACCCTGAACGTTTCCCACTTTCACATAAGCTGAGATTAGCTCGCGCTGGAGCGAAAGATCACCGTGCGCTTCCCTCGCCAAACTATCGAGGTATTCCAGCGCCCGTTTTATCAGCAATTCGCGCGCTGCCGTTGACCCAGGCAATGGTTGGATTGCATCGTGAAGTTCGAATAGAACCGAGTTCGCGAGCTTCCGCACGTCATTGAAGCGTCGGTTCGCCCGCCCCGCTTCGAATGTGGTCGCCAGAATTCCGGCAATAAGGCTGAGAAGAATGAGTGCCGCAGCCGCGACCGCGATCTTGTTCCGGGCGATGAACTTCGACGCGCGATAACCAAGTGTGTCCCTGCGGGCGGTCACTGGCAGTCCTTCAAGATGGCGTCGAATGTCTCCAGATAATTGACCGACCGATGCGTAGCGCCGGTCGGGTTCTTTGCGCAACGCCTTCATCACAATGTTGTCGAGATCGCCCTTCAAAAATTTCGAATCTCGAAAAGATTTTCCGTCGCCTCTGGCTGCGGCCGCGCTTGGTCGTGTCGGCTCTTGTTCCGTAACAGCGCGCGCGACTGCAGTCGGTGTTCGATTGTCGATCTTGTACGGCTTCTGTCCAGTCAGCAGCTCGTAGAGAACAATGCCCAGACTGTAAACATCGCTTGCCGTTGTCATCGACTCTCCGCGTACTTGCTCCGGGCTGGCGTATTCCGGCGTCATCACTGGGCCCAGGGTCAT
>DATINV010000193.1:0-6423 GCA_035473775.1 Chthoniobacterales bacterium
ACAAGATCGGGATTGACTCGCGCAATCTCCCGCAGGCCATCGGTTCCGCTGAGCGCGGTTGTTATCCGCAGGTCCGGTTCGGCGATTGCCAAAACGTCTTCCACAAAAACCAAGAGCATCTCCGTGTCATCGATGACGACAATTTTCTTTCCGCTCTTTGGTTCCGTCGTCTCAGGTTCCCGGGGCGCAGATTCCGAAACATCTGGTTGTTCTTCCCGCAGTATTTCGACAAGGATCGCGGGCCAATCGGCTCCAATTGTTCGTGGGTGCGATCCGACAAGTCTTGTTTCACTCAGATGCACCTTTGACCAACCGAGAATCTCGACGAGCGCGTCGTCGCCTTTGCGTCTCCCGGTTTCGGCGTGAGACACTTGGCCGGCGCTGATGTGAATTTCCCCGTTCCGGGACCGCGACCGGACCTCCACGATTACGCTGGCACCTGCGGCGCAGTGTAACAACACCACGTCGACTGTGCTGAGGGCGCGCAAAGTTCCGCGAAATTCGGATTCCCGCCACGGACCTAGCAATGCCTGCACTGCGGCGCCGAACGAGGCCAACTCGAATGGTTTTTCAACGAATTGGAGTCCTCCGAAGAATCCGCGTTCGGCGGCGATCTCGGAGGGAATCGCGGTGCCGATTACCAGCGCGCGGGCGTTCGGATGCGAATCGCGAAGTTGTTCGAGACAATTCGTGATCCCCGCTGGCGGTGGATCGACATCGAAGATAAAAAGCTCGGGGTTGAAATCGGGGCCGAGCTTTTGGAGCTCTTTAACCGAGCGCGCAACAACGCTGGTGTGCTGCGGTGCAAATTTCTTTAGCGCCGAACCGAGCGCCGCCGCCAGGGCGTCGTACTCCTCAAGCAGGACGATACTTGGCTGCGGCACATCTGTATTAGTGGATTTCGAACGAGCAGGCACCTGGAAAAGCCCTCAAAATTTCTAGGGTACGACAAACGCAAAGCGGTGGTCAAAGGGAAGCAAGGGCAGTTTGCATGCCCCGGGCGAAAAACGGCCCGCCACCGCAGCTATTCGTATCGGAGAGCTTCGATCGGATCGAGATTTGCCGCCCGATAAGCCGGATAAAGACCAAAACCGATTCCGATGGCTGAACAGACAACCAAACCGGCAATCGCCCAGCCGTACGGAAAAATCAGATCGACTTTCAACCACGCGGCCAGCAAATCGCCCACAATGATTCCGAGCGCAATACCCAAAATGCCGCCGGCTTCGGAAATAAAAACCGCTTCAGTCAAAAATTGCCGCAGGATGTCTTTGCTGCGGGCACCGATCGATTTTCGCACGCCGATTTCCTTCGTTCGCTCGGTCACGCTCACCAGCATGATGTTCATAATGCCGATGCCGGCCGCGACCAGCGCGATAAAACTGATCACGAACGCGCCGACCCGGACGATTCCCGCAACCGAAACGAAGGCGCTTTTGAGCGAATCGTTGGAATAAATCTCGAAGTCGTTTTCCTCATTCGCGCGGAGGCCGCGTGCAATGCGCATCGCGCCGACAGCTTTATCGAAGGTGGCGTTGTAAGTCTGGGTCGAAGGCGCCTGGGTAGCGATGTTTACCGTCCGCTTGGCGGATCCGAAATCTTCGAAGAAACGGGTGATCGGCATCATGCACATGTTGTCCTGACTTTGACCGAACGCCGTTCCTTTTTCGGCGAGCACGCCGATGATCGTATAAGTATGACCGGAAACGCGTACCATCTTGCCGATCGGTGATTCGTGGGGGAACAGGCGGTTCTCCACCATTTTGCCGACAACGATCACGTTGCGGGCAAGATCGACATCCTCCTCATTCAGGTTCCGGCCATAGCCGAGCGTGTAGGCGTTGGCGGTGAGAAAACTTCGGTTCGTTCCAACAACCAGAAGACTGGGAGTTGTCTTCACGCCGTTGTAAACCGCCTGGCCTTTCACTTCGTAGCCGAAACACTTCAGGCAAATCTCACGCGCGTCTCCCTCCATTAGTTTCTGATAACGCAGCGCCTGCTGAAACGTAATGTTGCGCCGGTTCAGATATTTCTTCTTCACGTCACCGCCCGCGCTCATGTTCGCTGGATACTTGGCGAACTGAAAAATGTTCGAACCGAGAAAGCTGATTCCGTTCTCAATTGAATTTTGCAACGCGCCGATCGCGGTCATAACCGATATCACGGAGAAAACGCCGATGGTGATTCCAATCATCGTCAGGCCGGAACGCAGCTTGTTCACGCCCAACGAACTCAACGCCATGGTGATGATCTCGCTAAATTGCATGACTAGTTATTTACCGCGGAGGACGCAGAGATCGCAGAGTCTGATTCATAACTTGATTTCCTCCGGTAGATTGAGAACGCGACGCCGGATGCCGTGTTTCAAGAGTTCGACATTAAAATTGATCAGCAGGCCGATCTTCCAACCGCCAAGCTTTAGATAACTGAGCAGCTGGGCTTCGTGGATCGAAATTAACGAATCGATAGCTTTGATTTCAACAATAACAGAATCTTGAACGACAATGTCGGCACGATATCCGCAATCTAGTTTGACCCCCTTATACTCAACAGGAATGGGCACTTGCCGCACGAATTTTAGCTCCCGGATGCTTAACTCGCGGCACAAGCACAATTCGTAAGTGGATTCGAGCAGTCCAGGTCCGAGTTCGCGATGCACGTCAATCGCCGCCGCGATTATTCGCTCCGCTAATTTATCGAAACCTTCGGAAGCTCTGCGTCCTCCGCGACCTCGGCGGTTGAATCCATGATTATTCATAACGCAGCGCCGTAACCGGATCCAAACGCGACGCCGTCCAAGCCGGTGCAAATCCCGAGATCAAACCGGTCAGCACGGAAACAATCATGCTGGCGACAACCAGGCCGAGAGAAAATTGGATCGGGAAGGAAGGAAACGCTTTGCCGATCCCAAAGCAGAGCAAATACGCCACCATCAAACCGATGAATCCTCCCAACAGACAAAGCGCGGTCGATTCAATCAGGAACTGCATCAGGATCGTGCGCCGTCGAGCGCCGAGTGCTTTGCGCGTTCCAATCTCTTTGGTGCGTTCTTTCACGCTCACGAACGTAATGTTCATGATTCCAATCGCCCCGACGAAGAGCGACAGGCCGGTTATGAAAAGTCCGGCGACCGCGATCGTATTTTTCACCGGATCAAGCGTGCTCTTGAATGCTTGTTGTTCGTTGATGGAAAAGTTGTCCTTATTCTCCGGCGACAAGCCGCGCACGCGCCGCATGATCCCGGTCAGCTCGTCCTTCGCTTCCGCCAGCTTCTTTTTGTCTTTTACTTTAACGCGCACGTCCGACTCGGTTGAGGAACCTCCTGGGCGCACGTCCGATACGCTTTTTGAGCTAAAGTACTTATTAAAGGAAGCCAACGGTAACGCGACCATCGAGTCCCAGCTAAACAGTCCGAGAAACGTTCCCTGTCGCGCGTTCACCCCGACCACCTTGAAATTTTGGCCGTTGATCAAAACGGTCTTTCCGATCGGACTTTCGGAAGGAAACAACGCGTCGGCCACGTCGTAGCCGATCACCACGACTTGGGCGCCTTCCCGCGATTCGATCTCGTTAAAGAAGCGTCCTTCCTTGCAATCGATGGTCGATGTCAGGGTGAAATCGGAAGTGGTGCCGAGAGTAAAAACCCCATCCACTTCGTTTCCGCCGTACTTGATCGAGCGCATCAAACTCGAAGTCGGCACGGCGACGATCAGATTGGAGTTCGGCGTGGCCGCAACGATTCGATTGATCTTGTCCGCGTACTCAGTCTCGATTTTCTTCCGGTCGCGATAATTCCACCAGTCGTCGACCGGCTTCCACGGCCATTGGGTAACGTAAAGGACGTCGTCGCCGAGGACGGACATGCTGTTGTCGAAGCCAATCGAAATTCCGCTGACTGCGGTTCCCATCAGCGTAACCGCGACGATGCCGATGATGACGCCGAGCGCAGTCAGGGTCGACCGGGTCATGTTCGAGCGCATTTGCGCTGCGGCGATTTTCCAACTTTCCTCCAGTTCGTAGAGAAAACGTTTCATGAAATTACATGAAGGATAAAAACTTCCTCATGTGGCTTTAAGTAGTGGCGACTTCGACATCGAGCTCGGGAATGAATCCCATGTGGTCCATCTCGATCAGGCCATCGCGAAGATGAATCGTGCGGCGGGCGTGCGCGGCGATGTCGCGCTCGTGGGTGACTAAGATGATCGTGTTACCGCGCTGATAAAGGTCTTCAAGCAAGGCCATGATTTCCTCGCCGGTTTTGGAATCGAGATTGCCGGTGGGTTCGTCGGCCAGAATGATCGAGGGATCATTCACCAAAGCGCGGGCGATAGCAACGCGCTGACGCTGACCGCCGGACAATTCGTTAGGCTTATGATGAATCCGGTCGCCCAAGCCGACGTCAATCAGCGCGCGCTCCGCACGTTCTGTGCGGGTGTCTTGATTCATTCCTGCATAAATCAATGGCAGTTCCACGTTCTTTAAACTCGTTGCTCGCGGGAGCAGATTGAACGTTTGGAAAACAAAACCGATCTCCCGATTGCGGATCGCCGCCAGTTCGTCGTCATCCATCTCTTTGACGTTACGGCCGTTGAATTCATAACGGCCGGAGCTCGGCGTATCGAGGCAACCGAGCATGTTCATCAAGGTCGATTTGCCGCTCCCACTCGGGCCCATTACGGCGAGATATTCGTTGCGACGAATCTGCAGGGTGACACCACGCAGCGCGCGCACGATCTCTTCGCCCATCACGTAATCTTTCGTGATGTTTTCGATGTCGATAACGACCGGCCCTGGGGGCCGGGTCGTCTGTGACGAGTGATGAGTGACGAGTGACGAGTTATCCACGAGCAATAAGTGTCCGGCGCAACACGTTTAACATCCTGCGAAGCTCAGTGATTAAGCCGAAAGCGGGTTGAGCCTCCGCTTCACTACAAAACTTCAACTCGATGCTGAGAATCAGCTGGGTGTCGAGTTCCGCCACTGATCCTTCGGCGTGAGAAATGAACTGAACAAATTCCCCAGTGGTGTGCCGGGCTTGGCCTTCCGCAAGATTGGACGGGATAGAAACGGCAGCCCGTCGCATTTGTGAAACGAGTCCAAACTTTTCCTCGGTTGGATATGTTCGAGTGACCCTGTAAACGCTTTTGGCTAACTCAATTCCTTTCTGCCAAACCAAGAGATCTTTGTAACTGCGGGGGTGTATCTTCATATCGAGCGTTGTATAGCAACTCTCGTCACTCGTCACCCATCACTCGTCACTTAGTTGCCTCTTTATCATAGGCAACCTTCGCGCCGTCTTTCAGTTTGCGGCTGATCGCGCTGTAGCTGCCGGAAATCACTTCGTCGCCGGGCTGGATGCCGCTTTTGATTTCCATGTAAGTGTCGTCGGAAATTCCGGTTGTCACTTTAACTGACTGGGCTTTGCCACCCTTTTTCAAAAACACGACTTTCGAAAGCTTTTCGCGCTCTTCCCTCTGCGCCGCTTTCTCCTGTTTCTCATTCACATAATCAGCGTTGTTATCGCCCTTGTCGCGCGCGGTCGCTTTCAACTTTCGCTTCTCGATTTCTTCCGGACTCAAGTTGCTCTCGCCCGTGCGAATCGTGACGGCCTGCATTGGCACAGCTACCGCGTCTTTCACCATGTTCGTCTCAATGTCGGCGGTGCAGCTCAGTCCCGGCTTCAGCGGAACGTCGTGGTCTTCGATCCGCACTTTGACTTGAAAGTTCGTCACTTCCTCCTGGGTTCCCGAGCCGGTCGTCGTCCCAGTATTGGCGATCTGATAAACAGTGCCGTGAAATTTCCGATCGCCATAAGCATCGATCTTTACGTTGGCCTTGTCGCCAACCTTCACGTTCACGACGTCGTTCTCGTTCGCGTCGACCCTCGCTTCCATATGATTGAGGTCCGCCACCCGCATCACTTCCGTTCCCGCGAATTGACCAGTGGCGACGATGCGCTCGCCGAGTTTGCTATTCAAAATCGTCACCGTGCCGTCGATCGGCGAGTAAACCGTGGTCTTGGAAAGTTGATCGCGGGCCTGACTTGATCCCGCTTCGGCGCGCTCAATTTCGTGGAGCGAACTTTCGAAGGTATTCTTGGCAACATCGGACGCGGCTTGGGCGGCGTTGTATTCCTGGATGGAGATGGTTTTCTTGGCGTACATGTCATCGGCGCGTTTCAAATCCTGCGCCGTTTTCAACATGGTCGCCTTTTGCTGAAGATTTGTTGCCTTCGCGGAACTGATCGCCGCTTCCTGCTGTTCCAAGAGCGCCTTGTAGGAATCGGGTTTAATCTTTACCAGCAAATCGCCTTTCTTGACGTTCATCCCGTCTTCCACCGGCAGCTCGATGATTTCGCCGGCGACTTCGGGGGAGATTTTCACTTCCGTTTCCGGTTGAATTTTTCCGGTCGCGGACACGGTT
>DATINV010000194.1:0-4649 GCA_035473775.1 Chthoniobacterales bacterium
ACTCCAGGTTAAGAAATGATCAAACGCATTCTCATCTCCGGGGCAAGTCGCGGAATTGGCCGCGCGATCGCCGAAAAGCTAGCTGCGCCAGGGGTGACTTTATTGCTGCACGGACGCGATACGGTCGCTCTTGCGGAAACATGCCAGGCGGTCGAATCGAAGTGCGCCAATGTCGTGAAGTTGATTCACGATCTGGCAACGGAAAAAGGTGTCGCGAATCTCATTTCGCAAGTCGGAGCTGAACCGCTCGATGTTTTGGTCAACAACGCCGGCATCGCCGTCGTGAAACCGTTTCGGGAGATCACATTTGAAGAGTGGAAACAAACGGTCGGTGTGAACGTGACCGCGCCGTTTCTTTTGATGCAACGTTTTGCCGGCCAAATGCCACCGGGATCTAGCATCGTGAATATTCTTTCGGTTGCCGCGAAGAACGCGTTTCCCAACTGGAGCGCTTATTGCATGAGCAAATTCGCTCTCGAGGGATTCTCCCAATCGGTGCGCGCCGAATTACGGGAACATTGCATTCGAATGATCAACATTTATCCGGCGGCAACGAATACCGAGATATGGGACGATGTTGCCGGCGATTGGCCACGGGACAGGATGATTCCCGCCGAACAGGTCGCAGACGCGGTTGCCTACGCGTTGGGCCGTCCGGCCGACGTTGCTGTTGAAAATATTACGCTCTCAAACGCGACTGGAAATCTGTAACCTGGACCCGCGATGATCTCCCCTAACGACATTACAGTAAACGTTATCGCCTCGGTCATTGCCTCGGCCTTTTTTCTCGCGGCCGGTTTCATTTGGGGAAAGTACAAGGAACGCAAGCGGAAGTTCGGCCGAAATCTCGAGAGCTACGATTTCTATCCCTTCACTGTCACCCGCGAAAACTTTGGTGAATTCAACCTCAACAATTTTCGCCTCGGAATGCACTACTTTCTCAAGAACGAAGACCACACCGCGGCGCGTCAGCTCATTTTCATCGGCGAGCAAAGCAACGTGCGCGAAAAACTGGAGCCGGCGGAGCAAAAGGAGTACGCCCGTTTGTTCGAAAAGTATGACGGCAAGAAGATCATCGATGATACCCACGAGTTTCTAGAAAACTATGAGCGAATCGTGCGATTGGTGGGCAAATCTTTCCCCAACAGCGGCATCGAAATTCTACTCCACAATCTGGCGGATCCGGCGCATTCGCTAATCACACTCGAGAACAACGTCACCGGCCGGCATCTGCGGGACGGAGCAACCAATTTGCTGATCGACTTTAAACGCCGCCAGCTCACGAATGAGGACAAGCTGAATTACGAGCTCAACATCGGCTCGCGAAAATTCAAATGCACTTCAATTCCAATTAAGCGCAAGGACTTCGGGATCGTAGGTGGGATTTGTATCAACATCGACGCGAACTACATCACCGAAGAAGTGCTAAAAGACCGGCAACGGATCGAGACCTGGTTTCAGAATTTCCTCCGGACCGACATGCAGCTCGATGAAAATATTCTGAGCAAAGACGAGTACGCCAAGGCCCAGAAGGGCAAGCGCCACTTCAAAGACGAGAGCGTTTAGGGTTGGTCTACCTTCGGCCGAACAAATAGACGATTCCGGTCGAAGCCCTAAAATCAGTTTGCCAGTGATTGCCGAGATTTGTTCCAAGATAATCGGCTTGCACAACTCTCCAGGACAAATGATTCGACATCCGCCAATCGAATCCGGCTCCGAGAACTGTCGCGAGTCCGTCTGCCGCCTGGCTCTTGTAGAAATATGAGGTGGCGAATTTAGCCCTGGCGTGGACGCCGCCGGCGAGCGCTTCGGCAAAAAGTCGGAATTGGGGATTCTGCCAAACGGTTATTCGCGGCCCAAAAACGTAAACGTATCGCTGGCTCTCGACGTCAACTGAGCGAAAGAAGGAAGGCACCGTGTGGGTGCCAAAATCGGCCATAAACTCACCACCAGCTGCCAGCCATGAAGTGGCATTTACAAACGCAGAGGTTTCGAATCCGTACAAGTTCTTCGTCTCGGGATACTGGTCATTGAGATAGATGTAATTGAAACCCACCGAAGCCTCGAACAAGTCGCTCGGTTGAGGCGGCTGCGGTTCTAACCCAACAGGTTGGTATTTTTCAGGCGGCCGAGGTTGTTGCGATTGAGCGCCGGCTGGAGCAAAGCCAAAAACTACAAGGAGAGTGATCGCAGCAAGTAATCGGGGGAACATAAATGAATTTTGGATCGCAGCTTTTAGCGGCGATCGCCTGACAAGTCAACGCGCGAGTATGTGAGACCGAGCCCTACTTCTTGGAAGCGGCCAGCGCGGCCTGGAATTCGGGCTTCTTGTGATACTCGACTAACCGAAATCCCCAACTAATCAGCGTCGAAAGATCTTTGGTTTGCGCTTTCTTATCGTTCAGGAATTTTTCGATCTTTGTTTTGAGCTGCGGCTGTTGCTCGGTCATGTCGAGGATTTCGAAAATCTCCATCGACAACAGCCAATCGTCGGGATGCTCGGCCTGTTGCGTCTCCCAAATTTCGCCAAGTCGCTCGTACCCTTTCTTGGTTTCGCGAATCTTGCGGACCTGGGCGTAGAGATTTTCCAATTTCTTGCGCTTTGCGTCGGACGGCACCTTGATGGTGCGGTCTTTCGGAACGAGCGCGACTTGATTATAGGCATCAGCGTCTGCTGCGCCGTTAAACACCGAGCTGATTCGATCACCCACCGCCATGTCGTAATTTCCCCAACTCGGATCGAACAAGACGCGATCGGCATATTTGGCGGCGCAATCTGAGAACGTAATCACGAGTAGTTTGCCATCGCGTTCGAGCAATTTGTCGATCTTGCCTTCCACGGTGACGCCGCTCTCGAATTCGAGCTTCGTTTTCTTGTCCCGCTCGAGCGGGGTTGGCTTCCAATTACCGATCGGCGAACTGAATCCTTCCTGGTGATAATCGCGGCCGTGGCCCGGCAACTCTTTGTCTTTGTAAGCAAGCGCACACGAGCCCTTGGCGTGAAGATAAATTGGCGTCTGGTTTTTACCAAGAATGACTTCGTCGAAAACGCCGGTCACTTGAAGTCCCGACGAATACTGGCAGGTCGCAACGTTCGCGCACTCGATCGCTTTGTTGATTCCTTCCAGGCCGCCAACCGAATAGGCCATCTTGCTTGCGAATTCTTCAAGCACCTCTCTGAGATGCTCGAAATCGCGGCAGACAAAAAGTTGTGGCTGCTTGGTCGTAATATCGAACGCCTGATTCATCGCGTCGATGGAGTAGGGGATCTTCTTCACTTGCGGCTCCAAACAGGAAACAGATTCGCCGATCGATGAGAGCAACCCGGCGCCGTAAATTTTTGGATTATCGAGGCTCCCGATGAGTCCGTATTCCACGGTCCACCAATGCAAACGGGACAGCAGCGCCATTTCGGATGGATCGCCGAGATTGGCGAACCGTTGTTCGACTTCCCGAGTCGCTGCCGCCACTTCTTGCTCCGTAGAGTTTGGTTGCTCCTTCAAAATCGACAAGTGGCGAATCGCTTGATAAAGCTCGAAATCCTTCTTCGAAGACATCGCTTTCGCGCCTACTTCGCCAAATCGCTGCAAGTAATTCGAATATTCACGATCGACAATGATCGGGGCGTGACCGGCGGCTTCGTGAACAATGTCCGGCGCCGGGGTGTATTCGATGTGCTGGATTTGGCGCATGTCGCACGCGATCACCAGAACTTTGTAAGCTTGGAATTCCATGAACGCAGCCGGCGGAATGAATCCGTCTACTGCCACTGCTCCCCAGCCGATCTTGCCGAGGATCTCGTTCATTTCCTCGATCCGCGGAATGCGTTCGAACGAAATGCCGGTGTCGAGCAAACCCTGGAAATAAACTTTGTGAGCGTACTCGCGGAGGAAAAAAATGTTCTGCCGCATGATGAACCGCCAGACCGCGTGATCGACCGGCGTGTAATCGTCGTAACGCTGATCGACTGCGAACTGGAGCAAATGCTTCGGGCAACTCGCGACTGCCGGGTTGCTGTAACTAATCCCGCTATCGGATTTCATCGACATCCTTCTGACTGATAAAATATGGCCCGTTTGGGCTCGGAGCAAGGTGGATCGGCCGCTCCGCGGGCGCTGTTAATTTTACTCGGCTTCGCCGACATTTGTAGCATCGAGCGCGGAGCGCTCGATCCACCTTCATGATCCATCTAGTGCCGCGGGCGATTGAGGTCAATCGCCCCTACCTGCGTTGTCTGATCCGCCGCACCACCCAAACTACGGCAACCCCCGCGACGATCCACGGCGCGAGGAACGCAATCGCTACCCCGATCATCCGCAAACTCCACATGATCGCCGCTGCGCTCTGGCCGATGGTGCGGCGTAAGGTGGCGAATACGCCTGTGTCGGACGACACGATATTGCCCTGGCTGTAAACCTGAATCTGGAGATCGGCCGGCGCATTGGCTTCGTCGATTTGTCCGCCGCGGTCCTGCCGCTGCACGCTGACGTCCTCGACTTTGCCGAGCGAATCAAGCGACTGCACGAGTGCGTTGTAGTTCTTCATCGGTACCCGCAACGTTACATTGGCGTATTCGCGACCCTCGGGATCGCGACTGAACGAGGAATTACGTACCCGACCGTTTTGCTTCTCGGCCAGTTCGCGAAGTT
>DATINV010000195.1:0-13922 GCA_035473775.1 Chthoniobacterales bacterium
CCGCGGAAAATACAATCGGCGTCGCGGTTGGCGACGGAGTCGCTGAATCTTCATCCACCGCTGCGCTGGGAGGAGCTTTCGCGGTAGGTTCCGCGGACTTGAGAGCGACCGAAGTTGTCAGCAAAAACCCGACACCAAAAACCCATCCCAATTTCGTCATCTAACGAAAGTGTCGACTTCCGAGGAGATGACAAGCACGCGATCACGCAATGGCCAGTCCAGCTCGGAATCATTTGCCATCCGCGCCATGGGAGAAGTAATGATAAACAATCTTCTGATTTTTGGTCGCGCCGCGCTGGTTCAATTCCGCCATCGCGCTTTCATCTGCTTCCTTTTGCTTCTTTCCGCGGCCAACCACGTTCTGATCTTTTCGCGCTTTATCGGTCCCGCGACCGACGGCGACAAAACCTGTCGTGTCCGACAAGGAAAGAATTTCAGCCCGAGCCAGACCTTCGCCGCCGCGTTTCCGCAGATCGCGCAATGCTTCCTGGCGTGCGTCCGCTTCGGTCTTGTAATCAGGCGCGCCTTTCGGCTTCCCCGACGAATAGTAGGTCACTGAAGTCCAAATCCCGTCGGCATTGTAACCAATCGCCACCGCGTCACCGGCCAGCAGAAAGGAGGAGCTAGGAGCCAGGATGAGGGAGCTAAGAAGGAGTCTGATTGTCAGTCTCGTCACACGTCACATGTCACTCTATTCTTCCTTCATCGAAATCAATCAGGTCCGGAATGCACTGAACGTCGTCTCGATGCCCAATACCCATTTCTTGTTTTCGCTGTTCCAGCATCGGCGTCACCCGGTCTCGCCAGCCAAGTTTCGAAGCGAATCCATTCCAGACGAACAAATCGCCCTCGTTCAACCGGCGGCCCTTTTCAAAACACCATTCCAAAATTTCCTCATCCGTCCCGCCTTCTTTCACCCGCTCGATCAAATCGCGATGATGCACCCGTAGGAAATTGCAGCAGGTGCCGTCCGCCGTGCCGGGTCGGCCGAAATTATTTTGATAATCCTCAGACAACTCGCCATTCAAATGCAGCCGGATCTTGTCGAGCATTCGTGGGAAATAAATCATTCCCTTGGTCATCTCCTTCGGGCTCTTGGGATACTTACGGTCCATAAGAATAGTGACGCGTGACGAGTGACATGTGACAAGTCAAAACCGCATATTTCACCCGTCACTCGTCACTCCTGTTCCCCGCTCCAACCCCAATTCGGCTTTCAGATTCTCTACGTCGCGGCCGATGCTCGCGACCGCCGAGACTTTGTTCCCGCTCTGAAAAATTACGGACGCGTCTTTCGCGTTCACGTCACCCGACACCTTTGGACGATCACCGCCACCGGCGTGACCGACGTAATGGATGTGGACATCGAAATGATTGCTCCAGAAAAAAGGCGGCACGACGAAAGGCTCGCGCGCACCGAGAATGTTGCGGGCGGCGGTCTGACCCTGGCGTTGAGCTACGACCCAGTGCTCGACCCGGATCTGCCCCGCTCGCGGATCGGGCCAACGCGCGATGTCTCCAGCGGCAAAAATTCCCGGCACATTCGTTTCCAGGAATTCGTTAACCAGTACGCCGTCCTTGGTCGCAACACCGGCGCTCTCCGCCAGAGCCGTGTTGGGCCGCACCCCGACTCCGGCGACAACGAAATCGCAATCCAACTTTGTTCCGTCATCCAGTTGCACGATTCGCTCTTCAATTTTGGCCGCGGTTCGTCCGAGATGAAATTTTACCCCATTCGCCTCGTGCGTTTTCTTAACCAAACCGGCGAGATCGGGTCCGAGAACTTTTTCGAGCGGTAACGAATGTCTTCCGATGACCGCGACTTCAAGTTTGCGCTCGCGCAACGACCACGCTACTTCCAGTCCGATGAAGCTATCGCCGATTATCACCACGCGTTTGGCGTTCTTCGCTTTCTCGATGATGCGCTGGCAGTCCACCAGCGTTCGCAAATAACAAACCTGCGGCAAATCGTTACCGGGAATTTCCAGATGCACTGGATCGGCGCCGGTCGCCAGAAGCAGTGCGCCGTAATCCAAAGAACGGCCGTTGGAAAGCATCACCTGACTTTTCTTGGTATCGATCGTTCGCACTTCGGTTCCGGTGATCGTGTCTATTTTGTGTTCGCGATAAAAATCGTCCGGACGAAGCGGGATCCATTCTTCCTTGGCATTTCCAGCCAGATAATCCTTGGACAGATTCGGGCGGTCGTAAGGAAGCGATGGGTCCCGGCCGATCAACGTGATCGGGCCGCTAAAGCCCTGGCGGCGTAACATTTCCGCAGCGGCGCCGCCGGCCGCCCCCGCGCCAACAATCACCACACTCGATGGAGCGACAGCAGGCTTTGGCGTTGCCGGTTTAGTGTCGCCTTTGCCGGTAACGAAGATGCGTTCGCCGCGCTTCTCGGTTTTCCAAGAGGTAACATCGTTCAACGCAGGAGCAGCGATCGCTTCACCGGTCCGCAAATCGAAACGTGCGTGATGCCATGGGCAACGCACCGTGCAATCGACCATCAAGCCCTCGGCCAGTGGTCCGCCGTAATGGGTGCATGTCGCACCGATCGCGAAAAACTCCGTGCCGCGCCGGGCCACCAGCAGTGCTTCGCCAAAAGCATGGCCTTGCACCATCGCGCCGTCAGACACGTCGTCGACGGAAATCCCTTTTTCGAAATTAGGGCCTCTCAGCTGAGAGGAATCTTCAGCCATCGCAATATGTTATCGCACGAAATCGCGGCTTTACGCTTGGCGCGATTTGGAAACGCGCGCAGGTAGGGGCGATTGACCTCAATCGCCCGCGGGCCGTTAGGGACAACGGCCCCTACCTATACCAATCCTTGGTCCAACATCGCTTCGGCGACTTTGGTGAATCCCGCGATGTTCGCGCCGTTCACGTAATTGCCCGGCGTGCCGTACTTCTCAGCCGTGCGATAACAAACTTCGTGGATGGTTTTCATGATGCGGAACAAGCGCTCGTCGACTTCCTCGCGCGTCCACTTGATGCGCATGCTGTTCTGCGCCATTTCCAAGCCTGACGTGGCCACACCGCCGGCGTTCGCCGCTTTGCCCGGACCGAAAAGAATTTTTGCGTCAAGGAACTGGTTCACCGCGTCGATCGTGCTCGGCATGTTCGCGCCTTCCGACACGACGTAGCAGCCGTTCTTCAACAAATTAGCCGCGTCTTTCCCATTGATCTCATTTTGAGTCGCGCTCGGAAACGCGCACTCCGCTTTGTGATTCCAAAGCGGATTGTAATCGAGCTTTTGATCCACCGGCGTGAACACCGCGCCTTTGAATTTGTCCGCATACTCGGAAATCCGGCCGCGCCGATTGTTTTTCAAGTCCATCACGAAGGCCAGCTTCTCGCGATCGATCCCTTGCTCATCAAGAATGTAGCCGCTCGAATCCGACAACGTCACCGGTTTCGCCCCGAGCGTAATCAGTTTTTCGACAGTGTACTGCGACACGTTTCCGCTGCCCGACACCAGCGCGACTTTTCCTTTCAAATCTTCTTTGCGCGTCTTCAACATTTCGTCGGCGAAATAAACCGCGCCGTAACCGGTCGCTTCCGGTCGAATGACTGAACCGCCCCAGGTCAGGCCTTTCCCGGTCATGACCCCGGTAAACTCGTTCTTTAGTTTCTTGTACATGCCGAACAAAAAACCGATCTCGCGCGCGCCGACGCCGATGTCGCCCGCGGGCACGTCCGTGTCGGGTCCGATATGTCGCCACAGTTCGCACATGAACGCCTGACAAAAGCGCATTACTTCGGAATCGGTCTTGCCGTGCGGATCGAAATCGCAACCGCCTTTACCGCCGCCCATCGGCAGTGTGGTTAGTGCGTTCTTAAAGACCTGTTCGAACGCGAGGAACTTTAGGATTCCTAAATTCACGCTGGGATGGAATCGCAACCCGCCTTTGTACGGTCCGATCGCGCTGTTCATTTGAATTCGGAAACCACGTTGAATGTGCAGCTCGCCTTCGTCGTCCTGCCACGCCACCCGGAACATGATCACGCGCTCGGGCTCGATGATCCGCTCGAGGATTTTCGCTTTGCGATAACGCGGCTCACGGTCGAGGACCAGCGTCAGCGATTCGGCGACCTCCTGGACCGCCTGATGAAACTCCGATTCACCCGGGTTCTTCGCTTTGACCCCGGCCATCAAATCCGACACGTATTTTTCCATGGATTTCTTAACCGCAAATGGGGGCGCAACTTAGACGTACGAGCGACGCGAAACAAGTAAGAAGCAACGGCAGAATGGAGTGACCGGGAGAAGCGACATAGAAGATACAGCTGCGAGGTAGCAGCGAGCGACTCGGGGAAGGAGCAAGTTTCAAGATCGTCCCCGCAGCAAATACGACCGAAACCTCACCGCAGAGGACACCGCTTAACACAGAGAAACGTAATTGTTAATCAGAAAGCCAGGAAACAATCGAAAGGATTCCTAATTTACCAATGATTCTTGGCTTTGTCGTTCGTCACACGTCACTTTTCTTCGCCGCAGACGACACAGCCAAGCAATTCCTAAACGGCAATCTGAGAAACCACTGATAGACACGACCGTCGGAACTCCGACTCCTGTTTTATTAGTGTCTATTCGTGTCCATTCGTGGTTTCAAATTCTTCTTCTTGCTCGTCACATGTCACTCGTCACCCGTCACTGATTTGTTCCAATGCCCATTAAGAGGCCGTTCGCGAGTACGGACGGATTGATCGTGAGAAACAGAACCACGCCGTTTACTGGCGAGATGATTTTCTCCAGCGTATCGCCGAACAGATCGCCAACGCTGCCGATCTCTTTTCCGTTCTTCACCGCATCACCCGCCGCGACCTTCGGATACCACATCCCGGCGTGCTCCGTGTAAACCCACTCAAACTTCGTCAGTAGTGTAGCGGCGGCGCTCTGCGCCGTTTTTTCTCTTTTAGAAATTTTGAATTTCGGATTTGTTTCGTCATTGGACATTCGTGCTTCGACATTCGCGGTCGCTTCACGCGTTCCCTTCGCATCGAGCATCTTCAAGCTGCCCATGACCTTGATCACACCACGCATTAGCATCGCGACCGCGTCTTCTTGCATCTGCCCAACACCTCCGGCTTCCGCCAGGATTGATGGAATTCCTTTCTCCGCTGCAGCGGCATAACTCGACGAACCTTTCGCCGGTTGAACCGGCTTCGAGACCGTCAGCACGTAAGGCAACCCGAAAGCCATCGCGATTTCTTTGGATTTCTTGGCGACTTCATCAGTTCCGGACCGGCAAATAATAAACGGCACCAGCGCCTCCGGAATATCGCCGCCGTGAAGATCGATATAGGCATCCGCATGAACGACGAACTCGTTGATCAACGCATGCGTCATTTGTTCGGAATAACTTCCCTTTGCATCGCCGGGAAAAACGCGATTCGGATTCACGTTATCGATCGGGCACACGAACGGCGTCCGAGTCCGAAACGCAGGAAGATTCATCACCGGCATCAAAATCACTGTGCCCGAAATCTTTTTCGGCTCGAGCGTCTTGCTCAATCGAATCACCGCTTCGATCGCCGGATACTCGCCGCCATGCACACCGGCGTTCACGAACAACACCGGCCCCGGCTTCGTCCCGGTGATTGAAATAACCGGCCGCGGCTCATCTTTCGTCAGCGCCGCACCCGGCAAGTTGATCAAATGCCGTTGCCTCGTGCCCGCTTTGAGCTGGCCCAAAATCGGTGGATACATTTCAGAATTTACATTTTTTAACCACAGAGGACACAGAGTTCGCAGAGGAGAATCAAAATAAATTGGTTTTCTCTATCTCCTAGCTCCCAGCTCCATGCTGGCTTTACTCGTCACTTGTCACTCGTCACTTGTCACTCCAAGATGCTCGCATGGCGAAGCATCTTGGAAATTGTTATTGCGGCGCAGTTCAAGTCGAAGCCAGCGGCGAACCCCTCGACATGGGTTACTGTCATTGCAAGGAATGCCGGCGCTATTCCACCGCGCCGGTCAGTATTTTCACCTTGTGGAAACCCGAAACGGTGAAGGTCACCAAAGGCGCCGATTCGTTAGGCAAATTCCATTCCAGCGACTTGAGCGATCGCCGTTATTGCACCAAATGCGGCGGCCATGTCATGATCGACCACCCATCGCTCGGCCTGGCCGATGTCCGGGTTTCGCTCAGCGACCTGACCTTCAAGCCTACCGTGCATCTAAATTATGAGGATACCGTGCTCCGTATAAGGGACGGTCTTCCAAAGCTGAAAGACTTTCCGACCGCGATCGGGGGAACAGGCCAAACACTCCCGGAATAGGATTGCGTCCACCACGAAGGACACGGAGACCACGAAGAGAAGGCGAATCTGCTAACTTCGAAGTTTCGGAATAACGGCTTTTCAGCTTTTTCTGACCGCTCGCCACTTGTCACACGCCTGCCCGCCGTAGGCTTCGCGAAGGAGGGTCACCGGTCACTTCTTAAGACGCCGGGCCAATCGACCCGGAAAACCTGGGCGGTAGAACTATTATCAAGCGCGATGTAAAAATACCTGCCGCCGGAAAACCGGTGATAATGGATCTCTGGCCGATTCTCGAAAATCGTTTCCGGAAACTGCGCGATCGGCGTGATCCGGGCGCCCCGACTACGCATGTCGCGTTGTAGATCAGATCCAACGTATCCCCACAAGCCGTCCCAAACTGGACGCCAAAAAATCCAGCGCACCCCATCGATGTTAAAAACGTACTCCGGCAAACCTTTCCGCTTTGCCGCCTGGTAGATCGGATAATCGGGAAAGATTCTCAACGACTGCGGCAAACGCGTGTAAAAATAAAGTGGCTGCCAATCGTAATTGGTCAGAACGAGATCGTTCGCGTTCGCGTTCGCTTTAAAAAATTCACACGCCTTTGCCAGCGTCCCTGAATTTTCCGTGCCCAAGTCCTGCACGAACGCCCACTGTTCGGGAATCGCCAGATAGCGCGGCACATTGTCCAAAGCCGGATGAGCGCGCACAATTTCTTTGCCATCAAGTGTAGCCTGTTTTTCAACCCAAAAGATCCATGGCGTCAGCTGCGCGAACTTGGTGAACGCGAAGATCAATAACAACGGAACCCAAATCGCGATCCGGCCGCGGCTCACCCTCACGATCAACATGCCCGCCGCGATCGCGGTCAGCGGCAACAACGCGGTCGAATACCGAAGTCCGACTCGCCAAATGTCGTCGCTCGATTCCGAGATCGCCCCCGCGACGGCGTAGCAAATTACCGTCACCAAAGTTACCAATAGAAATCCGAGCTGCCGCCGGTCCAGCAACGGCTCTTGCTGTTCGACCCGCCTTTTCCCTAACACCCCAACAACGGCCGAGAGAATTACGATGCCGATCAACGGCGTCACCGATGTGGATTCGACCGCGTATTGGGCGAAACGGCCGAAGAATTGTGTGATCGAGTTGACCGGCTCGGAGTGCACTGCGTAACCGGACCGAACAAACGCGATCCAGGGCAAAACGAAAACCGCTGCAATCAATCCGCCGAACGCCAGGTAGCGGCGATTGATTCGCTCGCACCCGCTCGCTCCTCCTTTCGGGCTTAGTCCATGTCGCCGGCTCCCGCCACCTCCATTCACCGAACCGCCATGGCGATAAACAAAGCCCGCTAGAAGTAACACACCGACAAAAACGATTCCGAACGGATGCGAATGAAACAGAAAAACGGCAACGATCGCGAACAACAGTGCGGACTGAATCGACCGCAGATTAAAAAAAATCCACACCAATAAAGTGGAGAGAAGCATGCTCAGCGCGTAGTAACGGCATTGCCGGCAATACAAGAGAAATTGCACTGACGCGGTCAGAAGAATTGCCGAGCAAAATGCGGCCCAGCGATTTCTTGTTAAATCGAAACCGCACAGATACGCGATAACGATCGTTAACCATCCTGCCAGCGCGAATGGCAAACGTGCCGCCCAATTGTTTTGTCCGAAAACCGCGAACGACGCGGCAGTCAGATAATATTGGAGGAGCGGATGACTGATCAGCGTTAGGTTATCGTTCAGCGGCGCACCGCCGTCCGAGTCGATAAATGTCACGCCGTCCCACGCTCGAGGAACTCCGAATTTCTGAATATTGACCGCGAATGCTGCGGTATCGCCCTCGTCTTCCCACAGATAATCCGACCCAAGATTCGTGAAAATCAAAACCGCGCCCAGCCCCGCGACGAACAACATCGGCCAATGGGATTTCACCGCAGAGATCACGGAGGACACAGAGGCAGATTAATTCTTAATCGGGAACATAGGAAAACAGGAAAAATCCTGTGGCCTCCCGCTTTACGTCCCGCTAGTTCGGCAATCGTGTCCCCTGGATTTAGTGTGCCGCAAGCGACGGCCTTCCTGGCTCTCTGATTCGTTTGTTCGGCGCCTGACCCTGCTTGCTCGTCACACGTCACCTGTCACTGGTCACTTCCCTATGGCGCATCGAGCGCCGGGTTTTGATCAAAAAAACCGCTGGGCCGCAAGCTGAACCCGATGCTTTCCATCGTCATCACCGGAAATTCTTCAATCGCCGGGACGTGGGTGAACCCCATGGTGTACCAAATCACGAGATCCTGGTTCGAAAGCGAGTTGCCACCGGCGATGTAGGTCGGAACCCCGTCGCCAATCGGGCCTTGGTTGGGATAATTGCCGGCCGCATACAATTCTCCCTCGCGAAATCGCGTCGCCCAGAGCTGATGGGTGGCAAAAGCGGCGTGTTGCAAGGGCACATAGTCAGGATCTGAATACGGAACCGCCGAATCGACTGGCATGATCTCGTAGGCCGTCGGTTGAGTTAAAGCACCTGTTCGGGTGGTGCTTTCCACTCTCCAGTTCCGATGCGGAGTCAGATCACGGAACGATTCATTGGCGATGACCGTATCCTCGCTCACAAAACCATTCTTAGTCGCACTGGGAACGTTGTGACGGTTCTCTTCAACCAGCCGGTTCTTCGTGCCGTCGACGTCGAAGTCGATCCGAAAATTGAAGAAATGTTGATGGATCGGCGCAGCGATACTTGTGGCGACGTTCGTTCCATAGGCATCTACGTCCGCAAGTGTGTTCACCCCCAGATTCAAGGTGGTCCCGGTGGCGCCAACGCGCACATCCAGGCCGCCATCCATTCGGAAAATGTAGGCAACGGCATAAGTATAATTGCCAATCACATATGTGGCGGTCACCACCAGCTCGCGTCCGCCTCGCGTGTCTCGCACCAAAGTAGTCGGGTCTGCGCGGTCCCACAGCGCGCCAAGAACAGGACGTTCGAATAACGCGATCGCATTGGGCAGCGCAACGGGGCCGCTTCCCGAGCTACCATTGTCGTTGGCGGTAGCTTCCTTTAAGAAGACAGCGTTGTCGGGCACATCGACATTCTTGGTCAAGTCTTCCGCGTATTGACCAAGATTGTATTCGCCGATGTCGAGGGCGGTTCGCCATGCCCAATTCGGGTCCGGCAAAGCATAGGGCACATAGATTTCATCCAGAGCGATCCGGTAAATAATTGGCCTCACGACATTATTTTGCTCGTATCCAATTTGGTACAAGACGAGACCTTCGCGCGAATTGTAGCCGACCCGGAAACTCCAATTCTGCCAGGTCACGGCATTGCCCTTGATTTCAAAGCTCTTGTTGGGACCAGTAAGCGGCCCGAGATTTTTTCGATTGGTACTCGAACTTCCGGAAAGTGTCTGGTTCACCGGACGAATTCCAGTGTCGACAACATCGATGACTTGCATCGTGTTCATGTCCATGGTCACGACAACGCCTTCGATCGGCCGGTCGTATGGATTCGGAAGTGGGCCGCGAAAAAATGAAAGGGCGCGCAAAAGATGGTGGCCGGGCGTTGCATTCGCCGGGAGCAGCACGTCGCCCGGAGCCCACACGTCGAGATAAACGTCGTCCGGATTGATCCCGCGTTGCGCCATTGCTTGTTGCCAACGCGTGTCCGTACGAGCAAGCGCATCTGCGTCCGCATACTCCGAAACCGAAACAGCTGGTTGCAAACCGGGTCGGGCTACCCAGGACACAACTTTTTTAGTATTCAGGTCCACCGTGACCTCAGAAAGTTGATTGGCCCCGCGATCATAAACATTCGCGAATGCCTGCCGGGTGAATTTGCCCCCGCTAAAATTAAGCACGTCTGCCTTGTTAGGTTCTTTAAGAGTAACAATCGGTAAGAACGCGCCTTGTGGGAATTGCGGAGATTTTCCAATTATTCCGATGGCAGCTTTTATTTCATCGGCGCTTAAGGGGTCGAGCGGATGCTGCGGTCCACCTGCTGTCACCGAAATTGACAATTGGCACACCAGGCCAACGAAAATTGTCAGCCGAACGATAGCAAATGAGCGCATAGTTTAAGCCTCCTGGGTCAACGGCTTGTAGCACATCGGCTGACAAATTAGAAGACCAAAGCAGTGACGAGTGACAAGAAAGATTCCTGCGTTCCTGCTTTTCTAATTCAATTCTTCAGGTTTTCGTGCTCGCTCACATGTCACACGTCACCCGTCACTGCGTCAGCCCGCTGGGTAAGCGGGGTGACGCCAAGAGCTTCCCGAATTCACTCCACTTCTTCTCCGGATCATTCCCGGCGCGTTTCTCGATGTATTTCTTTACCATGTCTTCGCCGAGGTTGTAGTTGATCACGTAACTCCGGTATCGCTCGATGAATTTCACCCGCTTCTCGGCCCGGGGCGGTTCCATCACCGCGTATTTTTGCAGCCATTCCGCCGCTGCCTTTTCGTCGATCTCGCCGTTAATCAATCTGCGCGCGGCCTCGTTCACGGCATAATTGAGATCCTTCATCAAATCCTGGACCGCGTAATATTCGTCCGCGCGCGTCGCATCGATCCCCGCCGCGGGAAATAACACTTCTTTTTCGAACTTCATCCGCTCGGCTTTGTTCGGGAACGCAATCTCCCGGCCGAAATTCGCCGTTCCTTCCGCGATCAATGATTGGGGCGAGAATAGCGCGTAAACCGAAAACTCCATCCAGCCGCGATCCCGGACCAGGTTCTTTTCCAGGAGCGAATTGTAAACATGATGGGCGGGATAACCTTCATGCGCCGCGAGATCGACCGCGCGATCGATGTAGATCGGCAGATCGGTATTCACCTGGATCACGCTATGGAAATTGCCTTTGTACCAATTGTAACCGCCCCACGGTTTATTGGTCACGTACTCGACCGTGAAACTCTCGTTAGGCGGAAGCGCAACGTGCGCCAGCGTCCGGGCCCGACATTCCTTGATCGCGAGTTGAAACACCGCATCGAGTTTTTCCTTCGGGATTACGAACGGCTTCCGCCATTCCTCATAGCGCTGCCAAAGTGGGCCGGTACCGGGAATTTTCGTGTCCAGCCGTTTGAGAATGTCGTCAAAAAACGAATCGTGGTAAGTCGGCGCCACCGCGTCGTAAAGCGCGCGCGATTCAGCGTCGAAGTTCTTCGGGCCCTTGATACCTGCGTTGAGCAGTGTCTTCGCTCGAAAAATCAACGCATAAAGCTGCTTCTCCAAGTATTCCCGCCGCAAATGAACCAGATCGCCGTCCTTCGTCTCCGGCGCACAACAATCCATCGCGTCAGATTTCTTCGTTGTAGCCGCGTCGCTCTGCGACGTCGGCCCCGCTCCTCCGCCAGGCGGAGTTAGCGTGCCACTATCAATCGAATATGGCGAAGCCCGTTCTCCTTCTCTCGCCGTAGCCTCGTGCGAAGGCAAATCAGCCATGCCGCTCTGCTGCAGGCGCATTACCTGCAACCGGTCAGAAAGCTGCGTCGCTTCAGTCGCAATCGCGTCGAGCGATTTCTTCTCCTTCTCCGCCTGAGCCTTCCATTCCCCCGGCCCGTAAAACGCATCCACGTAATCCGGGTCATGTTGGCCGAGTGCGAGGACGAGACGGGCGTACTTCTCGCCGATTGCATTCAGTGGATCGAGCTTTTGTCCGCCGACGCTCCACGTCGTCAATCCGCACAAGGCGAACAGCAAAAATATCCGTCGCATATCGAAGACTGTTTAACCACGAATTACAGGAATTGACACGAAATAGCTCTCAACTAAAGCGAGCAGGACGAGCGCTCAATCAACTCTGAACTTCTGTTGGCTCGTCACACGTCACATTTCACTCGTCACTTTTCTTGATCATATTGCCCGAGCGCCAGCACCAGATGCGCATACCTCTCGGCGACTGCGTTCATGTCGTCCTTCGGTGCCTGCGCCGAGGCTTGACGCGACGAGTCCGCAGAGAATGAAACGAGAAAATGGTCGGCGCATGTCAGAGATTACGACGAGGACTGGCTGGCAAAAATGCCAATGTCACCTGAGTTGCAATGGTTGCAACAGTATCCCTTTGGGCAGAGTTTCGCAGGTGGGGCAACCCCTTGTGGTGGCCTTCGACGACGCCACAATTTGTTGATTTTAGTCCTACTATTTTAATACTATTAAATACTAAAATAGTATTTGCACAAAGAAATTAAACTACTAATATAGTAGAAATTAGTAGCAAATTAGTATGAAGCGCCCACAAACATCGCCGACGGATGCACTGAAGCAGGTACTCGGTATAGCTCCAAATCGTCTTGGGGGGCTGCTTACGCATGTTGTTCAATCAGAAGCCGAAGGCAAATACCGCCACTGGGACGTCTTACGCCACTTGAAACCGCCGACCGGCTTTTCTACAACGCAATGGTGGGGGGCAACAAAACTAATACGCAAAGCGGCGCTTAAGGAACTCCCTTTGCTAGCAACAAACGGCGAGCCGTTTAGGTACGCTATCACGGACGTTATCGCCCGACGCCTACATGAGATCGACTTGGGAGCAGGTGGTAGCGTCGGCTTGCCCGATCCAATCGTTAATCCGCAGACGCGCAGTCAATACGTAATGCGCTCTCTTTTCCAGGAAGCGGTTACAAGCAGCCAACTTGAGGGTGCCGCAACGACTCGAGCCGTTGCAAAGGAAATGATTCGAAGTGGGCGACCTCCACGCACGCGCGGTGAGCGAATGATTTTAAATAACTTCAAAACGATGCAGCGAATTGCTGAATGGAAAGAACGACCGCTGGACAAGGAGCTGATCTTCGAAATGCACCGAATGGTTACAGAGGATACTCTCGACGATCCGACTGCTGCAGGTCGTCTGCGGTTGCCGCACGAGAACATCACCGTTCAGGACGACATGACAGGAGAAATCTTCCATAAACCACCGCCTGCCGAGGAACTGGCCAAGCGTCTGGAGATGCTCTGCACGTTCGCCAACGCTGGCGACACGGCGGATCCGGCGGGCCTATTCATTCACCCTGCCATTCGATCAACGTTGCTGCATTTTTGGTTGGCATACGATCACCCTTTCGTTGACGGAAATGGGCGAACCGCGAGGGCATTGTTTTACTGGTCGATGCTGCGGCGTGGATATTGGCTGTTCGAATTTGTTTCGATCTCGGAAATCCTAGTCAAGGCCCCGGCCAAGTACGCGGTTTCGTTTCTTCACACTGAAACCGACCAAAACGATGTCACGTACTTCCTCATTTACCAATCCGAGGTCATCCGAAGGGCCATCACCAGTCTGCATGATTACATCGCTGCGAAAAGTAAGGAGCTTCGCGCATTGGAAAACACGTTGCGGCACGCTCCAGATCTAAATTATCGGCAACAAGCCTTAATCGGGCATGCTCTACGCCATCCGGGAACCCGCTACAGCGTTGCAGGTCATCAACGAAGTCACGGCATAGTGTATGAAACGGCGCGACGTGACCTTCTAGATCTCACGAAAGCCCGTTTGTTAGAAATGCGAAAGGACGGCAAAGCATTTTTGTTCACTACTCCCTCGGATCTGGCGGATCGGGTACAGCGAGCGAGCGGTGCGGTGCACTGACGATTATTTATTGATTATTAAAAGCAAAACAGCCGGAGCCTTTCGACTCCGGCTGTTCGAATTCATTT
>DATINV010000196.1:0-1792 GCA_035473775.1 Chthoniobacterales bacterium
CAGCACGCGCGGGATCTGGTGTAACCGTGAGATGTAATCTTGATAATGCGGCACGGAGTCGAACGGCATCGCGTTCGGCAAATCGGCGAGCCGGGTGTGCACGCCGTTCTGCTGGTTCACCGGCATCTCGAAATTTTTCAACGCATAGTTCACGTCTTCGCGTTCGAGTTGATGCTCAAGAATTCGATGACTTAACAGGTCCTTGTCACTCATCCCGTCGGTCGGGATCGCTTTCAATCGCGCCAGAAAGTCATCGCCTTGGGCGTGCCGCTGCGCGTTCGCGGCCAGCGAATATTGTCCGAGCTGGGAATTGTAACGATAATCGCCCCACGCCGTAGCAAGCTCGGGGAAATTCTTGAGCTGCGCTTCATAAAAGTCGTCGAATAACGCATTCTGTTTCGTCACCGAATCCGTCACCGGCGCCGTTTGCGTCAAAGCTGAACCCGCCAATCCCACAACCAACCCGACAACAAAAAAGTATCGCATATCGATGCAAGGTAGCAGCAAAAGTGATGTCTGTATTTCAGCCTTCAGGTTTTTCATGTAGAAGAATGAATCAGAATGAAAACGAGGCTGGTTAGGGTCGCGGTCGCGTTGGTTGTTGCGGCCGCACTCGCCTGGAGGGTCGCGGCCCAGGCGCCGAGCCCTTCGCCAAGCGCAACGCCGAGCGCGTCTGCATCCGCCGAGGAGGAAGTAGTTTCGCCGACCCCGAACTCGCCGGACGGCAAGTTCGGCTTCATAACGGATGCGAATGCCGATTCCGACACGCCGGCTATCGACTTGATCGACGCCGCAACCAAAAAAGTTATACAGCGCATTGATGAGGAAGAGATGAGCAACGTCGGCTACAGCGTCCTCTGGTCGGACGATTCATCGCGGTTTGCGCTGATGACGCGACTGGGACACCCCAATCAAGGAGTGGACATCTTTTTTCGGAACGGAAACAAATTTCGAAAGATCAAGCTGCCCAAGCTTCCGGAAGCGAGCATCCCCACCAAGATGAGACGCGGTAAAGAGTTTCAACATGTCGCAGCCAACAATTGGACCCAGGCGGAAAAGTGGAAAAAAGACGGCTCACTTGACCTGAGCATCGTGACGACAATTGATGGCGCAAGCACCAGCATCACCGCGACCCGCGACCTCACGCTGACCTTTGATAAGTCGGGGAAAGCGAAGATCGCTAGATCGACGATCAAGTACGAGACAGACGAGGACGACGAAAAGTAAGAAGGCCGCCGCTCTGCGGCAGTCTATATCCAGGGAACACTTTGGCCGAACTAGCGGGAGCGTAATTAAGAAACAAGGAAAGGAGAAGAGCAAAGCTCAAAGAGCGGAAGCGAGGAGGTCAGGATTAACAATGAAAAGGCCAATCGCCTCCCAGCGGCGGCCTGTTTACTTTTTAATTTTTAATTCTTAACTTTTCCTTCTTACTTTAGTTGGTGGCTGGACGTTTGTTTTTCGTTTTCGTGGCGGCGCTTGGATGGTGGGCGCTGGGCGGGGAAGTCGCGCGCGCGGACGGAAAATATCAATCCACCAAAGACGGCAAAACGCTGGTCTGGAACGGTAATCCCCAACCCGGCGATGTCGCGACTTGGTCAGGCGATCGCGACCACTTCGATTACGCCCGCGGGTTCGGTCGCTTAACTTGGTACACGCCAGAAAATGGAGCCGAGGCCCCGCAGGTTTACGCTCGTTACTGGGGTCGAATGGTGGACGGCAAGTTGGAGGGGCCGGTGAATGTTCATGCCAAACGAAAAACGCATCACGCAATTTTCATCGATGGCACCCGAGT
>DATINV010000197.1:0-4486 GCA_035473775.1 Chthoniobacterales bacterium
CCAAATGCTTCAGACCAATGGAAAGATCGACCGAAGAGAAATGTTTCAGGTGTTCAACATGGGTATCGGCATGGTTGCGATTGTGTCCGGGCGTGACTCGAAGCGCGCGATCTCGATCCTGCGTGCGAAGCGCATTGGACGAATCGAACGAGGGACAGGTAAGACACGGCTAGTTTTTTGATGTTGTCGAGGCGCTTGTGCCAAGCGCCTGTTTATTAGTTCGGCGTTTGACACAAACGCCGCTACAACAAAGCGTGGAATAAGATGGAAAAGCGTCGCCTTGGCAAAACGGACATGGAGGTCTCCGTCCTTGGATTCGGCGGGTCCGAAATCGGTTATGAGCGGGCTTCAGAGCAGACGGTCGCCGAGTTGCTCAACAGCGCGCTCGATGCTGGGCTAAACGTGATCGACACCGCCGAGTGTTATTACAACAGTGAGGAACTCATCGGCCAGGCCGTCGGCACTCGCCGAAAGGATTTCTATCTTTTTACCAAGTGCGGTCATCCGCACGGAATGGAAAGCGGCGCAAACTGGTCGAAGGCCTCCATTTTGGAAAGTGTGCAGCGCAGTTTGCAGCGTCTGAAGACGGATCGCCTGGATTTGTTGCAGTTGCACAGCTGTTCGGAAGCAGAATTACGCAAAGGCGAAGTGATTGACGCGTTGCAGACGGCCCGCGACAAAGGCTTCACCCGCTTCATTGGCTACAGCGGCGATAGCCACGCCGCGCATTTTGCAGTGCAATCCGGCGCATTCGATACTTTACAAACCTCAATCAACATCGCCGACCAGGAAGCGATCGGTCTGACCGTCCCGCTCGCGCGCGAAAGACAGATGGGGGTGATTGCCAAACGGCCAATTGCCAATGCCGCGTGGAAAACCGGTCATCGCCCAATCGATTCCTATCATCAGGAATACTGGGAGCGGTTGCGAAAACTGCACTACGATTTTCTCCGGGGCGACGTAAACAGGAGCGTTTCAATTGCGTTGCGATTCGCCTTGAGCGTAGCGGGAGTTCACACCGCAATTGTTGGAACAAAAAAGCCGGAGCGATGGCGCGAGAATGCACAATTGCTGGAAGCCGGACCACTCGACCAAACGGAATTCCAAGCAATTCGCGAGCGCTGGGAAGAATGCGCGCCGCGGACCTGGATCGGACAAATATAGCCGCGGTTTATTTGGAGGGCGCCTGTATCAGACGTTCTAATCGATTGGCGTTTTACAGAAACGCCCTACAATTTCGCTCATGAAACAAAGAAAATTAGGCCGAGGCGGCCCAAATGTCTCGGCACTCGGCCTCGGTTGCATGGGAATGTCCGATTTCTACGGCGACCGCAACGACGAAGAATCGCTCGCGACAATGAGTCGTGCGTTGGAACTCGGCATTACTTTCTTCGACACCGCTGACGTCTACGGTCCTCACACCAATGAGGAATTCATTGGTCGTGCCCTTAAAGGACATCGCGACCAGGTTGTTATTGCGACCAAGTTCGGAATTGTGCGCGATCCGGAGAGAGCGGCATTCCGCGGGATTAACGGTAAACCGGACTACGTGAGGAAATCCTGCGAAGGAAGTTTGCGCCGTCTCGGAATCGATTGCATCGATCTCTATTATCAACACCGCGTTGATCCGGATACGCCGATCGAGGAGACGATTGGCGAGATGGCCGAATTAGTAGGGCAAGGAAAAGTGCGCTTCCTCGGATTGTCCGAGGCCAACGCCGAGACGATTCGGCGCGCGCACGCAGTCCATCCGATCACGGCAGTTCAATCAGAATATTCCCTTTGGACGCGGGATCCCGAACCGGAGATTTTGCCAACCTGTCGCGAACTTGGAATCGGTTTTGTTCCTTACAGCCCGCTTGGCCGCGGATTTTTGACCGGGAAAATTCAGAAGCCGCAAGATTTGCCGGAAGACGACTACCGCCGTAGCACGCCGCGTTTTCAGGGCGAAAATTTTGATCGTAACCTGGAGATTGTGAAACGCGTTGAGGAAATCGCGCGCGCGAAGCACTGCACACCTGCGCAGTTGGCGCTGGCGTGGGTGCTCTCTCAAGGCAACCATATTGTTCCAATTCCTGGAACGAAACGGCGAAAGTATCTCCAAGAAAACATTGGCGCGCTCGATGTCGATCTTACCGGCAACGACCTCGAACAAATCGAAGAGGTCGCGCCGAAAGATGCGTTCGCCGGTTCGCGTTATCCGGAAGCGATGATGAAGCTACTGAACAAGTCCAGGTAGGGCGACTGACCGTGCCACTCCGGCTCGGAGTCGCAATGGCTACGCCTATTTGCGCTTGGCTTTTCGTCTCGCCGCCCAACGTGCTTTCATCAGTTGCGAAAGACGCCGGCGACCAGCCGCAGTAATTCCTTTTCCTTTTTTGCCTTTGCGTGTGGCCTTTGCCCCGCCACGACCAGCGCGAAAACGCGCCCAGCGTGCGCGCGCCGCTGCCGCAATCTTCGCTCGAGCCGCCGCGGACAATCGGCGTTTACCTCCGCGGCCGCCGCCGCGTTGAGCAGGAGCCGCTGCCGTTCCGCTACTCGTTCCCCCAACCAACCCTCTGAGTCGTCGTTCCAATGCATCAATCTGCCGACGAATCGACAAAGCCTGCTCCAAGTTTCGCGTTGATAAGTCCATAGAACATTTTCCCTAGAGTAAACCGGAAGCCAATGCAAGGGATAGTTAGTGAGTAGCTTGCGATGAAGTTACGAGTAGTTCCAGTGTTAGCGTGTAATCCTACTTCTTCCTTCGCAAAACCAACGCCGAAGCAAACATCGTCTGCACAATCTCGCCGCGCTGATTGGTAGTCACATAACGTAGCCGCACTACGCCATGACTCGGCTTCGATCGCGATTCGCGAAGATCCATAATCTCGACTTCGACCTGCAACTCATCGCCCGGCTTGACTGCGGTCGGCCAGCGCAGCTCATCTACTCCAAGTCCGATCGCGCCTTCGGCGAAGTTTAACGTTTGCACAAACAAGCGCATCGTAATTGCGGCGGTGTGCCAGCCACTCGCGATCAATGCTCCAAACATGGTCTTGTCGGCAACCGCGCGGTCGAGATGAAACGGTTGCGGATCGAATTCGCCCGCGAATCCGACGATTTGTTCCTCGCTCACTTTGTAGCTTTGCGATTTGAATTGCTCGCCAACCTTTAAATCTTCGAAGTAACGCTCTTTCATTGGGTCTCCGCGCATTCATCATCGATTTCTAGGGGCGGGGCAAAAGAAAAACGCTTGGCTTTCTTGACTCGTCACTCGTCACCCGTCACTTATCACTCGTCTTGGGGCGGTTAGCTCAGCGGTAGAGCATCTCGTTTACACCGAGGGGGTCGGGGGTTCGAAACCCTCACCGCCCATTTTCAGAGGTCAGCGGTCAGGCCGCAGATTTCTTGCCTTCGAAGACCTATAATCGTACGCTCAGATCTGAATTTCCCTCGGATGAACACGGGCGCAGCTTTTCGAATCGCGGTGCTTTCCGCTGGATTGGCCCTTTCCGTTTTGTTCTGCCCCAGATTGACCGCTCAACAAGAGAGCGAACCTTCACCAGAGCAAGCTAATTTGCCTAGCGATACCGGTTCTCCCGGAATAGTCACCGACGAAGGCAATTCTGCGGCCACCGACACTGAATCGGAAGGTGAGTCACCGAGTACCGCCGAGGAATTTCATGATCGCGCCGAAACGCACGCACAAAATCACGAGGCTCAAGAGGCGATCGCCTACTACACCCAGGCGATTCAGTTAGATCCTGGAAATCTTGAGTATTTGGCAAGCCGCGCGGATCTCTACGGTGAGGCTGGGGATTTTTCAAAAGCATTAGAAGACTGCGAAGCGATCCTTAAAATTGACCCAAACAATTTACGTGCACGTTTATTGCGCGGAAGAATTGTTTGAGCTTTCTGGAAATCCACATGCGGCACTGATCGAGTTTAATAAAGCGGTCGACCAGAATCCCGGTGATGCTACGGCGTTACAGCAGCGGCAGGTGTATTTCGAGAATCAAGGACAACACGAGAAGGCGCTCGCCGACGGTCAACGGCTTATTGAATTACGACCAGATTTGCCCGATGGCTATCTGTCACAAGCGGTGTCACATGTGGCATCGGGCGAGTTTCAGGATGCAATGAAATACTCGTCGGCGGTGATCCAGAAAACACCTGATAACTGGTTCGGTTACAACCTGCGCGCGGCCTCCCGGGCAGCGAATGCGGATTTTTCTGGAGCAATGGAAGATTTTAATAAGGCCCTCGAGTTAAGCCCCGATAATGCCTATGTCCTTTCCGCCCGAAGCGTGTTGGACAGACAGATGGGCGACTATCAACGAGGCCTGGCAGATCTTGAGAGAGCAGTGGCACTCGAGCCACAAGAATACGTATTCAAAGCGTTACTTGCAGACCTTCTCGCCACGTGTCCGGACGAACAAATACGAAATGCCGGGAAGGCGGCGGAATATGCTAAAGACGCGTTGAAACTAGCCCCGAACGATCC
>DATINV010000198.1:0-23759 GCA_035473775.1 Chthoniobacterales bacterium
CTAATCACTGCCTGACAGATCAGCGCGAGGTAATACGCATCCCCATCGAGCATTTCACCGCACTCAATAGGGACGCTGCCGTAGATGGTGCGCGGTACAAATCGGTACCATCGATAAATTAGATCTCCAAGCGCGATGATAACGGCGAGCAACAGTGTCGCATTAACTACGCGAAGGATCTGCTTCGTCATTATGTCTTGGGGAGTTGCGTGATTAGTTTCTCTGAATTCACCATGAACTCGTCAAGCCGGAACAAGGCGATTATAATTGCTACATCAACTCGTAGGAAAGAACACTCAGACAAAAAATTGCTGCGGTTTCCACGCGAAGGATAATTGGGCCGAGGGTGATCGGTTGGCAGCTGTGACTTTTGGCGAGGGCCAGCTCAGCGGGGGTGAAATCGCCTTCCGGCCCAACCAACATCAGCACGCTTTTCGGCTGATCTCCGTGTTGCGAGACGTAATCGGCCAGAACGTTCTTGAGATGGATGGCGTCCGGCTGCAACGAACCGATTAGTCGAAGATTTTGCGTGGGTTGTTGGGCGAAGAAATCCTTCAACTTTCGCGGAGCATCCACGGCGGGCAGCCAGTTTTGGCCGCATTGTTTTGCGGCCTCGATCGCGACCTGCTGCCACTTCGCTTGTTTCTGTTCCGCTTCCTTCGCATCCAGATCAACAATCGTGCGTTCGGAAATCAACGGCGCGATTTCAGCCGCGCCGATCTCGACCGCCTTCTGCACAATCAGATCCATGTTCTTCCCTTTTGGGATCGCCTGACCGAGCGTAATTCGGCAACGCAGCGGCGGAGTCTCGTTCTCCTGGAGTTTGCGTAATCGGACTTCTTCCCTGGCAAGGTCGACGATCTCCGCGGTGATCTCGCGCCCGCGGCCATTAAAGACGACAACGCGATCGTCGCGCTTCATCCGCAGGACATCCCGAGCGTGGTGCGCTTCGTTCTCCCGCAAAGTTAGCGCGCGCGGGTCCCAGTGTTCAGGCGAGATATAGAAGCGATGCATCGAATGTTAGACGGATGATGTGCGATGTAAGATGTGGCGACCAACTCCGCACGCCTAAAATCTTACATCTTCAATCTTGCATCAGACATTCCGTTACTCGATTTTTGGCGTATCGATGCCAAGCGCATCGGCCAAGTCCTGCAGGTGCTCCTGCTCTTGAGCAATGATTTCGCGCAGAACTTCGCCCAGCGCGAACTCGTTCATTGCGTCGGCCTGACGAATACGTTGACGATAATTCATGATCGTTAGCCGTTCGTTTTCGAGGTCGAACTTCAACATGTCGCGCGGCTTGTCCGACATTTTCACTTCTTTCGGCTTGTTGATTGGTTCGCCGTTAAAATAGTCGATCTGCTTGGCGATCTTAAGGGCGTGCTGCAGTTCCTGGGCGGCATGGGCTTCAAGTTCCTTGGCGATGTGATTGTACTCCGCGCCTTTCAAGGTCTGGCTGTAAATGACATAGGCGATTATGGCCTGATATTCGCGGGCGAGATCTTCGTTCAGCAGATCAATCATGCGTTTGCGATCAATTTTCGGTTCCTCTTTCATACATCTTAGAATCGCACCACGTTAGCGCGTCGTATGCGCAAAAGTTCAACGATATCGCCCGTTGCAAACAGAGCTGCCGAAGGCGGTCTCTATTTCTCGCTCTGAAAGCTTTGGGTGGCATCGCGCAGGTCCTGCTGTTGCGCCTGCCAGCGTGACTTCAATGTCCAGGCCAGGATTTGATGAAGATTGTCGCCGTCATCGACCGAGGTATTCAAAATAACGACATTAGCGCCACGCTCGTCAGTTCCCCTGAGCTCCTCCTGTAGTGCTGGATGATTATCGACTGATAGCGAAACCGACGGGCTCGTCGAAGAATTTTTCAACTTCTGCAGCATCTGGTCGCGAGTCAGCCGGTTCTGCTGTTCCAGCGTCATGTTCGGCACCGTCGATTTCGGATCGGATATAACGATCACGTACATTTCTTTGCTGGGACAAGCCGCTTGCAACGATGCCTTCTGATTCAAATCCGTCCGTTTGACCCAAAAACCCGAAACGGTGATTTTCGATTTGCCGTCATTAGAGGCGATACCTTTTTTTTCGACAGCGAGATCATGCCGGCGCGCACGATCAGAGCGAATCATATCGACCAGCATGGTCCCCGCGAACGCTGTAAACATGAGTGCGATCGCGAGGCCGATATACCCCACAATTAGTCCAACAAGCGCGACCCCCATGCCGCGCAGCGCACCACCGGATTTTCGAATGTTCGAACGGGCAACATAGCCGCAAACGACCGCGGCAATTGCAAATGCCAATGCTATAGGAAAAGACAAAAACAAGACGCACGAAAGAATCGCGAGAACTAAACTGACGATCGCAATCGGTGCGGTTCGGGATCCGGGAGAAACTGGGGTCGGCGGCGTTATTTTGTCAGCCATCGCGCCGTTTTAGCGCAAGGCAGACCAAATGCAAGCTGCTGTGCGAATGTGAATTGCGGACTGTCTTAGCGAAAAAAACCTTTCGCGCGCTCGAAGAAACTCTTATGCAAAGGCGTGTTTTCTTCGCCGCACAACTCGGCGAACTCCTGCAATTTCCCGCGCTGCTCGGCATTGAGTTTGGTCGGAACTTCCACCATCACCCGAACAAGCAAATCTCCGCGTTCGCGTCCATTCACGTGCACAAGGCCTTTGCCGCGAAGTTTGAACATTTGACCGCCCTGAGTGCCGGCTGGCACTTTCAAATTCGCTTTGCCTTCCAGGGTCGGCACCGGAACTTCGCCGCCCAGCGTCGCCGTTGAAAACGGGATCGGGACTTCGCAATACAGATTGTCCTCTTCTCGGTGAAAAATCGGATGTTCTTGGACATGAACCACAACGTAGAGGTCGCCTTGCGGTCCGCCTCGAATTCCGGCCTCGCCATTCCGTGATGAGCGAAGCCGCGAGCCATCTGCGATTCCAGCGGGAATCTTTAATTTGATACGGCTCGCTTTATCTACCCGTCCCTCGCCATCGCATTGCCGGCACGGTTTTTCTACGATCTGACCAACCCCGCGACAGCGCGGGCAAGTTTGCGATACCTGAAAAAATCCGCGCGAGCTAAGTACCTGACCACGACCGCCGCAAGCCGGACAGTTTATCGTGCGTGAACCACTATCCGCGCCGGTGCCTTTGCAGGTATCGCAAATATCCAACTTCCGGACTTCGATTTCCTTTTCAGCGCCAAAGGCCGCTTCCTCGAGCGAAATCTGCATGTCGTAACGGAGATCGGCCCCGCGTTGCCGATCCTCTCCATGACCAGCCATGCCACCAAAAAATGTCTCAAAGATGGTCCCTCCGATTCCGCCACCACCGCCGCCGAAGACTTCGCGGAAAATATCGAACGGATCGTGAAATCCTCCCCGAAATCCCCCGCCTTGTTCGAACGCAGCGTGACCGAAGCGGTCGTAAGCGGCGCGTTTATCGCCGTCCATCAAAACATCGTAGGCTTCGCCGAGCTCCTTAAACTTTTCTTCCGCGTGCGGATCGTCCGGATTTTTGTCCGGATGAAACTTAACGGCGAGCTTGCGATAGGCGCGCTTCACTTCATCGGCTGACGCCGAGCGTGTGACTTCGAGGACCTCGTAATAATCGCGTTTCTTGGCTGCTGGCATTTCTGTGACCTATACGACGAATTCGACTTATCGGACAAGCAAGCGGCTTGCCTCGTTACTTTGTGGATCCGCTGGAGACTATTACGGTCGACGGCCTCAATAGCCGATCCTTGTACCGATAGCCACGCCGGGTTTGGGTGATCACATGTTCTTCCGGGACATCGGCGCTGGGTTGATGGGCAATCGCTTCGTGGAAATTCGGATCGAATTTTTCACCCACGGCTTCAATTGGTTGCAGACCGTTTTCAGACAGAAAATCCTGAAGCTGCTTGAGAACAAGGCTCATTCCGGAATAAACCGGCGATTTCTCGCCTTCGCCCCGCGCGGCCTCCAACCCGAGCTCGAAGTGATCGACAATCGAAACGAGCTTTTCGAGCAGGCTCTTGTTCGCGTATTTGATTGCGTCGTCCTTTTCTCGGGCGCAGCGCTTCTTGTAATTCTCAAAATCAGCCTGGCTCCGCATTGCAAGATCGCGAAATCGATCGAGATCGACTTGCATATTGGCAATTTCATCCTGCGGGCCAGCTGACTCGGACTGCACGTCATTTTCTGACCGCTTGGCGTCGTTAGCGGCGGTTACCGGAGTTTTTTTCATGTCTTTCTAATCGCAATCAAAGTGATGTCGTCATTTTGAGGGGTTGCCCCGACGAAATTTCGCAAATCGTCGATCAACCGTGAGACGATCGCCTGAGGTCCCTGTTTTACGCTGGACCGAAAAGCTTCCATCATTCGTTCCAATCCAAATTCGTTCCCTTCGTGATCGAGCGCCTCGGTAATTCCATCCGTGTAAAGGAAAATGCAATCGCCCGTCTCGAGCGGCACGGCGACGTCCTTTGTTAACCTGTCGAACACGTCTCCACTGTCAATGCCGACGACCATTCCCGGTGTTTTCAATGGAGTGACGGTTTGAGTTTTTTGCGAGAAGAGCAACGGCGCATCGTGCCCAGCGCGAGCCAGAGTGACGGCGCTGCGGGCATGGTCGAGAACGAGATAGGCCATACTGATAAACATGTCTTCCTTGATGTCGGGATAGAGTTGCCGATTCACCTTTTGAAGAACATCCGCCGGAGATGGATTTCCAATCGCCTGACTCCGCAGTACGCTGCGGCAAATCGCCATAATGAGCGACGCCGGAACGCCCTTGCCGGAAACGTCCGCGATCGCGACCCCGAGTCGCTCTTCGTCTACGTGAATGTAATCGAAATAGTCGCCACTGACCTGCCGCGCTGGAATATTCATTCCGTTAATTTCGAATCCATTAACATTCGGCGCTTCCGCGGGAAGAAGGATCCGCTGGATGTCCCGCGCGATCTCCAAGTCGTGATCGAGGCGCTTCTTCTCGTTGGCCTCGGAATAAATGATCGCGTTGTAGAGAGCGAAGGCTGATTGTTCGGCGATCGATTTGAAGACAACGAAGTCGTTTTGGGAGAAGGGCGCTCCCATTCGACTGTTGGCCAAGGCGAGCACGCCCATGTTTTGTTTCGCGTAAAGCAACGGCGCCACCATCACTGAGCTTGCGCCAAACGAACTCTCGCGCAGCTTCACCAGCTCGGGCGCTTCCGAAAATTCATTCAGACACACCGCTCCGCCACTTTGCCAGACTCTTCCGAGTAATCCCTCGCCGCTTCCGATTGTGTGCAATCTTAGAAAACTTTCCAGCGCAACCGGCGAGGCAGCGGCCTGCTGCAAAATGTGCGGCGGCACATCGACTAGCGGCGGGCAACCTTTGGAAACAAACGTCGGCGAGATTTTGACTCCACTCCGCTCGGTGAGATAAAGCGCCCCACCCTGGGCATCGAGGACCCGCGTCGCGCCTTCGACGATCAGCCGATGCAAATCCGCCGGCCGGATCGTTTCGCTAAACGCTTCGCCCAGTCCGTGAAGAAAATCGAAGACAAGCGTTTCTTCGATTTGCATTTCTTCCTGGGAACGTTCGAGCCGGCGAATGCTCTGCCGTTGCCGCAAAAGGGTGAAAATCCACAAACTGAGGCAGACCATCAGCAGCGAGAAAAGAACCGTTGGCGAGAGCGTGGCCAATTACTTCCCTGTCGTCGTTTGATGGAGATCTTGCTTTAAGTATTCGAGAACGTCTTTGAATCGAGAAAGATTTTCGGGCGCCGCATCGCACAAGGCCTGATGCGCTTCCAACATTGTTTCGGTCGTTTCCTTTTTTCTGACTGAAGCGCCGTCGGCTGCGTTCTCATCCACTTCCCGACATTCCGGGGCCGCCGCGCCATTGGAACGAATGTCGAAAATTTGGTCGAGTCCGAGTCCGGAAAGAAGCTCGTAGCTACGCTCACCGCAATGGACGACATGCAGATGGCCCTGACCGATTTCTCTTAATCGAAGGGCGACCGCGGCCAGCGTTCCCATAAATGTCGAATCCATCATCGCGCAATTCTCCAAGTCGACGATGAACTCGCGGTAACCGCGGTTGACCATTTCTTGGGCGAATTCTTTGAGGCTTCCGCTGTTCAGGAAGTTCCCTTTGCCTTCCACTCGCACCCAAACGGCGGGGCCGTTTACGCCCACTAAAATCGATGACTGCACAGCTGAGTACTTAAGAATACAGGATCGATGTCGCCACTGTCAAACCGCACCCGAGGTGACCGCAGGACGATACGCGGCGCTCACTGCCACAAATAGGAATGCGTTTCCGCCACCACTTGGCCATTTTCGATCAACAAACATCGCCACGCGATCACGCGTCCGTCATCGAAGAAATCGTCACCCACGACTTTGAACTCCGTTTTATGAGTTCCGCGCGCACCCTGATAAAAAACTTCCTGGGCCTGGATATGAGCATGCAGCTTTTCCTGCTTGTATTCCAACCGCACCGTCAAATCCGCGGTCCGTCGCGCGCGCCAAAAGAAATCGAAATAATTTCCGGTCCGCTCGCGCTGGTCGAGTTTGGTCACTGCGCCGAAAAGGCGATATTGCCGCTCGAATCGGATCGACGCATCTTGGACCGTAGTTGTCTTACTCGAGGGCGCAGTGCTGGCGAGCTTGCCCCCTTTGCCGGTGCTTTGAACGGTTTGATCAGTGTTTGATTTCTCCTGACCGGGAGCTTGTTCAGTCAAAAGGTAGAGTTTGGTTTTTCGAAACTGAAAATCCTTGTTTAAAGCTATCGGCAACGGACCCGCCCGATTCACCAATCGCGGTTGTTGCACCGAACCAAGAGCGATCGCGACCGGCACAAAAACCATTACTGCAATTCGCAATTTCAATGTCGTTAATGAAAGTCCGGTCCGGACTGGCAATCAACTGAAAAGAGCGTCCAACTTTCAACCGTCAGCTTAATGCGTAAATTTTCGGATGATCGAAGTCCGGTACGCGCGGGGGGTTTATCTTCCCGCGCACGATCTTTGGCTTGACGCCTGGGAACCGAAACGGTTCGCCTTCGTTTCGCACGCGCATAGTGATCACATTGCTCCGCACCAGGAAATTATTCTGTCAGAGCGCACCGCACGATTGATGCAAGCACGCATGCCCGGCCTGCGAACAGAACACATCTTGCCATTTGGTGAACAACGTCGAGTGCGTGATGTCGACCTCACACTATTGCCGGCTGGTCACATTTTTGGCTCCGCTCAACTGTTTCTTTCAAACGAGGCCGACACTTTGCTTTACACCGGCGATTTTAAATTGCGCCACGGTAAATCGGCCGAACCCGCGGAATGGCGCCAAGCCGATACGTTGATCATGGAAACGACCTTCGGTTTGCCTCGTTACCAATTTCCGGCAACCGAAAAAGTGATCGACCAAATCGTTGCGTTCTGCCACGACGCGATCGCGGACAGTGCCGTGCCCGTGCTACTTGGTTATTCGTTAGGCAAGGCCCAGGAGATTTTGTGTTCGCTCGATGGCGCCGGCCTTACCCCGATGCTCCATGGCTCGGTCTTTCAAATGACGCGCATCTACGAGCAATTCGGCCAATCATTTTGCAAATACGTTCGCTACAACAAAAACGATGTCGCCGGCAAAGTTCTCATTTGTCCGCCGAGCGCGAGTCATTCCCCGATGATCGGAAATATTCCGCGCAAACGGGTAGCGATGCTGAGCGGTTGGGCGGTCGAACCAAACGCCATTTATCGCTATCAAGTCGACGCCGCGTTTCCGTTGTCGGATCACGCCGACTACAACGATCTGAATCGATATGTCGACCTAGTTAATCCGAAGCGCGTCTTGACGCTGCACGGGTTCGCCGCCGAATTTGCTCGCCACTTGCGCGACCGCGGAATCGAAGCTTGGGCGTTGAGCGAAGAGAACCAGATGGAATTTAAATTGCCGAGAATTGTGGCTGCCGGCGTCCCGACCGACAGTGATTGTAAGGCGTTTGTGTCAGACGCCGCGCCGTCTCACAAGGACGACCTACAATCTGAGTTCCTGACTTTTGCCAACGTCGGCGAATCGATTGGGGCAACACCGGCGAAGCTGGAGAAGACGAGGATCCTGGCGGAATACTTGCGGACACTCGGGAGCGAACAGTTGGCGATCGTCACAACTTATTTAACGGGGCGCGTGTTTGCACAAAGCGATCTGCGAACACTTCAAGTTGGATGGTCGGCAATCGTTCGCGCGTTGCTCGCAGCGACAAAGATTGGCGAAGGAGAATTTCATCGCATCGCCGCCAGTCACGGTGATCTCGGCAAGACCGCGTTCGAAGCGCTCGATGGCCGCACGGAACCAAAACCGTTTGCGATTACCGAATCGCGTGAGTTCTTTGAAAAACTTCAACGCACGCGCGGCCCGATTGCCAAGGCTGAACTGCTGCAAACGCAGGTGGCCAGTGTATCCGCACGCGAAGGCGAATACGTCGTCAAAATTTTGACGGGCGATCTACGGATCGGGTTACGTGAAGGTTTAGTCGAAGAGGCGATCGCGAGCGCGTTCGAAGTTCCGCTGGAGCAAGTGAAGCAAGCGAACATGTTGCTCGGCGATATTGGCAAAACCGCATCGCTGGCATCGCGAAACGAGCTCGACCGCGCCGAGTTGTCGATCTTTCGCCCGATCAAATGCATGCTGGCCACGCCCGAGCCGACTGCGGAAGCAATTTGGGAGAGATTTAGCAGTGCGCCCGACATGCCGTCGGCAGGCCCAGGACAACCGGCTGCCACGACCGTTTTTGTCGAGGACAAGTTCGATGGCATTCGCGCGCAGCTTCATCGTAACTCCAAACAGGTGGAGATTTATTCGCGGGACTTGCGCCGCATCACCGATCAATTCCCCGAACTTGCAGAACGGGCACGAAAGTTCGAGAGCGACGTGATTTTGGATGGCGAGATCATCGCCTTCGAACAGGGACGCAAACTAACGTTCTTTGATTTGCAAAAACGACTTGGCCGGAGAGCTGAAGGACCAGATCTGTTTACCACCGCGTCGGCCGATGTGCCGGTGCTGTTTGTGGCGTTCGATATTCTTTGGCTCGACGACCATTCGCTGCTGAAAAGCTCCCTTAAGGAACGACGCGTATTGCTGCGCGATTTGACGTTACCGCCGCAATTTCGAATCGCGGACGTTTTCCCCGCGCATTCTGCCGACGAGATTGAACAACGTTTTCAAGAAGCGCGCCGACGTCTCAACGAAGGCCTCATGATCAAAGACCCGCAGAGTTCTTATACTCCAGGCGCGCGTGGAATGTCGTGGTTCAAGCTCAAAAAGGAACTGGCGACGCTGGATGTGGTCGTAGTTGGCGCTGAATTCGGTCATGGCAAACGCAACAACGTGCTCAGCGATTATACATTCGCCGTCCGCGATGAAAAAAACGGTGATCTGTTACCGATTGGCAAAGCTTACAGCGGTCTTACCGACGCCGAAATCGCGGAATTAACCGATTACTTCAAGCAAAACACGATCGTCGATCATGGTCGGTATCGCGAGGTGAAGCCCGACATTGTGCTGGAAGTCGCATTTAATTCGATTCAACCAAGCAAACGTCACGCGAGCGGACTCGCGTTGCGCTTTCCACGAATCAAAGCGATTCGTCGGGACAAAAACGTCGACGGGATTGATACATTGGCCTACGCGCGCGAGCTCGCCGCGAATGCGGGAAATTCAAAATAGGACCCTACGGCGCCCGATTCGCGCCTTCCGTGCTCTCAAGCGTAAGGGTGATGCACAAAAGTGGGTTTGGGTTTCGGCGACGTAGGCGGAGTGGGTTTGCGTTTCAGCAACTTCGCCTTCTTGCCGGCTGGCGACTTCGAGGGCGTTGGCGTCGCCGCAGGCGAAGATGCTGATGTTGCGGAAGCCGACGGCATGGGCTCAACTTTGCGTGGATTAAATTTCTTGGCCTGCGATTTGAATTCGCCACGTCTCGGCGGTATTTGCGATCCACTGGCTGTTGGCGCGGATGGAGCGGGAATCAGCGTTGGCTCTTCAATTGCGGTTGGTCGTTCGGCCGGCGTTGGAGTCGGACTCGCGACAGCAATCGGGCCCGGCGTTGCCGTACCGGCCGGAAGCAAGAGACGCCCGCGACGTTGCGATGCGGTCGGTGAAGCCGATGAGATCGGCGACGGGGACGTTTCGCCTCGGCAGAAAAATGAGGTCAGAACAACTACGGCTGAAATTGAAAAAAACTTATTCATGGCGATGGCTAAATTTCTTTCAGACTTGATTGTTCAAGGCGTAGGCGTCGGTGACAGTTTCGGCTTCGGTGTCTGCGCCATACCAGGCGTGAACACTACGGTTTCGAACGCCGAACGCCGCAATTTTTGAATGTTGGCGTAAAGCGCTACCAGAGCGAAACCGACAACGATTCCGATCATTAACCAACCGACATTTTTCGAGATCTTTGGCCCGGAACTCACTCCAAACTATTCGATGTCGATCAGGCGTGCGCAAATTCCGATTACGGCAATTGCAGAGCGGCGATTGCATCCATGACTCGTTGACTTAGTCGGGTGTAGAGATCCTTGCCACGGCCGGAAAGATCGGCCTCGGAAAAATAAATGGGTTCGCCCACAACAACGGTTATTTTGTGGAAAAAACGAAGCTTTCCGCCGATCGGCCAGGCGTCGAAGGCACCGAAAATTCGCATCGGAACAACTGGCGCGCGGGTTTTTGCGATTAGCAGACCAACGCCCGGCTCGGCGGGTTGCAGATCTCCATCGGACGTGCGCGTACCTTCAGGAAAAACCAGCGCGCATTCGCCTGCACTCAGAACGCGGATCAATGCCTTAAGCGCGCTCCGATCGCCACCCTCCAGATTAACCGGAATCACATTGAGCTTCGGCAAAAGCCAGCCCAGCACCGGAACATCCATCAGCGATTTTTTGGCGAGAAAAAAGATTGCTCGATCGGCAGCATTTCCGGCCAATGGCGGATCCAGGAAACTTTGGTGGTTCACGGCCAAAATGACCGGACCAGTCTGAATCACGCGCTCGCGATGAATGATTCGAAAACCGAAGAACAGCTGGGCCAGCAGTCGGCTGAGGTGATAGCCGAGCCAATAGTAGACATTCATTTAATGATTTAACGAGGTAGTGATTTAGTGATTTACGGTTTCAATCGTTAAATCGCTGAATCGCTAAATGTTTTTCGCGAAGGCGCCTAACAATCTCGTCCACGACTTGGTCGACCGACATTCTCGACGTGTCGATTACTTCAGCGTCCCTGGCCACAATCAACGGAGACGCGGCCCGCGAAGAATCGGCTCGGTCGCGCTGTGCGATCTCATCCCTAAGCCCTTGGGCGGCGCGGCGCTGGGCGCGGACTTCCGGGGTAGCGTCGATGTAAAACTTGTAGGGCGTGTCCGGAAAAACCACCGAGCCAATGTCGCGACCTTCGATGACCAAATCGTGCTTCGTTGCATAATCGCGCATTCGTTGGACCAAAAGTTTGCGCACTTCCGAGACGGTACTTACTCGCGAAACCTCTGCGTTCACCCGGTCTTCGTGAAGATTCGGAGTCAGGTCGACCTCGTTAATCAGAAGATGAAATTCTGAGTCGACAAACTTTCCGTCCAATCGCGAGCCGCCGATGAACTTGGCGATTGCATCATTGTCGTCCGGATCAATGCCATGTTCGAGCACCATCCAGGTCACGGCGCGATACATGGCACCAGAATTGACGTAAACGAACTCGAGCCGGTGGGCCAATGCTCGCGCTACGCTGCTCTTCCCCGATGCAGCGGGACCGTCGATGGCGATTACGTGATGGGAATGTTGTGCTTGCATCTGTGCGTTGCGACGGGACAAGCGAAAGCTTTTAGCGAGGCCCGAGCAGAAGCAAGCGCGCGATTATTCTTCGACCGGCGCGGCGGGAACGAGCGTGCCGATGACCGGAGTGCTACTGCGAACTCGCCGCGGACTCATGAATTCTTCCAAGTCTCTTTCAAATCCGGGATACGAATCGCGGACGCATTCCGAGTCTTGAATAATTGTTTCGCCGTCGGCGAAGAGTCCCGCGATTGCGAACGCCATTGCAATGCGATGATCTCCAAAGCACGCGAGTTTGGCGCCGCGCAGCGGGGCCGGTCCATGAATCTCGAGTCCGTCGTTGAGCTCAATGACCTGGACGCCCATCCCACGCAAATTGTGGGCGATCGCGGCGATACGGTCTGTTTCTTTCACTCTCAACTCTTGAGCGTGCCGGATAATAGTCGTTCCGCTCGCCAGTGCGCCGGCCACGGCGAGCACCGGCAACTCGTCAATTAATTGCGGGATTTCCTTGCCATGGATCACTGTGCCTTTGAGTGGGCCGCCGGTAACTTCGACCACGCCGCGCGGTTCGAGTTGATCAACATCCTCGACGGCTTCGCGAACTTGCGCACCCATTCGAACAAGAACGCCAAGCAATGCCGTTCGGGTGTCGTTTAATCCGATATTCCGAACTAAGAGATGCCCACCCGGTTGAGCGGCGGCTGCTACCAGCCAGAACGCGGCCGATGAAATGTCCCCCGGAATCATGAAATCGCGTGACTCCGGAACCTGATCGCCAAAAACGCTGATGGTGTCGTCCTCGCCTTTGACCGTCCGGATCAGAAAATAATTAAACATCAGCTCGGTGTGATTCCGGCTGGCGGCCGGTTCATCGACCGTCGTCTTACCTTTGGCGAAAAGCCCGGCGAGAAGGATCGCACTTTTCACCTGCGCGCTGGCAATCGGCGATTGATAATTAATTCCCTTGAGGGCCCCTCCCCGAATTCGCAGCGGCGGAGTTTGCTCCGGCCCTTCGGCCACAATATCGGCGCCCATTTTGCGAAGAGGCTCGATCACGCGGCCCATCGGGCGTTGAGTCAGCGACGCATTTCCGACTAGGCGGGTTTCGAAAGTTTGACCGGACAATAAGCCAGCCAGAAGGCGCATGGTGGTAGCAGATCCGCCGCAATCGATTTCCTGTGACGGCGGTGTTAAAACGCGTTTTTTTCCGTGAACGACGAGCACATCAGGTTCCGGTTGCTCGATTTGAATTCCCAAAGCACGCAAGGCGTTGACCGTGCGCATGCAATCGTCGCTCGGAAGAAATCCGCGCAAGGTACAGACACCGTTTGAAAGCGCAGCAATGATCGCAGCCCGATGAGAAATGCTCTTATCGCCGGGGACGGTGATTTCAGCCTCAATCCGAGGCGCTCGTTTTACCCGTAACTCCATAGAAACCCGTGTGACTCGCGTTACGGAACGAGGAAAATTTTGTTAGTGAAAGGGTCTTTTACTTCCGTTCCGGGCGGGAAACCTCGCACATCGACCAATCCCTGATCGGCGGCGTAGGGGCTTTTCACAAAACCGGGTTTGCCGGGAACCGGCGTCCCATAGGGATAATCTCCCTTTGTCGTCTTAACCGGGGCGGCGGGTGGAGTCGGCGCCGCGGTTGACCCACCGGCGTCGGCATTTTCTGGAGGCGGTGCATTCGGATTAAATGGCTGCTGCGTAGGGGGGTTGTCTGGCGTATTTTCTGGCGCGGGATATCTGGCTGCCCGGCGTTCGCGTGGGGGCGGCTGGTCCTCGGTGCAAGCCGAAATGAACAAGGCCGTGAGCAGGGCGAGTGATAGCCACAATTTCATAATTTCGTTGGACGAAGTCTACACAGCTTCTATTTCAATGCCAGTGCGCTTGGAATCGCAACTCATTTTGCAAAAGCCATTTGTCAGGCGACTTCCGATCTGTTGACGCAATGGAGCCCTCCCGGCAAATCTTGATCGTCGATGACGACGACGCGAGCCGATCGTTGCTAATGAGAATGCTTTCGTCGGCGGGCTACAATTGCCGCGAAACCGACAATGCCGTCGACGCTTTGAAGCTGATTCACGCGGAAAAGCCGAGCGTTTTGCTTCTCGACTTCAAAATGCCGGACATGGATGGAACCGAAATGTTAAGGCAACTTCGCTCGGATCCGAACCCGGACATCGCCCAGCTTCCGGTCGTAATGTTGACTGGCCACGGCGAGAGTGAGGTCCAGTGCCTCGAAGCCGGCGCGGATGATTTCGTGATTAAGCCGGTGAAAATTGAGGTGCTGCGGGCCCGAATTGACGCGCAACTGCGGGTCCATGCGTTGCGCCTTCAATTGCAGCAACAAAACAAAGATTTGGAAGATTGGCGCCGAACTCATGAGCGTGATTTGGCAGCAGCGCGCGCGACCCAGCAATCTCTCATCCCCCAGAAGGTGCCGCAGCTCGCCGATTGGGAAATCGCAACCTGCTATCGTCCGGTCATCGAAGTGGGCGGCGACATTTACGGTTGGCTTCCGATCAAGAACAATCAGTGGCTATTTTGGATCGCGGATGCCACCGGGCACGGCGCTTCGGCCGCGTTACTGACGACCCTGACCAAACTTCTCTTTCATTACGGTCGCGAGCAACAGGATGACGCCGCGAGCATTATGGAAGCAATTAACAATGACTTGCGCGGAATTTTCGGGGGGCGCTCATTCATGAGCGCAATGTGTGTGGCACTGGACCCGGAAACGGGGCACGCCAGCGTGGTTGGCGCTGGCCATCCTCCGCTGCTTATCACGCGGTTCGGACGCGGGACCGAAGCGATCCCGTCTTCGGCCCCGCCACTTGGGCTGATGGAACAATCGCAATTTGCGGCCACTAATCTTGAATTGAATCCCGGCGACGCTTTCACCCTTTATACTGACGGATTATTCGGGAACGCAATCACTGGCCGATTGCGTTCAACCCCGACCCAACTGGCGGGAATGATTAATCCATTCGCCACGAGCGCGGAGGCGCTGTTGGAGTTGATGCTGAAAACTGCGGCGCGCGATTCGGGTGGTTCAGCATCGGACGATGTTGCCGCGGTAGTTGTCCGGCGCTCGAACTAGCAAGCGAAAAAAAATTTCTTACGGCAAAATAATTATTGCCCTGTCGCAGGTGAGGTATTAATCAGCCTGTATGCCGAAAACCAAGACACCTTCAAAACGCAAGCCCAATCCCGCCTTCATGAGACCAGTCCAGCCAGATGACAAGCTCGCCGCCGTCGTCGGCTCAACGCCGTTGCCCCGTTCCGAACTGACCAAGAAGCTTTGGAACTATATCAAGAAGCACGGCCTTCAGGACAAAACGAAAAGAACTCAAATCAACGCCGACGACACACTCCGAGCGGTTTTCAACGGCAAGAGCCAGGTCAGTATGTTCGAAATGACCAAGCTCGTTTCGGGTCATATTAAGTAAGCCGCGATTTACAGTTTAGCTGGCGCTCAAGCGCCGGAAATGGAAGTGCGAAGCCCCGAATTGGGGCCAGGTAGATGGTTCGCCCCGCCTACTTGCGCGAATGCGTTGGCTGACAGACATTTCAGCGTGAAAAATCTGGTCACCACGACTCTGATCGCGCTCGGACTCTTCTGCGCCGTATCGGCTTACGCCGATTCGGCCTGGGCAACTGATTACAAAAAGGCGCAGGATGAAGCGAAGACGAACCATAAGCTCGTCCTTCTCAATTTCACCGGCTCGGACTGGTGCGGGTACTGTATCCAACTCGACAGAGCGATTCTCTCCAAACCAGAGTTCAAAGATTACGCGACCAAAAATCTTGTCTTAGTGGAGCTCGATTTTCCGCGTCGCAAACCTCTACCCATCGAGACGCGGAAACAGAATCAGGAGCTCGCCGAGCGTTATCAAATCGAAGGTTTTCCGACTCTGGTGGTTCTCAATGGAGAAGGAAAGACGGTCTGGCGTTACGAAGGGATGTACATGGGCGGCATCACGGCGTTCCTCGCGGAGCTGGATAAAATCCGCAAGGGTTAGGCCTTCGCTTTTCTCTTCTCCTAGACCTCTTTGGTCTCGAAGGCGCGCTGCAGCACATTTGCCAACTCGCGCCTGGTGAATGGCTTGGCTAGCGCGGCCTGAAAGCCATAAGCCAGAAATTCTGCCAGAGCTGCTTCGTCCGAGTAACCGCTGCAAATAATGGCGGTTACAGTCGGATCAAGGTTACGAAGCCGCTCGATTGTTGCCACGCCCCCCATTCCGCCGCGGATGGTCGCATCCAGGATGACTGCATCAAAACTTTCCCCGCTTCGCAATGCTTGTTGGTACGTTCTGAGAGCTTCAGCGCCATCCGGTACCGCCGTCACATCATAACCAAGCGTCGCCAATAACTCGGAAGTTAGGTCGCGAATGGCTGCTTCATCATCCATCACCAAAATCCGCTGATGATTGAATTTAAAAACCTCGTCCGCCAGGGTCGGCTCCGAGACTGAAAAATCGGCCTCGGTGGCCGGCAAATAAAATGAAAATGTCGATCCAGTGGGCGAAGTATTTTCCAACAGCAAAAGTCCTTCGTGCTTCTTGATGACCGAGTAACCGATCGATAATCCTAGCCCGCTCGCGGCCGGTTTCGTTGTGAAATAGGGATCAAATATTCTTGCGATTGCTCGCGAATCGATGCCGCCCCCATTATCGCTGATTTGAACTTTAACGTAACGGCCAGCCGGCAAGGCAATCTCGGAATTCGCATCGACGTCGGCGTTATGCGCCGAAATGCGCACTGTTCCGCCATTTGGCATCGCTTCGCGCGCGTTGATGATCAGCGCGTTGATCACCTGTTCGATTTGCACCGGGTCCACCGCCACTTTCAAGAGTTCCCGCTGAATATCCAAGTCTGCCCATAGATTTGATCCATGAAGCGAAAATTCAGCCGCCTGCTCAACGAGATCGCGGATGGAAATGACCCGCTTCAACGGTGCGCCACCCTTGGAAAAGGTCAGCAACTGATTCGAGAGGTGGGCTGCGTGTTGGGCCGCGCGAGCAGCTTTGGACAATGAAGAAAGTAAATTTGTCGAATTGGCCGGCGCTTCAATTTGAGCGAGACCAATGTTACCTGAAATTACGGTCAGAATGTTGTTCAGGTCGTGGGCAATTCCTCCGGCCAATGTACCGAGCGACTCCAATTTGCTGGTCGTCAGCCGTTCTTCTTCGCTCCGCTTTCGATCGGTCACGTCCCGCAAGAAAACGGAAACACCGCCGCCGCTGGGATAAGCGAGCAATTCAAACCAGACCTGTCCTTTTACGTCGCTCGCTTCAAATTCGACCGCTACCTGCTCCGACATCGCGCGACGGTAATTTTTTTCAAACGCATCACGCTTAAATTGCGGAAACTCCATCCAAACGTCTTTGCCGATTAAGTCTTCACGGCGGCGTTCCAGTAATCGTTCCGCTTGCCGATTGACGAAGGTGAATTTCCAATCCCGATCAACCGCGAAAAAGCCGTCGCTAGTTTTCTCAAGAATGTCGGTCATCTTGCGAACCGTTTCCTGCAGTTCCGTCCGGGCGTGGACGCGCTCAGTCAAAGCATGAATTCGACGCTCAGCCACGGAAAGCCGAACATGCAGCCGGTCTGAATCGAGCGGCTTGGTTAGATAATCGTTCGCGCCCGCTTCGAGAGCTTGCTCCAAATCGGTCGGATCGTCCCGAGCAGTGACCAGCAGAATGAAGAGTTCGTCGCCGTGAGGCTGTGCCCGTAATTCCTGGCAAAGCTCGATTCCGCTCTTGCCCGGCAACATCCAATCGAGAATCAAGAACGGGAAACGCTGCGTCTTCAGCTCGACTTCAGCTTCTTCGGCACTGCCGACCGCCACAACTTCGTGGCCACGGCGTTGAATCAGTTTTTGGAGAGACCTCCGGCTTTCGGCATGATCCTCAACGAGCAGTATTTTCATCCCTGGCAGGTTTCCCAAAAACTTCCCTCGCGACGCCGTCAGAAGAGACAAATCGCCGACCCAATAGGTTGAGCAGGATAGTTGCCACAGATTGCCCGTTACCGTTCCGATCAAAGAATCCGATTTTTTCTTAGACCTCGAGGGAATGAGCGCGGGATTCTTGCGTTACCTTGGCTGTCTGCTAGATACAGCGAAGTTTTCGTAAACTAGGAAATCCATGGGTCTGTTTCGCCTTTTTCTTTTCTGTCTGATCAGTTCGGCTGCGAGTTTATTCGCTAACACGGACGATGCGGCTCCTGCCCAAACCGATCCAAAACCGAAAACGGCAGCGACCGTTGAGCCCGGAATCACGTTCGATTGGGTCCATGTAGATGGTCCATACATAGCCCTGACGTTTGATGATGGACCGAGCGCGAAGTTGACGCCCAAATTACTCGATCTGCTCGCCGCCCATCACATTAAAGTGACGTTCTTTCTAATTGGCCAAAACGCCGCCGAGTATCCGGACATTGTGGCGCGCGAGGCAAAAGAAGGACACGAAGTCGCAAACCACAGCTGGTCGCATCCTAACTTCGGCAAAATGTCAGATGACGGGGTTCGAAGTCAGATTCGCAGGACGGATGACGCGATCAAAAGCGCCCTCGGTCACGGTCCAACGCTTCTTCGACCGCCCTACGGTTCGATCACCCTTCGTCAGAAGAAATGGATCAATCAGGAATTCGGTTACAAAATCGTTCTGTGGGACGTCGATCCGCTGGATTGGCGGCGACCTGGACCCAGTGTGGTGTGCAATCGCATTGTAAAAAATACCCGGGCCGGCTCCATCGTGCTGGCCCACGACATTCATCCTGGCACAATCGAAGCGATGCCGTGCGTTTTGAAAGAACTGGAAGCAAAAGGTTTCAAGTTCGTGACTGTTTCCCAGTTGATTGCAATGCAGACGCCGATTCCACCCAAGCCATCGCCCACCCCGAAGTCCTCGCCATCGCCAAAGGCGACGCCCGCAAAATCGACATCTCCTTCGCCAACTCAAAATTGATGTTGCCGGCATGATCGCCGACCGATATTTGCAGCTCAAAGGCGAGCTCGAAAGCGGACTCGCGGGATTGCTCAAACTGGGCTCGGAAATGCGGCGCTCGCCCGAGGAATTGGACACCCTTCAAGCCCTCCTGCGCGACATCAGCGAGCCGCTGCTCTTCGTGGTGGTCGGCGAAGTAAAGTCTGGCAAGTCATCCCTGCTTAACGCGTTGTTTGGCGATCAATTTGCCAAGGTCGACGTGCTGCCAGCGACTGATCGGGTCTACATTTTTCGCTACGGAACCGAGGAAAAAACAACGGAAGTCTCGCCCAGATTAACGGAACGCCATTTACCAATCCCATTTCTGCGCGATTTCAACGTCGTCGATACCCCAGGGACGAACACTATGGTGAAAGAGCACCAGATGACGACGGAAGAGTTCCTGCCACGGGCGGATATCGTTCTGTTCGTTTTCTCGGTCGCGAATCCGTGGACACAATCGAATTGGGAATTTCTCAACTTTCTGCAAAAGACCTGGCTCAAGAACGTAATTTTCGTGCTACAACAGATCGATCTTCGCGAGCCGACTGAAATCGACGTCATCCATCGACATCTTCAGGATACGGCGATGCGTCAGCTCGGATTCGTTCCGCCGATTTTCCCGATCTCTGCGCGAAAGGCTTTGCTCGCGCGGACGAGCGGTTTAGACAAGCAAAAGCTCTGGGAGGAAAGCGCATTCGGTCCGCTCGAGGAACAAATTAATTTTATCGTCACCGAATCTAGCACCCGGATGTTGAAACTGCGCTCCACTTTTCAGGCGGCGCGCGTTGCCCTTGAGAGTTTGTCGCTTGAAGTCGGCCTTTTCCTGGGAAAGATCTCTGCCGACGAAGCGGCGTTGAAGCGGCTAAACGGTTTGCTTCAGAACCGGCGCGATCAGTTACGCCGTCAGACCGGAGGCCTAGTCCGAGACATCGAAGGCGGCTACGCGCAGACTGCCAACGAACGGACCAAGCTGTTGCGGCAAGAAATCACCTTGGGAAGCGCTTTTAAGCTCATTTTCGGGCGAAAAAATCAGCAGCGCGACCTTCGCAGCGGCGTTGAAACAAAATTGCGCGAGCTGATGGAGCCACAAATGAACAAGGCGGTGAATGCTTTGGAAACAGATTTGCGCAGTCTCTGGCCACAAATGCAGGACTTGCTCGACAATCAGTTGTCCGCCGACTTACAGAAGGAAGCACGGCCGAATATTCCCGACTTCGCCGGCCAACGCCGCGAACTTCACGAGGCAATTCAGCGCGCTTTTCTGGAGATTCTTACCGGCAAAGCGCTTCAGGAACGGCTCGCCCGCTCGGTCACGCTTACTTCGGTGGCGATGCGCATTGCTGTCGTGTTAACTCTGATCGGCGGGGCTGCCGCCGTTTTCCTCAGGAATCAGAATGTTTGGATCGCCATTGGAGCTGGCGTCACTGCAGTGCTTGGGCTTCTGTTCGCCATTTTTCTGGCATTCACGCACCGGCGGAAGATCCTCGGCGACTATGAACGCGAATTGGACCCGAAGCGGCCTGAATTCAAACTGGCGCTGGAGTCGCAATTCGGGAAAGCGATCGATTCATTTTGCGACGAAATGGCAAAACGTTTCCAAACCTTGAGCGATATTTGCCAGACGCGGCGCGCCCGCTACGAGCCTTGGTCAAACCGGATTGCCGAGGCGCAGATAAAGTTCGCCGAATTGAAACCGCGTCTCGGCTGACCAGAGATTACTTCTTAGCTTTGTCTGATCCGCCGCCCTGTTGGACCAGGCGTTGTTCCATCTGGCGACGGGCTAGAACGAAATTATTGTTATCGCCGTAACTGCGCCACGGCCCGGGCGAAACATCCTTAACGTCGACAAACTGCCAATCGGTCACATCCGTCGGCTGTAATCCCAAATAATCACGGACCGCCGGGGACACATCCAGGCCCGCGCCATGGTTTAGGTTGGGTTTCGGTCGTTCGTTACCGAAAACGTATTGGAAATGATCTGTCCGAAACGGACCGCAATCTTCCCATTGCGCATAGCAGGTCCGATTGCCTTTGCGAATCGCAATCCAACGGTGCCAGCAAACAGACTGGCCCTGTCCTGTGTAGGATAGTTTGAACCATGGAATTACCAGAGGCGCCTCCGGTTTGAATTGGCCGTGGGTGACGTCATTATACGGCAGCGCACAATAAAATGGATTTTGCCGCGGAATGAATGACACCGGAATATAGCTGCGACGGGAAGAGCGTTCCGGATTATCGAAACCGCCATAATTCGCCTGCCAATTCAAGTCCCACGAGCTGCGAAAATTAGGTACCGGATTGTTTCCGCCCGCCTGTTCCCCAATCCAAAACACCGTTGTAACGATGTTAGTTTTCCAAGGATAACGTTGTATTGCCGGCCGTGAGCTCGTCGGCACGAAAACCTGCGGCTCGACTTTGAGCAACGCCGTTTCCCGCAATTTCATCGCGTATTTGGCGAAGTCCGCCGCCGTGGCGTAAGGCGAGCTGGATTGTTCCTCCGCTCTTAACGCACCGATAGCGCTGGCAACGAGGAGGAAAGCAATAGTCCGTTTCATTGGCCTATAGGGCGGCCTGTTTCTATCCGATTTTCCCGCCTCGCGCAAGGTCTTTCCGTTATGGAAAAACCAGTGCTGCTGGCGGTTACAATTTGTAAAGCACTATCCGTTCCAGTGTTAGCCACGGTTAAGTAGCGTCTCCCGACCGAATTGCCGATCGTCCCTCTTCGGATAATCCAGGGTATAATGCAGTCCGCGGCTTTCTTTACGGCTCAGCGCTGAGTCGACGATCAATGCCGCTACCGTAGCCAGGTTGCGCAGCTCTAGCAGGTCCACCGACACTTTGAAATTCCAATAAAACTCACGAATTTCACGCTGAAGATTGCGCAGGCGCGCGCTTGCTCGCTGCAACCGCTTGTCCGTCCGAACGATCCCGACGTAATCCCACATCAAGCGCCGGATTTCGTCCCAGTTATGATAAATCACGACCAGCTCGTCGACATTTTGCACGTCTCCTGACTGCCACTCCGGCAATGCAACCGCCCGTTGACTTGACGAGGATCGACCTTTTAGTGCGGACCCGGCGGCTCGATGGGCAACAACCAGACCCTCAAGCAACGAATTGCTCGCCAAACGGTTGGCGCCGTGCAATCCGGTGCACCCAACTTCACCAATCGCGCACAAACCTGGCAAGCTAGTCGCGCCATTCACGTCGGTCTTGATCCCACCGCATTGATAATGCGCCGCTGGCACAACCGGGATCGGTTGCTTGGTCATGTCGATTCCGAAACGCAAACAAGTCTCATAAATATTTGGAAATCGCTCGCGCAGAAATTCGACCGGCTTGTCCGTGATATCGAGAAAGACGCACTGCGCCCCGGAACGCTTGATTTCAGCGTCGATCGCCCGCGCCACGATGTCCCGCGGCGCAAGCGACGCGCGCGGGTCGTATCGTTTCATGAAATCCTCGCCGCGATTGTTTCGCAAAATGCCGCCCTCCCCACGCACGGCTTCGGAAATCAAAAAGGACTTCGCTTTTGAATGAAACAAACAGGTCGGATGAAATTGAACGAACTCCATGTTCGCGATCGTCGCTCCGGCCCGCCAGGCCATGGCCACGCCGTCACCGGTCGCAATGTCGGGATTCGTGGTATACAGATAAACTTTTCCGCAACCGCCAGTCGCGAGCACGATCCGATCGGAACGAATCGTTTCCACTTCACCGGTCGTTTCGTCCAAGACATAAGCGCCCAGACAACGATCTTCCGCGGCAAAGCCAAGCTTCGCCGCCGTGATGAGATCGACCGCCATGTGATTTTCTAAAAGATCGACATGAGGCTGGCGGCCCAATTCCCGAAGCAAAACGTTCTCAATTTCCTTTCCGGTAACGTCTCGCACGTGGAGGACACGACGCTTCGAATGTCCGCCCTCGCGACCGAGATCGAACTCGCGATGACCAGAGACTTCCCGTTCGTCGAAATGCAGCCCTAGATCGACCAAATCCTGAATTCGCGCCGGAGCTTCAGTCACAATCGTGCGCACAACCTGTTCGTCACATAAACCGGCCCCGGCATCGAGGGTGTCGCGGACATGCAGCTCGAAGGAATCTTCGTCGCTGGTCACGCAGGCGATCCCGCCCTGAGCCCAAGCCGTGTTGCTGTCCGCGCCTTTGCGCTTGGTAACCACCGCGACCGAGCCGTGCTTCGCCGCTTTCAGGGCAAAACTCAATCCGGCGATCCCGCTCCCAATAACGACGAAATCGTATTCCTTCATCCGAGCCGAATGTTGTCGATCAAACGCGTCTTTCCAAAATAGACCGCCAGCACCATGAGCGAGTTGGATTTCACCGCGGACATCGGCTGCAAGGTCTCCGCGTCAACAACCTCGACATAGTCGATTCGCGCAAGCGGTGCTTGGCCAATGATTTTGCGGACAAGATCGACAATTTCATTCGCGGATCCTTTGCCCGACTCTCTTGCTGCCAGCAAAGCTTTGCGCAAAATCGGCGCTTGTTGCCGTTCGCCCGGATTGAGATACGCATTGCGCGAACTGCAAGCCAGTCCGTCTTCTTCGCGCACGGTCGGCACAGCGACGAGCTCGATGTTGTAATCCAGATCCCGAACCATCCGGCGAATGATCGCGAGCTGTTGAAAATCCTTTTCGCCAAAAATCGCGATGTCCGGCCGCAAGATGTTAAACAGTTTCGCTACCACGGTGCAAACGCCCCGGAAATGGCCCGGCCGCGATTTCCCGTCCAGCACGCTTGAGAGGGAATTTTCTTCGACGAAAATTGAGCGATCCTTCGCATACATCTCCGCGGCGCTCGGTCGAAACAGAAGATTAACTCCGGTTTTGCGGCAAAATTCTTCGTCGTCTTTTTCGGGTCTCGGATAACGCTCGTAATCGCTACCGGGTTCGAATTGGAGAGGGTTCACAAAAATACTGACGACGACTTCTCCAT